>NZ_ABJL02000005.1 GCF_000172175.1 Bacteroides intestinalis DSM 17393 | reverse complement strand
TGTATGGGCAGCTCTCATCAAGCGCAGCCTTTGCTGGTTTCAAAACTCTTTCCTCAAAATGATCTATTCTGTCTTTTCCGTTCTTGTCCTTGTATTTGTCCGCAGGTATGCCAAGACGGTCTTTCAAGTTTTCAAGGGATATATCCAAAGGGTACACCTGCCCACTCATTAACATGTAAAACCTAAGGGAATACCCAGTAGGTAGCGCAAGAGCCTTGTTTAACTCAAATTCTCTGTACCCCTTGGCGAACTTGGTAAACACATCCCAAAGGTCGTTAGACACACGAAAGGTTATAATGCCAGTGCGTTTTTTATATTTTGGGTTAGATATAAATCCGCACTTCCACCATTCCTCGTCATCTTCGTAAGTAAAAAAACGTCCTGCCAAAGAATCGAGTGCGGCTATGATTTCATTGTAATCACGTCCGGAAAAAATAACGTCAGATACATGCATTTGTGCATCAACATCACAAAGTCCATGCTCAAACTTGCGTTTCGTGCCTGCATAATCTTTCAGTTTTACTCCCTTTAGTTCAGCTTGGCACGCTTCCAGTATGCGAAGAACTATTCTTTGTTCGTGTATGGACATGTCTTGCTGTTTTGACCATGTATATACCCATGAAACAACAACATCTTTATTCTTGGTAATAGGTAGTTTCTTTTTCATAAACGATTGATTTGCTGCAAATATACACAATCCCCACATTAAAACAAAAAAAGAGGGGTAAAACTCCCAAAGTGTGGGGACTAATTTACTTTTAAACCCCCAAAGTGTGGGGGCTAAACTCCCAAAGTGTGGGGAAACACATGTTCTAATCCCTTTATTTATGGGCGTTTGCGAAGAAGTGATAGAGCATATTACAGACGATGCTTATAACAGACAAGGGGAATTTATAGAGCTAAGTGGTTGATTTACTGTCGGAAAAAGAAAAACGATAGGGAAAAAGAGCAAAGCAAAACCAACCAACGGGCGGTAGGATTGGAAACGGGTTTTTATGGCGTGTACACGTTTGTGTACAAAATGTTTGTATTTTATTGAAATATAGCTATCTTTGTGCTGAATTTAAAAGCAAACAGATATGGAAGCATTATCAGTAAGAGAATACCGTAACAACCTCGCAGCGTCTTTCACCAAAGCTGACAATGGCGAGCAGGTACTAATTCGCAGGAAAAACGAGATTTACGCTTTGGTAAAAGTTGGTCGTGAAGATTTGAGGATAACCCCGGAGCTGCAAGCAAGGATTGACAAGGCAAGGGAAGAAATCAAATCCGGAAAGTGTGTTACCCTCAAAAGCAGTGAGGATATTGATGCTTATTTCGATAGTCTATGATGTACACAATTAGGGTTTCCGACGGGGTGGATAAGGTGATTGCCAAATGGAAGAAATCAAACCCCAATTTGTTCAAGAAGTATAAGAAAATCTACAAAGAATTGTTAGAGCACCCTAAGACTGGGCTTGGGCATCCCGAAGCGTTAAGGGGCGGTGGGGATATTACATGGTCTCGACACATTACCGCCCATGACCGGATAATCTATGACATTTACGAGGAAGTGGTAGAGGTCTACATCTTGGAGGTAGAGGGGCATTACAACGATAAATGATAAAACTGTTATGGTCGAATATTGTGTTTACTGGTTAGAGAACGGCGAGCCTATGCACGAGGTGTTCTCTTCTCTTGCCGCCGCCGAGATGTACTCATGTGCGATAAGAGGGAAAGAAAACATTGAATGGGTGGAGGTGTCCGAAGAAGAAACCATTGATTTGGACGAACTGGAAGACATGTTCCCGGATGACTTCTGCGGCGTGTAATCCCCTTGGGTAGAAATGGGGTAGAATTTGTTAGGCTGTGGGGGATTTTCTAACACGCCGGGGCTTTTTGCTGGGCGGTTGGCGTGGATGTATTCCCATGCGGCATGTGTATATATAGCAAGAAGTGTCCTTGTCGGACAATTCTTGCTTTTCTCGCTTTGCTCAAAAAGATTTTAAGATTACCTTTGTGGCATGGAACTAAGACGGAACGAAAAGATTACATTCCGGTGTACCGAACTTGAAAAGGACGCACTTGCGGAGCAGGCAGCCCGGTGCAGTCTAAGCGTATCGGAATACTGCCGGAGTTTGTCCCTTGGGGGGCGCCCAAGGGAGAGGTACACCGAGGAGGAACGGCAGCTTCTCCGGGACATAGCCCAGTTGAAAGGAACGCTCCAACGGCTGAACAACTACTTCGGTGGTCGCCAGTACCGGGAAGTGTTCGAGGAGAACCGGGCACTAATTACAGAGCTCAAAAAAATACTCTCACGATGATAGGGAAAGGGAAAAGCATATCACATGGTGTGGCGGCATTGGAGTACGACCTCGCCAAAGAGATAAACGGGCAGGCAGTAGCCACCGAGATAGCCCGGCATGAACTTTATGGGTGTACTGGTGCGGAAATGGTGCAGGAAATGAAACCGTATCACATTGATTTTCCGAACGTAAAAAACAACTGCCTACGTTTCGAGGTCAGCCCCTCGATAGAGGAAAGCGCCACCTTTACGGATGCGGACTGGGCGGAACTTGGTAACGACTTCATGCAGCGCATGGGGTTGGCGAACCACCAGTACATCATCATCCGGCACAGCGGTACGGAGAGCAAGAAAGAGCAAGCCCACCTGCACATACTGGCAAACCGGGTTTCCCTTTCCGGGGAACTGTACCGGGACAACTGGATAGGGAAAAAGGCAACGGAAGCCGCCAATGCCATAGCCAAGGAACGGAACTTTGTACAGTCGCAGGACATTGGCAAAGTCAACAAAGCGGAAATCAAGGAAGCCATGGACGGCGTATTGAAGAAGATGCAGGGCTTTGACTTTACCAAATTCAAGGAAGAACTTGGTAAGAGAGGTTTTAAAGTCCGGGAAGCCAGGGCAAGCACCGGGAAACTTAACGGCTACTATGTCACAGCCCGAAGCGGTACGGAGTATAAGGCAAGCGAGATAGGGAAAGGCTACACTCTCGCCCATATCGAGCGGACACAAAGCAAACTGAAGTGCAACTCAATGAACATATCTCATGGAAACAAACTCACACCCGGAAGCGGCAGCTTCCAACGTTAAGCAGGGACAGTACAGCCCCCGGAAAAGAAAAGATACAACGCCAAGGGTAAACCCGCAGCTTGCGGTAGAACTGGTGTATCAAGAACTAAAGCGTGTTGAAGTCTATACGAAGCGCATAGAGGACGCAACAGCCCGAAAGGTACAAATAGACGGGAAAAGCCTTGAAAGTGCCGAAAATCGCCTAAAAAACGTGTTGGCGGACTTTGAACGGCAGGGGTACAGAATGAAAAACGGCGGTTATGTGGACAAACGAATTTCGTTCTACTCAATCCTTTGTGCTGTTATCTCCCTATTGTTCGCTTGTTTCATGTGCTATCTTTGGACGGATGCAGCCAAAGACCGGGACAACTACAAGCAGTATTATGAATACTACCAAGAGCAGGCAAGGGAACAAAAGGGGAATAAATAAACATCTAACTTTACGAATTATGGGAACAACGGAACACGAAGAACCCCGGTTCTTCTTCATACTGAACAAGGGTGCGAAGTCCGGCGGCGAAATCACCCATGCCGTCCTAAACGGTAGTATCGTTTCGAAGCCGGCAGGCTGGGACGCCTTTCATGGGCTTGCACTGGCGAGAGAGAAACTAAGCAGCGAGGAAATACAACAGCAGATGAAAGAACTTGGTGTAGAAATGGAAATCGTTCCTCTGATTTGACAAGATTACCCGGAGTGTTTCAGCCGGGTAATCTTGTTACTTATCCTTGATTTTCCCTTTAAGGGCGTTTATAATCCACCCTTTCGGATTGTTCTTTTCTCGTGATTTTCCGTTTAGGAGAGCCAGTTCTCCGATAAGGTCGGTTATCTTTTCTTGTGCCGTTATGAATGTCTCTTTGTTCCGGTTTATCTCTTCCGATGTGAAGCCGCAGGAATAACGGAGGTACTCGTACACATGGCTGTCTATCTGATATCGTGCTGTAACCTTTGCTTGCAATTCTTTCCCTTCCAGTTCTTCATCTCTGAACTGTGGTTGATAGACCGGGTAGAACCTAAACCCGGTCACCTTGCTACGTTTGTTGTTTGGGTTTTCACGCACTTTCACGTAGTTGAAAG
>NZ_ABJL02000004.1 GCF_000172175.1 Bacteroides intestinalis DSM 17393 | reverse complement strand
GAATACGCTGACAGATAGGACAAAAAGCCCGATGACAATAATGGGAATGCGCCTTACCTCCCTGCACAGTATAAACATTTGAACACACATGGGCATCCATATATGCTTTCATCAGCTTACTATCCGGATTCTTTTCCGAAAGTTTTCGAGTAAAATTATGGGATATGATTTTTACTTTAGCCTTTTTTTTAAGACTATCAGAACCGTTTTTTAACGGACTTTCTTTGCAGTTGGTTATATTTGTTCTATCTTTGCACATATGAAATTTTGATGTGGCTTTCGTTTGGTATCCGCCCAGCCAAGAACGAACACAAACGATTGCTAATTCTTAAAATACAAAGCCCGTTGGTTACTGCCTTCGGGCTTTCGTTTTTTCTCAGCCCAAAAGTAGGTAATTCATTCCAAACCGCCAAACATCATTCAAAAAACCTACATATAACAAGTCAAAAAGCATTTACCACGAAACTTTCTAGTTTATCTAGTATGGGGGCTCGCCCCCATTCCCCCGGCTGCGCAATTCTGACACAAATACACTACTAAATCCACAACAGACAAAGATACTTCCGGAAAAAAAACTATCTTTGCCGTACACAAAGACAACCCTTGCCGAGCGATACGGGAGAGTTGCAAAAAAAACACCGGAGTGAATTGACGGATATCCGACATCTCCGGTGGTATTTTTTTTCTTATCCCCCTCCCGTCCCCCAAAGGGGGAGCACACAAAGACAAGCCCTGCCTTCACTCAATGGAGTGTTAAATAGTTGCATATGGGTCAAGTTCCTTAATCCGCTTACACAAAAAATCAAAGCGTTTCTTTGTAAGTGGTGTAAGCGTATCGAGATTATCTCCATCGAAATTCTCCCCAAAAATAAGGTCGTTCATTCCTATGCCGTGATTGTAGTTCTCACGCACACAGTTGCGCAGCGTCCAAAGGTTACGCAGGTTTACCCAGTCTGCTGTGCGGCTCTTTACCCTGCGGAACAAGATAACGGCAGTCCGCAAATAGTGCCCCACATGGTCGTAATCGTGCAAGACACGTTTGCCCAAATAGTAAATATCCAAATCTTGTTTTTCTCTGTCCTCGACTACTTGACAGAGGAAGAATGGAATATCCTTCAGGTTATCCCATTCGATGTAGTCAGTTGGTTTCATAATGTCTTATTTGCATTTTTCTTTCCGTACTTTCCATTATTCACAGAACATTTGCTGAAATACTTCACGTAACCTTTTTATCTCACTGAAATTCAAATCTCCAATCTTTCTTTTCAGCCGGCTTTTATCCACCGTGCGAATTTGATCAGTGGCTATCTCTCCTTCACGCCCGGCTACAGAACACAGAACCCGGTAAGGATAATTTCTTATCGTTGAGGTTATCGGAACAATGACTACTGTTGTAAGGTACATATTCAAATCTGAAGGAGTGACAACTACACATGGCCGTGTCTTTGCCATTTCACCCCCACGGGTAGGGTCTAACTCTACCCAATACACTTCATACTGTTCTACCATGTCCAATCCTCAAACTTTTCATCCTCAAACACATCAGGGATAAGCAACTCATCATCCCCATTCTCATGGGCACGTTTGGCAGCTTCCGCCCATCCCTGACGTGGTTGTGCCTTTATCACAATATTGTTCCCGTCCAAAGAAATGCTCACAGCCGATTTCAAGGACAAACGCAACTGTTTCAATACTTCGGAAGGAAGTATTATCCCCTTGCTGTTTCCAATCTGAATAATATTCGTTACCATAATGTTATAACTTTATAATTGATTATCACGATACAAATATATGTAAAGTTATAACAATAACAAAAGGAAAAACAACTTTTTTCCATTTTCACCGAGAACCCTGTCAATGGCTGCACTCGTCGGGAGTGTTGGTGCACCCCCTTGCCGTGCAGCGCTCCCCGACCGATGATTTTTTATTGTGCCTTGTGTCCTTTTCCCTTTTGTCCGGCTTCTGTTCCCAAGCACATCCGGAACACATGGCAGAGCGCTTGCAAATCCCGTCCGGAAGGCTTACCTTTGCAAAAGGTTATAGCACACTATAACCCCTAAAGGGGTTGTGTGCGAGGGGTGTCCCCTCGACCCCGTGCGATGTGACGTTTCACGCCACATCTTCTAAACAGACATACACACCTAAAACCTAAAGATATGGCAAAGACATGTATCAGAGTGGAAGCCTGCAATATAGGCAGCTCGGAACGTCACAACTTAAGAAGCAAGGAGCTCGACTACATCCGTCCGGAACTCACACACCGCAACGAACAGTGGGTAGAATGTTCCATTGCCGAAGTACATCGGGACATAACGGAAAAATACAAGGAAGCCACCGGACAAGGATTACAGAAGAAAGCTACCCCAATCCGGGAAGGGGTAATAGTAATCAGCGAGGAAACCACAATCCAGCAGCTTCAAGACTTGGCCGAAAAACTGGAAGAACGCTTTGGAGTGCACGCCTTCCAAATCTACACCCATAAGGATGAAGGCGCAAACGTATGGGACGGAAAGGAAGAAGCATGGAAACCGAACTATCATGCGCACATGATCTTTGACTGGACGGACGGCCATACAGGAAAAACTGTAAAGCTGAACAGACACGACATGGCGGAGATGCAGACTATAACAGCAGAGTGTCTCAACATGGAACGTGGAGTTTCTTCAGACAAGAAACACTTGTCGGCCATGCAATACAAAAACAAAATGGAAACAGAGAAAGCTGAACAACTTCAAAAAGACATCGAGCAACTAAACAGGGCATACACTGCCGGAACCGAGAAAATCACCACAGTCCAAAAGGAACTTAGTACGGCACAAAAAGAGCTAAACAGCATGAAAACCGACATACACATCAACGAAGCCAAAGAAGCTGCCGCAAAAGCCGGAAAAACCGTATTTAATGCCGTTACAAGCGTCTTTAATGTAGGGGAAGTAAAACGACAAGCCAAAGAAATTGAAACCCTCAAAAAAGAAAATTATAACCTCTCATTCAAGAATCAAAATTTAGAAGGACAATTAAGAACCAACAACATCGAGATGCGAAGGGTACAGGAAACAACCGACAGACAGATAAAGGCAGAAGCATCCAAACTAAAACCCATAACCAACCTTTTTCCGGAAATGGAAAATGCACAGGAAAATATAGAGGAACTCCAAACTATGGGAATACAAAATAAAGATATCCGACAACTTCTTATTGGAAAGGAAATATACTACACTGGAAACCTTTACGATAAAGACAAGAGAAAATCATACCAAGTTAAAAACGTGAAAATAGATATCTCCAAAAGTCAGAATGGTATTACTACAATTTGGCTAAATAACATCCACTTTAAAAACTTTCTTAAAGAACTTTGGAATACACTACAAAAGACTTTAGATAACGGTAACTGGCTACACCGATAGAAAGACACTAATTTGAATTGCACTTCTCTTTTTTGAGAAGTGCAATTCAAATTAAATCCCGTTCATTTTTTAACGACTAAAGGTGCAATTAGCTATAAAACCAAAAGAAGGAGTAGTACCTTTTCCTTTAAACTCCCATTTAAAACCTTGACCAGGTACATTTGCATCCCAATACGAAGTCCAAGTGAAAGTGTTACTCCATAACGGTCCAGTTCCACTAAAAGCAACACTTTCAGGTGTCGTTATATTATCATCCGGACTTGGTTTAGCATTAGGATTTAATACTTCAAAGAAATAATAATTATTCTGTATTGAAGCATTCAAATCAACTTGCATCTTTAAAGTACGACTGGAATCGTAAAAAACTCCGGTAGTGCTTTGAGAACCTCCATTAATACTCAAAGAAGGGAGAACAGCCCTCGTTTCCGTTACAACATCCCTAAATACTGAAAAATCAAAATTAGCATCCTCCTTCACCTTTTTAACCAAAGTCTTTCCATTTACAGAAAAAACAACATAAGCGGTATTAGGATTTGAAATAGCACTTGCCACTTGAGCATTTAAAACCTGCAGGTTATTCTTATATTTCTCAATACTCAAAGGACTAACTTTTTCTAAATCCTGCCAATCCGAACCTGTTACATAAGACAACGCCCTCGTTTTCTTATTCTCATTGAAATAGTATTCATTTGTAATCTCATTTACATCAACAAAACGAGATAAGACCTCCATATCAGATACAGAATCACTAACCACAGGTTCTATTACTTCATTATCATTACACGAACAAACACCCAAAACAGTCAGTAGACTGATGAACATAAACATTACTTTTTTCATAAATCCTCCTTTTTTAAAGTTAATAAATAAAGGTTTCGCCCAAAAATATAAAATTTCTCCTATTTTTGCATTGAATATTAAATATTTAACTATGAATAGAATAATACATATCTCTTTACTTATTTCAACAGTATCACTTTTTCTTATTTCAAACACCGGATGTGTTGAAAAACAAGGATACTACAACCATGGAGAAGAAAGCATAATCTCATTAATTTGTGATATTACATGGGCTGGTAAAAAAACAACAGACGAAAACGGCAGTGTCTGGCAAGGTACATACAAATTCAATAAAAACGGAACATATACCCGTACAAATATAGAAATCGACAAACAAGGAAATAAAAAAGAAGCCAATATCTACGGACAATGGTCATTCGGTGATCCAAGTTTCAGTACCATTTATTTTGGTGGAGAACATTACTGGGACATAGACGAGCTAACTAAAAACAAATTTTCCTTCTATGACAGAAGTGGAAAATTTGGCGATCCTTTCATGAATAGAGAATACATAGAACTCACACCATACCAAGAAAACAATACAACAAACTAACAACTACCCACTATTAGGAAAAATATCCTCATCTAAATAAATATCCTGCAAAAGTTCATCCTTCCGGGTGACCTTATAACAACACAATGCCTCCCCAGTTTCCATATTATACCAATCAGCCACCTTATCTTTCACAGACATATACCAAGTATAACAACCATCTTCAACATTCAATCCCTCAATATTAAGAACCAAATCCTCATCTCTAAAATCATTCAACGCTTCATCTCCGATCATGGTGCGGAACTGTCCGAAACTACTCATGCGCTGCATCCCATGCATGGCAGTATAAATCATATCCAAAGCCTTATAATTTATCTGAATCTTTTTTTTACCGTCACGACCTTTCGATTTTGAGACAGAAGCCTTTGAAGCATACTTAAAAACCTCTATCGCTGCATTTTCAAAATCCTCTATCTTCTTATATTTCTGAAAACGGGCATCAGCAACCGTACTACCATGCAATTTCTTCCATTGGGCTACTACATATTTTGCAGCTTCCAATGAATCAACAATAATATGAAAATGATAATGGAACGAAAACAAATCCTTTTTTACTACATGATAGGTACACTCCTTCTTAATCACCCCCGAAATACCAAGTGAACGAAACTTGTGTTTCGTCCTTATACCATCAGCCCACATCCGGTTACATCTACGCATGAAATCTCGCAATACCCTTGCATCATCGGTTACACAATTTTGCAAGGTAAGCGTCACAAAATAAAACTCTCTGCCTTCCGAAGCCAAATACTTCATAACCGGAAGGAACTTCTTTACATTTTGTGCCGTTT
>NZ_ABJL02000003.1 GCF_000172175.1 Bacteroides intestinalis DSM 17393 | reverse complement strand
AACCTAAAACCATTTTTAACAAAAATAATTGTCCTATTATTTGCGACATTTATAGAAAATCACTATCTTTGAGTATTGAAAATAAAGAGATAAACAAACCTTTAAAGCTGGTTTGGCTGCCAGTATAAAGAACAGCAAACAAAATCATGAAACATTGCTTCTTAAATCCATTTCGTAGCCAACTGTTAGTGCTATTTTTCAGTATTAATTCATTAATCATTTTTTTATGAAAAAAGAGTTTACATTACGCTTAGACGATGCAGCCTGCGCAGAGTTAGAAAATCTAAAAAAATTATCTGGTGAAAAAACAGATGCTAAAGCTATTAGATTTGCTATTCAGAATTATGCAACTTTGAATGATAGGTATATTGAAACACAACGGCAAATAAGGACGTGGAAAGATAAATATGCAGCGTTAAATAAAGCTGTTGATGATTACTTGTCTTCTTTTGAAGCATTGAAGAAAACTACAGATTGATAGTCAATTATTAGAAATGTGAAAGGATTAATTTATGATTGGAGTAGAGAAGAAAATTTTCAGATTATCTAGTTCTGTGTTAAATCGTACTTTTAAGCAGGAAAAGAGTATTTTTTGTTCAATGGTGTTACGATTGATGGATACAGAAAACTATGCAAACAATTATTGCGATTCGCTAAGTCTTGTTCTTGAACTATTTCCAGAGATTGATAGGGAAAAGCTAGAAAAAGAATTGGATAAATACGTTTGATAGTATTTGAAATCAAAAATGGGCTATTAAACTAGTTAATAGCCTTATTTTAATACATAAATTCATGAAATATGGCAGCGGATATGACAGATGAAACGATTGCACAATACATGGAACGCATCGAGAAAATGAGCATAAAAGAAATTCAAAAAGAAATTGAATTTCTGGAAAGCCCCGGTTACAACTGTGAAGGACTGGTATGTGCAGACGGAGTAATTACTCCCCGGACAAAAATGCATCGTAAGGTTCTTTGGTATAAGAGAATGAACCAAAAGAGCCTAACAGCCCTGCAATGGGCAAAAGAAGGATATGTTGTAAATCCGGATGCAATAGGAAGAAAGTGGAAAAACAATCCTCACAATTCAAAGGCTATAATATATTATGTATCAGATGAAGTACATGAGGACAAAGAAGCGGCTAAAGAATTTCTCAAATCGAGGCGTAAGGAAAAGAAAGAGTAGTCTTTAGTTCACAGGTCTCTTTTCCAGATATATAAGTCAAGATAAAATGGGATTATCATACCAAATAACGCATAACAGAATAGTAATGAATCAAGAAAGAACATTAACCTTTGGTAAGTATAAGGGAACACATCGAAGTAATATTACTGGAGGCTTCTCAGCAGGTGACTTCGGTGGTTTAATTTATTCAATCGAAAATTTCAATGAAAGTGAATATGAGTTTTAACCAATAAAATGAAGATATGAATAATGAATTTATTGATGGTATTTGGTTTGCTGTTCAGCATATTGTAGTAGTCAGAGATATGCCAGCAATCGCAATAGGGATAATTAAGGAATCGAATCTTTCCATTGATGATTGTAAGGCTGCGCAAAAAAGGAGTGGTTCTTTTCACAATCAGATGATGAAGTTTATTGAAACAGAATTAGCGTAAAACAGTATAAATATGAGCAAAATTGAAGAAGCCTTCAGAGGCTTAGGAAGAACAGAGAAAGTGAGATTCATTTCGCAGAACATCGAGTATGCAAATGCGGTTGCAGTAGCCAGTTATGTAAAAGGTTATCTTTTCGATGTCCTTAATGATGTCGGAGATGATGAGTATATAGCAGCGTATCTCAGAGAAAAGGGATATGAAGTAAAAAAACAAGAATAATCCTCAAATCGATATATAAATAAACGAATTATGAATGAAAGAACAATCCAAATAGACGTAATTGGAAAAATAGAAGGTACTCAATTTATGAAGTGTAAGCTATATACAAATGAAAATATTGTCATTATCATGATGAATGAATTTGATTATGAACGGTTGAAAGAAGAAGGAATCTTCATAAGAGATGGCAAAAGTCGAGATTCAGCCGGGGTGTTGAATACAACCAATACTTTCATCGAAAAAAATTAATACTCAAAACAAAAAAGAATGATTATGGATAAAAAAGAAAAGAATTTTGCCACATACAAAGAATTTGCAAAGATGCTTCGGGAAGTGGCAAACATATACTCTAAACTGGGTGACGAACCATTGTTGAAAGAAGGATATGAGTATAACGCCATTAGAGATGCTGTTCAGTATGTAACGAACAAACACGATTTTGGTTACTTTATACAGCCTTGGAAGGATGAGTTTCTACGTATGCCTTTTGATGTGACGAAGCGAAAAAAATGGGCTGATTATGTGGCTGAATGCCATGCTACAGGAAAGGAAATAGATTACGATAATTATGATTGGGATAAATGACCATAATTTTTCGAATAGTGTGAAAGGGAATAGATGTCATATAATCAAAATATAGATAGAATGTTTATTGAATATAAGGTATATCGTAGGGTGTCAGATTTGAAGCCTTTTATATCTAGGGATGAACTTCCTTCTTGTCAGATGATTGGGAAAAAAAAGTTTGTAGGAAAAAAAGCAAAAATGGAGGCTGTTTATAGACTTACAGGGAAACGTTTGCCAGAAGACTATACAACAGAGCAGGTAAACAATTTTCTTACGGTAGAGCTTTTTAATACGTCTTTATGGCATAAGTATAGAAAGATTTACAATGAAGTTTCCAATGAAAAAGAAATTGTTGTTGAGAACTATAGTTATCAATATACATTAGTTGTAGAATTAGCAAATAAATCGAATTTATCATTGGATGAAGGAAAAATTGTACATTTTGTTATGTGCGAACTGTTAGGAAATCCTTGTGAAACGTATAAAGGGATGAAAAACCCTATAATTTCTTTACGAAAAGATTATGATAGATAAAGCAAAAACATTAGATGAATGCTTTAAGGAACTAATTCTTAAAAGAGGTTGGTCTAAAAATAGTCCATATGACCGCCGAACTGCATCAAGGCATAAAAAGCAATTCCTTGAAGGAACGTTGCCCGATGAATTTAAAAGAGTATATTTGCAAAGTGCTGGTTATACAATAGTGCAGCCGGAGCTTTGGCGACAGGAATTATAAAACAAAGAAAATGGACTGGAGGAACATAATAAGAAATCTATTAGAAATTATCATTGCTATTTTTAGAATGATTTTCATAGGGCTATTTTATATAGCCAAGTTTATGTTTGTGTTCTTTATTCTACTTTTTTTTGGAGTATTAATCAGTCAAAATAATAAGCGATGGTAAATAGAGAAATAAAAGCCCGAAAACGTGCGGTGAAAGAAGAAAAAGAAGAAATAGACGGTGAGATTGTTAGAATTAGGAAAGGGCATCCTCGTACAAATCTTCCTGTGAAACTCCCAGAAAATCCCACATGGCTGAAACAACCTAATGTAGTTACATTAATGGCTGGTGATTTTAAGACAGTACAGATTAGAATCTTAATTGCTGTTATAGAGAAATTACAGGATGTCATAGAATTAAGTATTCAGCATCTAGATAAATATGGTACATCTATTCCATGCGAGCAATTATCTTTATTTCAAGAATATTCAGACCGTATAAGAGTAGATATCGCATATCGGGATTTGGGCGTTAATCCAGACCAATACAAGGAAGTAAAAAGCATGGTTCGTAAATTAATCAGTATTCCTGTAGAGCTTGATGTTAAAGACCCAATAACAGGTGAGGATAGTTGGTCTATTACTGGTTTATTCACTAAGGCAAATATACCCAAAACTCCTTATTCAAGAGGTTTTTCTTTAGAAATGGATAGAGAGGTTGCTAAAGTTTTCATTAATGTTGATAGAGGTTTTACACGCTATATAAAAGAGATAGCTTTAAGAGCGCAAAGTAGATATACAATAAGAATGTATATGCTGATTAGCTCATGGAAAGAAAAAGGTGGTTTTTCTATCTATGTGGATAGATTTCGGAAATTCTTAAAATTAGAAGATAAATACCCCGAATTTAAAGATTTGTATAAACGTGTAATACGCCCTGTTTACGATGATTTGTTTGAACAGGCTGATTGCTGGTTTGAAATGGCAGAAGTTTATCGTAATTCAGGCGATACACAGCCTTATAAACTTAATTTCAAAGTTATTAAGTCTGCATTATCAAAGAAGGAAGAAGAACTATTAAAAGGACAAAAGAAGATGATAACGAATTTTTGTTCTTTGCACTTTGCAATGAAGGACGAGCATTTGCAGCAGTTTATTCCACAGATTACATTAAGCAACTATAAAGCAGTAGTAACTAAGATGCTTTATCTAGGCGAATATGTTAGAGATAACTGGAATAAAATTTCAAATAAAGCAGAATATTGTTTATCCGTATTATTAAAAGAAGTAGAAATACTCCCCGGAATGATTGGAGAAGAAAAAGAAGATGAATAAAAGTTGGGTTTTTGTCCCTAGGAGGGGTCTAAAAGTTGGGTTTTTGTCCCTAAGAAGTTGGGTTTTTGTCCCTAAGAAGTTGGGTTTTTGTCCCTAAGAAGTTGGGTTTTTGTCCCTGATTTTTTACAATTATCTGTTGTTTTTCAGATAGTTACCCTTTCATTTTTAAGGGTACTACCATCACTAGCTGATAAAAAAAAACCTGATAATCATACCAACACACAAAAAAGGAACTTTTCTTATTACATAAACCCATAAAAAAGGAACTTTTCTCATAATCTTAACACAAACTTTAGGGAAAAGAACATCTATTAACAAAAAAAGACACTATATGATACAAATAATCAATCAAAAGTTGGGTTTTTGTCCCTATCTAAAAAAAACATATTTTAAAAAGTTGGGTTTTTGTCCCTATCTAAAAAAAACATATTTTAAAAAGTTGGGTTTTTGTCCCTATCTAAAAAAAACATATTTTAAAAAGTTGGGTTTTTGTCCCTATCTAAAAAAAACATATTTTAAAAAGTTGGGTTTTTGTCCCTATGCTTTTTTGATATACTGTAGGGAAAGAAATTGATACCGAATTATCATTCCTGGCACACCCTGTAGAACGACCTTTTGATACCAAATACAAAAAGCAGCCGGAAGCCGGACGCAAAAAATTGATACCATAAAACATTAGGGAAAAAGAACAGGAACAAAATACAATATTATATATATAAATAATATGTGAATATATAATATATAAACAAACAATATATAATATGTGATTAACACGCTTCACTTCCAGAGTTCCAGAAAGAGCCACACGAAAAATCTTCTTTTCCCTAAAGTTCCTTGTGTCGTTTCTCTCTATACTTGAATACAGGAAAACGGCTGCATCATAAAAGAAAAGACACCGACACCATTCAGGAACTACCGCCCATCGGTAAAAGGATTGCATCTAATTGATACCTTTTCTGCCTGCACTGGAGAGAAACCGGGAAGGTATTTGATACCGTACTTTTCCGGGTTCTGCCCGGCATGGACGATAAGAGAACATTATTATGATACCAAAAAAACTTATCTAATTGTATTTTTTTCCCTTTTGTTTGGGAGGGTGTTTAGTAATTTATATATTTGCGTTTGTAGAAATTAATAGCAAGATGTGTTTTTGTGGACACAAAAACCAAATCTTGCCTGATAAATCAGGAGTTTAGCCCCCTCGCAACTTGGGGGCATATATTATTTAGTATCATAGTATGAAAGCAAATAAAAGAGATAGAATAGTGAAAGTTCGCTTAACGAATTTAGAATATGAAGAACTAACTAAAGCTTCTAAATCTAGCAAATGTATGTCAGATTATTTTAGACAGAGAGTCTTTAGGAAAGGAGTTGGTCTTATTGACCCTAAAGAATTTATTCGTTCGATGGATGAAATTTGTTTGGAAATGAAACGTATAGGAAATAATATAAATCAGTTGGCTAGGTATGTAAATATTCATAAGGAAGAAGTTAATCAAGAGGTTCTTAATGAGGTAGAAAAGAAAATGGCAGACTATGTAATTATGCAAGATAAATTGAATGTTACTTGGCGTAAGTTGATGTCAATCAAATAATATATGTATATATAATATTTATATATATAATTTTAGTGATAAAGACAGCGTTACTATTTCTTTTCCCTAAAGTTCCTTGTGTCGTTTCTCTCTATACCTGAATACAGGAAAACGGCTGCATCATAAAAGAAAAGACACCGACACCATTCAGGAACTACCGCCCATCGGCAAAAGGATTGCATCTAATTGATACCTTTTCTGCCTGCACTGGAGAGAAACCGGGAAGGTATTTGATACCGTACTTTTCCGGGTTCTGCCCGGCATGGACGAAGAGAAAACATTATTATGATACCAAAAACTTTAGGGGAAAATATTATATATATAAATAATATATGAATATATAATATTTGTATATTTATTGTATGAATAAATTATATTGAAATATTCTTTTATTGAATATTTGTTTGTATATTTGCGGTGTGAAGTTATAAATATGGTAGTAGTAGTTTTAAAAGCGGCAACTTCTTTCGCTGGTATTGATTATAATGAGCGAAAGAATGAGGAAGGCAAGAGTGAACTTCTTGTTGCAGAAAATTTTGCTATGAATCCAGATAATTTGAAGAAGTCGGATTATATAGCTTATATGGAATCTGTCTGTAGGACTAATCCAGCGGTCAAGGCAAAACAATTTCATGTAGTGATTTCATGTAAGGGGCGTGAATATTCGGCAGAGGATTTGAAAAATGTAGCTTTGCAATATATAAATAAAATGGGTTATGGAAATAATCCTTATATGATATATTTTCATTCTGATACAGAAAATAATCATGTACATATTGTTTCTACACGAGTACAGAAGAACGGACAGAAGGTAAAAGATAATATGGAAGCTGTGCGCTCACAGAAAGTCATAAATCAAATAATGAATGTTGATTTAGCTTTGAAGGCTAAAGATGATATTTCAAAATACATGGAGTTTTCTTTTTCTACAGTGCAGCAATATAAGTTGTTACTTGAACAATCAGGATGGAAATTAAGAGAAAAGGATGGATTATTAATTTTGTATAAGGGTGGTGAAAAGCACGCTTCAATTCAATTAGAGCAGATAAAAGATAAAGCTAAACAATATACACCTGATGAAGAAAGAAGAAAACAGATAACAGCTCTTTTATTTAAATATAAGCAAGGACTTTCCTATACAGAACTTCAAACTTTGATGAAAGATAAGTTTGGTATAAATTTAGTCTTTCATACAGGAAAAGGACATACTAAACCTTATGGATATACATTAATTGATTATAGAAATAAGAGAGTTTTGAAAGGTGGGGAAGTTATGGATTTGAAGGAACTTTTAGTAGAGCCTAATAAACAAGCAAAAGTTGAACACTGTAATAGTATAATTAATCTTCTTTTGAAAGATGGAACAAAATATACAATGGATAGTTTCAAGAAATTAATGTTAGATTACGGTTATAGGTTTTCAATGAATGGCACAATATTTATAAATGGTGATGATAAGGCTTTATTGGTTCTTGATAAAAAACTGTTGAAAGAACTTAGATATAATAGCAGAGTGTATGAAGCAAATAAATTTAATGTTGCTACACTTAAAGAAGCCGAGTTGTTAAGTAGAATTTATCATGTGAAAAAAGATGATATTTTGATTCAAGAGCATATGGATAAAAAAAATACTGTCTATACTGATATGATAAATAGTTATTTGGCTCATAGTTCAGATTTACATTCTACATTAAGAGAAAAAGGAATTCTTTTTGTTGAAGATGATAATTTAGTTTATCTAATAGATAAAAAGAATAAAGTAATCGTAAGTACTGATGATTTAGGAATCAATATTATAAAAGATGGCTATAGTAAAGATAGGATTACTCTAGTTACTCTTGATAAGATGGAAAGAATAAATGTTGAACAAGATTCAGAACTGGCAAGGGGATTTAATCTGATTGATGCTATTTGTGATATTCTTAGCCAGCATATAAATGTACAGCAAGATAAATCTCCTAATAGGAAAAAGAAAAGAGGACAGCAACAAAATTAATAAATATAAGTAAGATATGATAATATTATTTGGGAATCAGAAAGGCGGTTGTGGTAAAACGACTAATTGCATACAATTTGCCAACTATCTAGTAGAAAAAGGAAAAGAAGTTCTAGTATTGGATTTAGATTTTCAGCGTTCATTATCGGATAGAAGAAAAGAAGATATTGCGACCTATGATAATGAACCTAAATATGAGGTTATACAAACCGATATATCTAATGTTGCTAAAATTATTAGTGATTTTACTAAGGTTGAGCAAGGAAATCTATTAATAGATTTGCCTGGTAAGATTGATGATGATGCTCTGGGAACTATTCTTAAAGCTGCGGATATAATAATATGCCCATTTAAATACGATAAATTTACAATGGATAGTACAGGTTTTTTTATCCAAGTGTTACAGTATTTAAATGTAAAAGCTAAAATATTCTTTTTACCTAACAATATGAGAACTGCGGTAAGATATGAAACAAAAGAACAGGTAGTTGATATTCTTAAGCAAGTTGGTTTTGTTACAGATGAAATACCAGCTTCTGTTGCTATGGAACGTATAAATACATTAGCAATTAGTAATGAGTGTATTGATAAGGTGAAGAATGCTTATGATTATATCATTCAAGAAGGAGCAATAAAATAAAATATTCTTTTAATAGATATTTGTTATAAAGTTATTCATTTATTGTATATATTTGCACATGGCTGATAAATTAAGGAAAAAGCAAAATGAAGGTATTTCTAGTGTTCTGGAAATAGCTAAAATGATAAGAGGTGAAGAATTGCATGGGAGTAGTATAAATGAAACTCCTATTCAAGAAGCTAAATATGAAGTTGAAGAGGAGAAAGAACCACTTCATGTAGAAATGGAAACAACTTCTTCGGAAGTTTTTAATTTTAATGGCTCTAGTGAAATGGATTTGACGGACTTATTAGAGTACATTAAAGGAAAAAATTATAATTGCAAGGAAGTTCTATATGTTGATACAGATGTAAAAGAGGTGTTTGGGTTGCTCAAAGCTAAAGCCAAAATACCTATTTCATCTTTAGTTTCGTTTATTTTGGAAGATTGGTTAACTAAACACCGTAGCGACATAAGTTCTTTGATTAAGCAAAAAAAGAACCGTTTTCTTTAGTACAGAAAAAGGGTCGTTTTGTGAAACAAAAGATTTTTGGTTAGGCTATAGACCCGTCCAATGGGTTTTTCCTCATTGGACGGATATTTTAGATAGAAACAATAATTTCTTTAGGGATTCCTGTATAATATGCTATTTTTTCTACAGGAATATTATCTTCTCTCATTTTTATTATAATATCAATATTTTCTTTAGTAATAGAAGAAGGTATAAACGTAAATAAAATGTCTGACAATTTGCTTATAGCCTTAATAACTTTTTGTTTGTCAGATTCTTTTTTTAAGTCTATTCCACTGAAAGTTGAAAGTTTATCATGCAAAATAAGATAATATATTCCTCCTATTATTAGTGCAGATATAGTTACAATGTCAATATCTGTATTGGAGAATATGTTTGAGAATTTTTGGCATAAAGGTAACGTGTGCAATTCCCGTAGTTGAGCGGTACGTTGACTAGTTTCATTGTTATTAGCTAGTTCCCATTTTAGAAGTTCTTGCATGATTTTATTTTCTGATAAAGATTGAAATAAACCTACAAGAATGTTCATATATAGTGCTTTATCGTTACTAGATTGTTTTTGTGATTTTACAATATCGCTAAACCAATAGTCGTATTTTTTTACATACTCGTCAATGAACTTATTCAAATCATCATATCTGTTATAGAATTGTACAGGCTCAATTTCAGCTTGTCGCATAATACCTGTAACTGTTAGATTAGAAAATCCTTCAGTTTCAATTAAATGGGTTGCCGCATTAATAATGCTTTCCTTTATGTCTTTGGCACTTCTTCGCTTTCTCCTTTCTTTCATTATTATTTTATTTTTATGTTCTTATTTATATCATTAAGGTAAGCATTCGAAGAAATGCACCTTTTACACTTTGAGGTTTGGTTGTAGCTTTGCGGCAGTGAATACAATCAAACCTCAATTATTATGAACAGACAAGAATTTGAAGAATTAGAATTGCAGGTGCAACAAAGCGAGCTGCCGTTGAAGTCGTACCTTCAACAGATAGGTGTAAGTTATTCAACCTATCACTACTGGCGTAGAAAATGTTCCGTTGACAGGAGCAGTATCAAACACGAGTTGACTCCTATCAGTTTTAAACAGGCATTTACGGAGTCTTCCCAAGAAGAACAATTGCCGCATGGTGTTGCACTGCTGTTTCCTAATGGCCTTCGTGCCCACTTCGGGAACGGTTCTGAAGAGATACTGATGGAATTATTGACCCAAAGTCTTCGAGGCGGCCATGTTTAACCTGAACGACACGATGCGCTACTTCCTGTGTCCTGGCAGGACAGATATGCGCAAAGGTATCAGTTCGCTATGCGGAGTGGTACATGAGAAGATGAACAGTGAAGTGAGGAACGGTGATGTCTTCATCTTCATCGGTTCCAGCCGCAGGCTCATGAAACTGCTTCATGCCGAAGACGGAGGTATGGTAATGTATGTAAAACGTCTGGAGGCCGGTCACTTCAAGCTGCCGGAGTATGATCCCAAATCAAACAGCTATCCTATGGAATGGCGCGACCTGGTGATGATGGTTGAAGGCATACAGGAAAACCCGGAACAGAGGCTCCGGCGGTTAAGAGCCGAACGTAAGGAATACCATGTATAATATGTTTTTTGTGTGAGTAAACTTTGGATATTGTTGCATAATTCACTGTTAATTAGTATATTTACATCATTAAAAGAAGTATAGACAATGGAAGAAAAAGAAATTTTACTCAAGACGATAGAAGGGCTGAATGCCTCTATAGCCTCATTGTCTACTACTAATAAGAATCAATCCGAACAGATAAAAAATCTGCAGGAACGTATCAGGGAGTTGACGGCTCAGGTCGCATGGCTGAACCGTCAGCTCTTTGGTCGTAAATCGGAGAAACTTCGCGTATATGATCCTAATATGCCAGATCTCTTTGCCGACGAGTTTTCCGGACTCCGGCAGCAGGCGGAAGAAAAGCGGGACGAGGCTGTGGAAAAGATTGAGAAGGAATCGGTGGAAGACGTAAAACGAAATCGCCAGAACCGCAAAATGATAGAGGACTTGCCCGTATTGGAGACCGATACAATAGAACCGAAAGGCGTAGACTTGTCTTTATACCGTAGAATAGGCGAAGAGATAACAAAAGTCGTCAAGCACAAGCCGGGAATGCTTTACGTCAAGGTGATCATCCGTCCCAAATATGCTCTCAAGGATAGTACCCTGCTTCCTCCGGCCGGACAGAAAGGCGTAGAGATAGCTCCCATGCCGCTAATGCCGGTCGACAAGTGCATCGCTGACACCAGCCTGCTTGCCGAAATATTGCTTCAGAAGTATGAATATCATGTCCCGTTCTACCGTCAGATACAGCAATACCGCCATCTTGGAATGAAAGGTCTGACCGAAAGTACACTGGACGGCTGGTTCAAGAAAACCGTAGAATTGCTTAAGCCTCTGTATGAAGAACTCAAACGTGAAGTCTTCTCCTGTGATTATGTACAGGTGGACGAGACTACAGTTCCGGTCATCAACAGGGAAAAGCACAAGGCCGACAAGGAATATCTCTGGATGGTAAGATCAGTCATGGAGAGACTGGTCATCTTTCATTACGACGGAGGCTCACGGGCCGGAGCGGTCATCGAATCCCTGGCAAATCAATATAACTTCAAGGGATATCTTCAATGTGACGGTTTTGCAGGTTATGAAACAGCCTTCAAGGCCAACCCCGACGTGCGGCTGCTCAACTGTCTGGTGCATATACGTCGTCATTTTGAGCAGGCTTTGGATGAAAACAGGGAGATGGCCCAACATGCACTGACTCAGATACAGCATATCTATAAAATAGAACGTCAGTGTGACGAAGCCGGCCTGTCATATGATGAGCGCAGACAGAAGCGTCAGGAGCTGGCCCGGCCAATCATGGAGGCAATGAAGGTATGGATGGAGACAGAAGGGATTAAATACAGTCCAGGTTCTTTGACAGGCAAGGCCATTACATATGCCTATACCAAATGGGATAATATTATAAGATGCCTGGACGATGGTCGCCTGTACTGGGATAACAATCTGGCGGAAAACGTCCAACGCCCCATCACTCTGAGCAGAAAAAATTTTCTCTTCTGTGGTAATCACGAAGCTACGGTTAATATGTCTGTCATATGTTCTCTGCTGGCCACATGTAAGGCGCACGAGGTAAATCCCAGAGTATACCTGAACGATGTTATCGCACAAATGCCTTATCACAAGAAGGCAACCCAAGAAGAACTTTTGAATCTACTTCCACATAAATGGAAGTTGAAACATCCGGAATGTGTACTGACAAGGCAAAAGGAGGAATCTTGTAACTGATATAAACTGTAACATATGGGTTCAACAAAACAATAGCGGCTGATACTATTAGGTTCATAGTGACAGTCGCTATTGTTGTATATAAAGGTTTAATACCTGTAGTTGGCCGAATACTTACTCATTAAGAGTATTGACTAAAGATTCTAATTGTTCAAGTTTATGCGTGGCAAGAACGCTGACCCTTAATCTTGCTTCTTTGGTTCTTACAGCCGGATATACAATTCCAATTGTAAAGATACCTTTTTCTTGCAACATTTTAGCAATTTCGTAAACCTTTTTATTATCTCTTATCATAATAGGAAAAATAGGGGAAACAGATTTTCCTATGTCGAACCCTTCTTCTTTCAACCGTTTTCTAAGATAGTTCGTATTTTCCCAAAGTTTGGTTCTTATTTGTGGTTCTTTTTTTATAATCTCTAAAGCTTTTAGTATGGATGCTGTGACTTGTGGGGTAGGGGCTGCTGAAAACACATTGCTGTCCGCATAAAATTTCAAGTATTGTATTATCTTCTTCGAAGCTGCTGCAAATCCCCCTACGCAACCAAATGACTTGCTGAATGTGCCAGTAATAATATCAATTTGACCTAAACAGTTATAGTATTCAGCTGTTCCTCTGCCATTGGCTCCCATTACTCCTATTCCATGTGCATCATCTAACATCAGCATGGTTTCATAAGTCTTGCAAAGAGTAATAATTTCCGGAAGTAAAGACAAATCCCCATCCTGGGAATATACACCATCTATTATTACAAGTTTAGTTTGATATTGCCCTTTGACTTCTTTTAGTACCTTCTCCAAATATTCTAGGTCGTTATGCCCAATTCGTTTTATATTTGTTCCTTTTAGTCCAGCCATTGCGCTTGTGTGGATATAAGGGTCTATCAATGCAATATCATTTTGACCCAATAAGGCTCTTAGTATTCCGGCATTTGCTCCAAATCCGGAAGAAAATAAAATAGCTTCTTCTTGTCCTACAAAAGAAGCTATTTCTTTCTCTAGCTGTTGGTGTATGTCGAGATAACCACCTATTACTTGTGCAGCGCAAGCACCTGTTCCATATTTTTTTATAGCATCTATACCTGCTTGTTTAGTTTCTTCTCTTTGTGACATACCTAAATAATCATTAGAAATAAATGCAATAACAGGTTCGTTGAAGCCTTCAATTGCCATTGTTGAACCGATACCTGTATGTGAAGTTATCCAATAGCTTTTACATCCGAAATCATTTAGTTGCTCAATGTACTGCTGGAAATCATTTGCTCTCTCAATAGCATTTTTCCCATAGGATAGTTCAAAGTCTTTTAATGAATGATAAGTTTTTTCCATATTAGTATAATTTAGATTGTATATTGCAAAAATAGCAAATATATTATGTTTTTAAGCATTAACAGTGGAAAAAACAATATAATTCTTATATTATATACAATTTGTATTATATATTTGCGATATGCAAATGCATTTGCTGAATAATTACTAACTTAAAAATATCGTTTTATGAGAAAACAAATTTTAATTTTATTAGGTTTCTCTTTTAGTCTTATTGCTTGTCAGCAAAACGAAGAGATTGGTTCTGTGGAGGATAATGCCAATCCAAACGAACTTACTACTAGAGCTGCTTCTATGAGAAGGGTTCCTACACAAGCGGAAAAGGATAATCTTAAAAAGGATTTCCCAAATTTAGATGTAAATAATATTTCTGTAACAGGAGAAGCAACAGGTACATATAATTGTATTGCTTATTCTATGGGGATAACTAACAAATGGATTGACCCAGAATCTTTTTACAATGATTTTATAGAACAGTATAAAAATGCTAAAACTTTATATGGTTCGTCTTGTAATTATGAACAGACTAGTACAGAAGGTAGCAATGCTACTGTTGATGGTTGGGGAACAAGTAGTATAGATATGACTCATGGAAGTGTTGTATATAGTAGCGGTACTTGGGAGTCAAAACTTGGGCGTTATTTGCGTATTACCCATAAAAGGAGTGAGCTATCTGGCACTTTGTATGGTAGAATTTTGGTTTCTTTTATCGAGAGTAGAACAAAGACTGATATGTCGGAGATAAAGGAACTTGCAAAACAGATAGCACAAGAAGATATTGAACTTTCTGATGCAGAAAAACAAGCTGTCATTGATAAAGCTGCAAATATTAATTGTGAGGTAAAGACTAAGTTTAACGATTTGTTTAATTCATGGAACGAAGAAATTTCAATAAATCCACAAACTAAATATAGTTCAAGTACTCTCGCTTATACAACATTACCACAGTTTAAAGAAATGCAAGCGATGGGTAAAAATATTATTCCGTTAATAATGGAAAAACTTTTAGATGAAGATAATTTCTTTTTGCTTCCTCTATATGATGCTATACAGACTGATTCTCAATTAAAAATAAGCTATAAGAAAGGTGATGCAAAGATTCTAGAAGGAGAACAGAATAAGGCTAAAAGAACAGTTCGTCTTTGGCTAAGTCTTTCGGGAAATTAAGTAAAATATAACTGACTTTTTGGGATAAATAGCTCTTAACGTAATATGCTGTAAGAGCTATTTATATATTTACCTAAAAGTTTTTGGCATCATGGATTTGTTTTCTCTTCGTCCTTTTGTATATGTGGCGTATTCGCGTGCGTCAGAAAGTAAATCTACGTGAACTCTATTGTGTATTTGTTTCTAAGGACATAATTTTAAAACTATATTTATGAAAAAAAAATTCTATTCTTTTTGGGGCGTAAGTCAATTATTGGTAGGAGCAATGACTATTGGTCTTGTCTCTTGTGAAAAAAGTTCTGAACTTTTATATGATTTTTCGGAAACATCAGAAAGTTCAATCCAGTCAAGAGCTATCTCTGTTGCTGACTCTGTGAGTCTGTTTTCTAATATAGATGAGTTTAAAAAAAAGCCAGAAACGAAATCTTATTCTTATTATCCTGAGACAGATGAATTTTATTCATCAAATATGTATGCTGTTAGAGAGCTTCCTTTTGCGTTGAAAGTCAGAGGAGGTGGAGTGGTTGGACAGCCTTATCTTTCTACTCAAGGAATGAGAAAAGAATTGATACTTTCAGCTTATAGTTCTTCAAAATTCTATTTAAAGATTTTGCCACCTAGTAGTGGAATACCATATTTGATTTATTCAAAGTCTTATAATAAGCCATTGGTTTGTGGTCAATATAACAATGACCCAAACAATAAACTTGTTTTTGTTTGGGACTCGGAAGATATAAGTTCTGGAAGTTGGGACCTTATACCATCAACATATAAAGGATATTTTAATATTGAAAATCAGACATATTTAGGAACGGCAGACCCCAATAATCCTTGGAGTGTGTTTAATTATTCTATAGAAGTAAAGAGTAATGGGCAGGTAGGGTATGCAAAATATAATAAGCAACCACAGCAAGAGTTTCTATTAGAGTTTCAGGATAAATTTAAAGTAAAAGAAATAGCATTTGAACCTAAAGCTGTAGTGACGGAATTAGACCCTGTTGTTGTGTATTCAAATGGTCAGACAGGAGCAGTTGCTGGACCATCAAATATTACAATTTATGCAAAAAAAGATGTAAAAGATACTTCTTGTTATACAGAAAAAGGAGCTTTGAAAATTCCAATGGCAAATGAAGAACAAATGTTTTTACGTCCTGCAATAATAGCCGGGCAATTTATTGCCCCTGGCAATTTTAGTAGTGGGGAAATGCCTGATTCAACAATATTTTTGCCTAGAGCTCCTTATACTTCCACAACGTATGAGATACCTAAAACATTATCGGTGACTATTCCGGTAGAAGTTGATGAGCCATCTTTAATTAAAGTAACGACTTATTTAAAGAAATATAGTGTAAAGGCTGACTATACTATTACTATGACTTATCGTAATGGAAATGAGGCTAATGATAGAGAAGTTAAATTTAAAGGTTCTTGGTATGGAATAATAAATACTACATCAAAGGCAAAACCAGACGAAATAGTAACAATTCCTTTAGAAGAATATATGAAAAGTTTATCTAATAATAATCTGCAATAAGAAAAGATTATGAAATCAATATTATATATAATAATTTTATCTGTTATAGCTCCATTGTTTATAGCTTGTTCAGAGGATTTGAACTTATGCGCACAGCAAAATACAGTGGTTGAAACTGATTATTCATGTGATGATGTGATTCTTCAAGAACGTAATCCATCTCTTCCAGATGTTATTACAGGACAACCTTCTTTTGATGAAGAGTTGACAAGAAGTGGTGAGATGATTGGGGGAACTGATAAATATCTAGGTTATGGTTATAAATTGCTTAAGGGGAATTATATACCAAGTGATTTTGATAACTTTACGCATTCCATACTTGATATTGAATCTCTAAAAGAATATGATGAATCATATATTGATGAAAATTATCCTAACTGGAACGACCAGTCATCGTTTGCTTATTATGATTTTAATAATTATACGCATTTTTCATCAATAAGTAAAACTGTGAAAAGTGGATTTTCTTTAAATCTAGGATTTTTTTCTATAGGGAAAAAGAAAACGACAACCGAAACATTTAGAACTTTTATTAATGAATCAAAAGAACAAGCTTATGGGGAAATGAATATATTGTTTGCTCATGGCAAATTTACCTTGTTAAGTTCCAATGGTTCTAATAAAGTGTTTGCAAGGCAGTTTTTAAGAAGGTCTTTTATTAATAATTTATATACCTCTCCTATATCATCTATCATTGATTCATATGGAGATTTTGTTGTTGTTGGTTATTATACAGGTGGAAGAGCTTTTGCGCAATATATGGGTAATGCGGATTCAAATACGAATGTTGAACAGAAAACTAAATCCTTAGAGAAAAATATTAATGCTTCACTTGTATATAAAGGTGATTCACTTAATGGGTCGTTCGGATTTAATGGAAAGGATGGTACTTTTGATTCTACAGTTTACAAAAGACAAGATATATTTATACGTGTAAAAACATTGGGTGGTATTCAAGATGAAACAGGTGTAGTGAATACTACAATGGCACTTAAAGACATAAATATAAACTTGCAATCTTGGAGAAAATCATTAAATGATTCAAAAAATCATACAGTGATTGATTTAATAGAAGAAGGATTATATCCAATGTCGGATTTTGTACTGGAAAGAAACTTTCAAAGACGTTTTGATGATACTTCTAAGGAAATTCTTCTTCCTGTTACAAGACTTTATACTCCGTCTATTACGATTGCAAGAGTATTGACAAAGACATCTGCTTCGGGAGAAAGTTTATATGATGTAGCTGCTGTGTTAACAACAAGACAGGGTGACCAAATAGTATTGAGTAAAAGTAATGCTACGGATGCGGAATTAAGGCAAAATGAAGATGATAATGTTTTTATCAAAAAAGCCCAAATTATATCGGCAGAAATATCAAGGTATTTCAGCTCTGATATTCAGATAAGTTATAATACTAGAAAGCGTATTAATCCTCAAATGCGTTCTCCGCTATGTATGGTTTTGGAGAACTTCAATGAAAAAGGTTTCTGTAAGTACTATCATGAGGCAACTAATATGGAATATTTATACGACCCAACTACCAAACTCTGTTTTTCATTTTTTGCAGATGAAAGAGATGAGAGTTTGCTGGAAGTATATGGTCTTAGTTCATGGGCTTCTAATTTAGTAGAAAAACAGATTTCAATAGCAACATTAGCAAATCTATACACAATTATAGGATTGTAATTTTGAAGTCTGGTATTTATATTAATATAATCTATTTTAATACATGGTACATTATTTTAAACAATCTTGCTTATTAATGCTTTGGGCATTATTTTTAGTAAACATAAGTTTTACAAGTTGTGATGATAAAAATCCAGAGGTACAAATAGGAGAACTTACTCCCCAAAAACTATATCAAACCTCATGGCGTGGTACAGGTCGTTGTGATGCTTGGGTAGTTCCCAATATGGGAGTAGGTATGCAATTTATAGATACTCAATCGGGGAAAGTAAATTGGGAAAGTTACGATGAAATTGATATTACTTACAAAATAGAAGGAAAATATATCATATTTAATAGCAATGCTTTATATTTAGGTGGTGCTCCTTGGGTTATTAAAAGCTATACCCAAAAACATATAACTCTTATACAAAATGAAGCAAGTCCAGATAAAGAGAAAGTAGCTATAATAGAATTAGATAGGATAGATTGATTTCGATTGTATTGTTAAAAGGTATGTATTTGGATGCTCTCTTTTCATATTATAAGTATTTGTTATTATACTGGTATCATTTTTATGAAATGGACATAGGGAAAAGAAGATTCTCGTGTTGCTCTTTCTGGGTTTCGGGGAGTGAAGGATATTAATCACATATTCATATTATTTATATATAATATGGCATTTTGTCCTTCTTCTTTTTCCCTATAGTTTTATGGTATCAATTCTTTGTGTCCGGCTTCCAGCAGCTTTTTGTATTTGGTATCAAAAAGGAGTTCTTCAGGGTGTACCAGGGACGATAATTCGGTATCATTTCATCATGCTATATACGCCCATCAGTGCCAGAACTCCAAAAGAATAGGTATCACAAATTCTTTAAAGTAATATTGGAAAATAAAAGAGAGTATTTTGTACTCTCTTTTATTTTATTAGGGCTGTAATAAATTGATGGCTTTTTGAAGATTAGCTTCTAGCTCTTTTTTAGCGTTTGACATAGCATCCTCATAGTTTTTTTCTGATTGTCTTATAATTTCTATTATAACAGAATTATAATTGGCTTTTTGCGCTTCATCTTCTTCTGTATTAGAAATCAGATAAAACTTTTCACTAAATATTAAATCTATAAAAACATAGTTAGAATAAAAATTCAGCACTTGAAATAAAAGTTTTAGGCTGCCCCCTTTTCCTAGTTCAAGATTTGAAATCGCATTTTGTTTACAGTTCAGCTGTTCTGCTAATTGAGCTTGGGAATATCCTATATGCTCTCGGATTTGCTTTAACCTTGTGCCTAAAATTGGTAATGTAATGTTATACATATTGTTCTATTACTGTTTCTACTTCGTCGTATATTCTCTTAAAGTTTTTTTGCAGTAATTTCTCTCTATTATCTGCTGTCCCAAAGTTATATACTTTTGGCAGTTCTTTGTAGGCTTCTTCTTCTTTCTTAATTTTTTTTAAATCTAAATTGGTTTTGCAATGGTACATCGCTGTTGGAAAATTATCTTCTTGTCCAAAATCTAATGCAACTTGCCCTACTAATGTACCAGCTTGTAATGAAGATATTTTGGATGCCGGGATAACAAAATCCATTTGTTCATTCATATTAATTGTTGTTTCGTTTCTTCTGATAGTAACACCTTCTTTTACTTGCTTAACTTTTCCAAATAGTTTTTGTAGCCAATCTAAAGTTTCAGGAGCTTTAGCTTGCCCGGATAAAGTGTTACCTATAATAGAAGTTATAGTTTTTGCGGTAGCTTTGCCGTATTGTTCTTCTAATTGCGGTAGTTCCTGTAATCCCAAACAAATTGAAACCTTATTGCTACGTGCAGTAGAAAGTAGTGTTGCAAGTTGATAAAAATATAATGTGGGACATTCATCTACTATGATTGAAGTAGGGTAGTTACCTTTTGTATTGACAAGTCTAGTTAATCGGTTAATGATAAGTGCATTTAAAGCACTATTCATGCTTTGTGTTTTAGGGTTATTTGCAATGATAAGATAACTAGGGTCTTTTTTATCTGATACTTTTAAATTGAAATCATTGCCACTAAATACCCAAAAAGATTCTTTAGTAGCCAGTCTTGATAACTGTACTTTTAGACTTGCCATCTGTCCTTCTAATTGGTCCACTGCTCCTGATTTATATGCAGCTTCAAATGGGGAAACTAGTGATTTTAATTCAGGTTCGGAAAAGAGGACTTTAAAAAGTACGTCATATTCTTGATTAAGGAAAGCCAGTACATGCGGTAAATCTGAATATTTGCCATTCTCGTATCTAGACCAAAAATAAATAGAAGCTGCTAACAAGTTTACTGCTGATGTTTTAAAAAAATCGCTATTACCTCCACTTCCTTTGTCGCCTTTTTGTAAACTCTCATATAATGCTTCTGCCGTTTCTGTTGCATCTGCTAGGATTTCTATATATTCTCGTTTCAATGGGTTTATTCTTCTACTATATTCAATATCAGAAAAATTAATGACATTGAACTTGAAATTACTTGGTATTTTTCCTAATTGCTTGTTCTTTTGATAATTATAATATGCAATTTTGGCAAGTTCAGGAAATTTGAAGTCGTAAACAACTTCTGCAAATCCTTTAGCTGAATGTTGTCTTATAAAAGAATTTATAACAGAAAAAGATTTACCACTTCCAGGCGTTCCTATTACGAAAGTTCCACGAAAACAGTTACATATATTCAGCCACCCATTATGCCACTTTCTATTGTAGAAAAACTTCATCGGAATATTGACAGAGAATTCTGTTTCTACCTTGTCTTTAGATTGTTCAAAGCTTTCATTCTCTATATTAAATCTATCTTTCATAAAGTTTGATTTAATACGTTTGGAAATGTTATCTAGAGCTGAATTTATTAATGTCGCTCCAATTATTGATAGTATAATGTAAGCTATATTATACCATTCTAAACTAGTTTCTCCTTTTTCTTTAAAGAAAAGAAAGCATATACTTCCAAAGAACATTATGAATCCAAAGATTAAAGGAAAAATGATTTGTTTAGTCGGGTCTAATTCTAAATCCTTTTTTGAACGTGTTCCAATGCAAGTAACCATTATAATAAAGAATGTAAATAGTTTACTATAAAGAATATTAGAATAGATAGGAATTTTTGCCATTTTTGATAATAAGGGCATAATTTGTTCACTAAAGGGAAAATGAACAAATAGTAGAATCTCTATGCAAACAGTTATATAAATGAATGCTTGCATGAATCCATATAGTTTTTGTAATTCTTTGCTTTCTTCCATGATTTAATCGGGTATTTTAACTTTTTCAGGTTCCTCACATTGAAAAGCCTTGAAATCTTCTATAGCTAATTTCAAGTCTTCTAAAAAATTGCTATTGCAACCTTTTTCTACTGCTATCTGGTAATATGCTTCCATTGCTTGGACGGAACAAATATCTGTTCCGCATATTACAAAAGCTGGAATGTCTTCTAATAGGCACTTGTGTAATAATCTTTTTTGGTCTTTCATTTTATTAATTCAAATGAAAATATCACTCTTTTATGCAGTGAGAGTGGTATTGGTTTTTATTTTTTGGTATCATAATAATGTTCTCTTATCGTCCATGCCGGGCAGAACCCGGAAAAGTACGGTATCAAATACCTTCCCGGTTTCTCTCCAGTGCAGGCAGAAAAGGTATCAATTCTACTGGTAATTTTCCTGTCCGAATATATGTTGAACCATTGCATAATTTTCACCACTGTTAGACTTATGCAGCTTATCATCAATAAAAATTTTTACTTCGACTGTCTTAGGTAGCTGTAAATTTTCAAGGTTTTCTTCATCTTTAGGTATAGGGTAGGCAGATAGCCATAAATATGTTCCTTGTTTGGCTTCTTGCTCAAATGTGAATGGACTTTCTACAATAGTTTCTTTGGCAGCTTCTTCGGGAGCTTCGGAAGAAATATCTACTCCTACTGTATAATGTATTAGAAGTTTGAAATTTTCTGGGTCGCTTACGGTAGCTTCATAACGTACTTTTCCTGTATCTCCTGTAGGTGGAGTATCAGGGTCGTTGTTATCGTCTTTATTGCATCCAGACAACATAAGGCTTAAACCAATCATTACTAATGATAAATACTTTTTCATATTGTTTCTTTTAAATAGTTGATAATTCAATGTGTATCGTTCCATTTGCAGCATTATATGCTACTTCCTCAATATTGGTGAACCGTCTTATTGATTCTTTCCATTCTTCTGTTTGTGGATTGTGGTAATATTCTTCTTCTAATAGACTTATCAAATTATTTATTTGTTTGTCAGATAGATAAATCTTTTCTCCAACCCTTGGAACTACAGGTAATTGGATTGGTATAGAAATATTGTTCACACCATCTATAGGAATATGGATGTTTATTTCTATCATAGCCATTTCATGTTTAGTATATTTTTGGACGGCTTAAATTTAACAACTTCCTTTTCTGGAACTTCTACAGGTTCTCCAGTTGCCGGATTTCTAGCTATCCGAGCTGGCTGAATAATCTTTTTGAAAGTACCAAAATCTTTTATAGAAACATCTTTTTCTCTTAGATTTTGAGATAATTCTTTGAAAAAACTATCAATTATTTCTGCTACTTCTTTTGTTGGTTTATTTGCCTTTTCAGCAACCATTTTGATTAAATCAGTCTTATTCATTTGCATATCAATAATATTTAATTACTTAAATCACTTAAACAAATTTCAGGAATAATTTGGGTATAGTCTTCTGTATCTGGTCTATAATGTATTGATTCAACTATATTGACCTCACAGATAACATCATATACCCATGCTTTAAAATTCCCTTCTAAATCATCTTCACCATCATTGAATTTATTAAAATCACTTTTAGCTTCATCTGTTAGATATTCTAATAAATTTTGATAGGTAAATTCATTCTGAAACATTATAATGTGAGGTGAAATTTCTTCGCCTATCCTTGGAAGATGCGGAAAATTCCAATCACCCTTTACCTTCATTCCTCTCTCTTTAAAAAAATGGCTATAAATTATAAATTCTATTTTCATATTAGTTTTATTTTAAAATCATCGTTCAGTACAAGCTTTCTTTCCATCGGTTGCCCGTTTTTATCATGAAATCCAGTTAACACAGGTGTTTCTTTTTTCTCGCAAAGTTCTATTGCTTCTTCGGGAGTTATAGAACGTCCTGACATTTCACGCCAAATGACAAAATCACATTTTATGGCTTCATTTCTATAGTTGGAACAATTATAGGCTTTTTTGTTTATATATAAGTTTCCTCCACACTTAGGACACTTACACAATGTATTGTCAAAAGAAATATCTAAGTTCTCTGTTAGAACCAGCCGTGAAGAAAAATCATTTCCTTCTCTTGATTTAAATCCAGTCATAAACGGTGTTTTTTTTCCTCTGGCAAGTATTTCTGCTGCTTCCAATGGTATTTCTCTTTGTGCAATAGTTTTGGGTATATAGAGGTTACAAACTCTGTTGTTGTCCTTGTCCTTTTGTGAATACCCTTTACAAGCATATCCATTTAGTAAAATTTCAATTTCTCTACCACACACAGGACACGGAGTTTCTAATACTTCATTTACGAAAGAAGGAATAACGATTCCATTTTCGATAGTCAGATATGCAGAAAAAGGAACTCCTTTTTTATTATGGAAGTCATGAAATATATCTGTTTTCCCTGTTGTTATTAATTGCCTGGCTATTTCTTCTGTAATCTCTTTTCCCCAATATGAATGATAAATATTAAATGTACATTTGTCATTCATGTTTTTGAAGTAATTACAGGAATATCCTAAACTGCCTTTCATTATGTGTCCTTTCTGGCAAATAGGGCATAAGCCTAAATCTTTGATTGTATCATTATCCATTTAATATCCTCCTTTACTAATCCATTTAATACCGTTTAAAATATTATCTACTTTTTGTTTCCCACTATTTACATATTTAAATTGTCCGGGTACAAGTGTTTTTAGTACTCCAGCCCTTTTAGCGGATTTCATTTGTCGGCATACAGCGTATGCAAGTCCTCGCATTCGTCTAAGTTCATTGACCACATGAATACATAAATCTATCCTTTGCTTATTATCCATAAGATTTTTTTCACCGCCTTGCAATGCTATATTGTTTATGTATATCATTAAATCTACACTTCGACTGATAAGCTCATACTCTGTTTTTGCAATTATGGTTAATAATTTAGGGTCTCCAACTGCATATTTAGCTGCTTCGGATTGGTATTTAGCTATGTCTCTAGCTAAGGTTGAAGCATAAATAATATCTTTTCCATTTTTCACAACTGCATTAACTGTAGAAAGATAGTTGTATGTCTTCTCCTGTAAGGATTGAATTTGATTCATTTTTTGTTGGATTAAAATTTGAAAGTTGCGGATTTTTGTTTCCTCACTTTGTATGTCTTTCAATACACCTTGTTGCTCCTGATGGGAATAAACCAATGTTCCAATCATTACCGGGTCAATGACAATAGATTGTGCTAGTCCTTTTATGTTGCCTAACAGTAACATTAGGGAAAAAAATAAAAGCACTCTTTTCATATCATTATCTGTTTGTAAATTCATATATTCCTTTTTTCTTTTTTTGTTCTTCTACTCTATTTCTGATGGTTTGAATTATATCACTATTAGCTTTAAGACCATTCATCAGTAGTTCTGGTGTTGATTTATCGCCAGAATAAATGTAGATATTGGTGTTGTTTATTAAAGACTGGATAAAACTTTGCTTTTCTTCATAATCATATACACGATATAATTCTATGTAGTTAATCCTTTTTGAAAGCACTCCTTGATATATTTTTATTTGCTCTCTAGTTATAATCCATTTTGTACAAAGTAACATTGAAATATATCTGTAGAAAATTATAAATATCAACAATACTAATATCGTTCCACTGATAAATTTTAATAATTCATGTTCTCTTATATATTTACTAAAAATGAATACGAAAATCGCTAATGTGATTAAAAGGAAATTCTTCATTAACCAATATCGGAATTTAGGTTTTAATATAATATCATCAGAAGCTATGTTTGTTCCATCATTCATAACTTAATACTTTTTTTTTGTTCATGTTGTTTCATTAGAATTTCATTGAAATCTTTTGCTTTTTCTGCTTTATGAGAAATCATAGGAGCTATTATTTTGCTTTTTTCCCTAAAACTTTCTAGTGAAACGTCATTTTTGTTAATAGTGAATTCTCTACCCTTAGTTTTAAACAGCACATCATCTTTATTTTCTTTTATTGTCATTTCTGTATTACTAATGATTCCAGACACTTTAATGTCATACAAATTACCGTTTAAATCATTATCAAAACAGGTATGTACTTTAGCTTGTGGGTATCGCAATAAAGTGTTTTTTATTTGATTAACTGAAATGTACCCTCCTACACTACAAAAAACACTTTCTTCTAATTTGATTTTGTTAGCATTGAGCTGATAGAAGCTCATAGCATCTAAAGCGGATTCTGCAAAGTATATATGTTTTGCCATTTGGGGGTGTGGGCAAAAATCAGCAATCCAAAGCGAGTTACTTTTATCACCTCCGGCAGCCATTCCTTTGAATCCATAGTTTCTTAATTCGTAATTTGTTACTTTGTTGTCTTTATCTTTTGGATTAATATAGGGAAAACCTATATTATAATAATTGCCGTTTCCTTGTAAGTCTTTAACCCTTGTGATAAATGGTAGAAACTTTTCTACGACTTGATGATTTATATTTCTTTCATTTGTGAGAAATCTTAAATCAGCGAGTGTAGTAGGAAATTCTTTATATCTATCTCTGTCAAAAGATTTGTTTTCTGCTTTTACAACTTTGAATGCTTCATATTTAGGACTATAAGGCTCATTTGCGTAATGTCCTAAAATCATATTGATTCGCACAAATGTATTTTGATGTTGGAATTGTGGGAAGTCGTTAATATGATTTTTGATGAACTGAATTAAATCTCCACCTTTATAATTCCTATCATAGTAGTGTTCTTGTACACTATGAGGATTCTTGATGATGATTTCATCCAACTTGTTACCTGCTCCGTCTGTCAGTTTAAAAACAGGCGAAACCTTTCCTTTGCTAATGTCTTGTTTATATCCTAAATCTTCAAGTATTTGAATGATGGATATTTTAGCCTTATAATCGTCAAATGTTAGCATAATATTATAGTTTCATCGTTGGAGTATCATTATTTTTTCCGTAGGTTCTACCATATCCGAGAATAGATGCTTCTTGCTTCGCTGTTGCTTTAATAGAACTATCTATTTTATCCATTTGGGTAGATATTTGTTCTCCGACAGTTTGTTTAGTAGCTTCCCTAGAGCTGGAATATGTTTTTTCTACTTCCTTGTAAGAAGCATAATCTTTAGAAAGTTTATGTTTCTCTAAAAAGGCAGCCATTTCGGTGGGTTTATCTTTAAAAATTTCATCAATCCCTTTAGCTCCTTTTTGGGCTACAAACTCTAATCTTTCTTTATCAGATATATATCTTTCTTTCCCTATTGTTTGTTCTTTCTTTTCAGTCGCTTTAATTTCTATAGTATTTGCATCTTTGATTGATAATCCATTTCTGGCATTCAAATCTAGTTTTACTTTTGCAGCTTTGTTTAGTTCCTCGTTTACAATGGTAATTTCTTTTCCATTTTTGAGATTTTCTTGCTGCATAGGAGTAAGCTCTATTCCTCCAAGTTTTTGGGGAATATGAATGTCTTTTGCTTTTATTGATACTATCTCATTAGTATCTTTGTCACGTTGGTGCAATGTTCTTTCTCCTTTTGAATTAGTCTTTACTACGACATTATCAGCTTTTAGGGCTTTTATTTCATCCTTAGTAAAGGATAAATCATTTTTTATTTCTTGTCGTTTAGGAATGAGCAAGATAGCAATCCCAGCGATTGGGTAAACTACTGTAATAGCTGCGATTGCTAGTTTTCTAGCATTGATACCATCAATTTTGATGCGTTTACCTTCTTCTTTGAAATCAATTTCGTTGGTTTTTAATTTAGATTTATTTTCAGGTGTATTCTCGGCTGTTATATATTTAAGAGTTGTTGCTTTCCCCTCAAAATGGAGTTTTCCATTTTCTGTTTTATAAGACACTTTTTCATTGTCTAGAAGTGTTCTATTACCGGGAGTATCTTCAATGGAAAAATTTAGCATACCTGTTTTTTTCCCATTTTTGATGTTTGCAATATCTTCGGGGCTTAAATTTTCCGGTTTAACTCCTACTTCATTAAACTTGTTCCAGTCTATATCAACATATGAACCTTTACCATCTAGGGTTTGGTTTTGTTCATAAGCATATCGATAAAGGTCTTCTCCTTTATATGCAATTTTATTTTCAAGGTCAATGACTGTAAATCCGTCTTTATATCCTTCATTCTTGTTAGTACCTTGTTTTATATCATCCCATTTTATAATTGCAACATTGTGGTTTTCTCGTAAATATTGGCTATATTCTTGGAAATTATTGCTAGCTTGTTCTTTATCAAAGAAACTGATTATTCTTTCTTTAGATTGCTCTAATAAAGATTCTCTATTATCTCCTAAATTGCCAAGTTTAAGTGTATTCAGTGGATAAGTATATGTTTCATTACCTTTGGAAAAGGTAATATCACCATTCCGATATTCTTCTGAATATCCAAGAATTGCTGCTATTGCTCGGAATTGTCCGGCATTTTCATAACTATATTGCAAAGCTTCAAATTTTTTCTTTTCTTCCATTTTATAATTTGAATTTATGTTCTACTTTAGATTGCGATTCATTTCCAAGTGTTGTTTTTTGTCCTTTCATGTATTCTATATATTCATTTCTGTTTTTATCAGTATGAATAGTTCCTATAATTTGTGGGTTATGCCGGTCATAAGCTATTTTCTGTTTCTGCTCGAAGTCTAGGAATTTTATTCCTCTTGGATTATTTAAATCTAATCTTATGGCAATTTTTTCTTTGTCAACATTCAAAATTAATTCCTTACCTGATTTTAGAGTTTCCTTTTGTTGCTTATCCAGCTCAACACCTTTTATGTTTGAAGGTATTGAAATACTTTTGATTTTTGTTTTAAGCAATTCGTTTGTTTCAGGGTCTAATTGTACGAGATATTTTTCATTGTTAATAGTTTTTGTTATTATCTCGTTATCTTGAAGTCGTTCTAACTCCTTTGGTTTAAGGTTTATATCATTCATTATTTCTGGTCTGACTGGATGAACTTTAACGCCAGCATTGTTGCTATCTTTCCAGTACAAACTTATTTTTCCTTTCATACTTATTTCTTCTCCATTATTATCGTGAAAAGAAAGGTCTAGTAAACTGGTTCTCTTTCCAGATAATAGAGCTGTGATATTTGCCTTATCCAAAGACCATATCTGTTTTTTTGATATTCCTATTAGTTCTAATTCTTTATATGGAATATCATTTTCATTAAAAATAGCTTGCTTTTTATCCATGTAATGTATATTTTTGCTCAAAAGTAATAAAAATATCAATATGAAGAATAAATTTATCATGTTTTTTACTTATTCATTGTTTTTTTCAGTGAATGGCTACTGTCAGTTTAATACGGTATTACAGAAAAAGGATATTCCTAAAGCGGAACCTGTATTAGCAACGACAGAAAATAAATTGATAGAAGAAAAAGAAAAGGCTGTTGTCGTCAATGATGCTTTGACTACAGAACGACTTGCATACTGGAAGCAAAGAAGGTATTTATCTTTGCCCATTGATTCAATGGTGATAACTTCCCATTATGGTAAAAGAAAAGACCCATTTACTGGAAAAATAGCAAATCATAGAGGGATAGACCTTAAAGGCAACAACGACTATGTTTATTCGATAATGCCGGGAATGGTTGTAAAAACAGGAAAAAATAAAGGGTTGGGCAATTATGTAGAAGTGCGTCATGGTGATTTTACTTCTATCTATGGGCATTTATACAGTGTGCTTGTAAATGCGAAACAAGCTGTTGAAGCTGGGCAACCAATAGGCATTAGTGGAAGTACCGGGCGCAGCACAGGAGAACACTTACATTTTCAAATGGAATACAAAGATAAAACTATAGACCCTAAGCCAATTCTTGATTATATTAATGAGGTAATCAGAACCGTTAAAGGACAAATTTCACAGCAAATAGATAATGAGTTAAGACGCAAATAAATAGAAAAAGAGGATTGGAAAAGCCAGTCCTCTCTTTTTGGAAGAATCAGAAGAAACCTTTTTTTAATCCTTTTTCTTGTCTTTGAACTTTTTCTAGTGAAGATTGAAGTTGTGACAGAGCTTCTTTCATTCCTTTTTTTACTTCAGGATTCGTTACGGATTCAATAAGCTCTTTTCCTCTTTGAATGTTAGTGTTAAGTATTTCTTTATTCTTCATCTGTTTTGAACGACTTTCATCTATAAAAATAGATGGCATACTTTTGCAACTCCATTCACCATTTACTAGATTGAAATCTTTAATTCTTTCTTTCGCTAAGTAGGTGTGGATAGAAATCTTATCTACAGCCTTATCACTGTATAATTGATTTGCAGATTTCATTAGTCCATTTACGGCTTTGTTATGTGAATCAATATCGGCTAATCGTCCTTGTCCTTTACTTAGTACTTCTTCTTGATACCTGTTGTAAAGTCCTAGTTGGGTAAACTCCTTGGGGGCTGCAATAATATATGCTTCAACTCTAAATCCTGCATCTTTAAATTTTTGTGCTGTCTTTAAAGGTACATCTGGATTTCTCATAGTTCCTTCTATAATAATATTGCATTTCCGTTTAATGGCTTCTTCTATTAGTCTTTCTGTAAAAACGCTAGAAAAAATCTGGGTTTCAATGGGGTATTTAATAGGGTCTTTTATTAGTTCCTTATTGGGGTGAAACTGTCTGTAAAGGTCACCATTAACAGTGAGAAAATCTAAGTTAGGATGGTCTTTCTTTGCAACATTTATAAGAGTGCTTTTTCCGCAAGCTGGTTGTCCACCTAAGATTATAGCAATAGGCTTTTGTGATGATATATTGATGTCCTCAAATAAGCCATCTTTTTTTTGTTCAAAGATGGCTTCTACTTCATAGCGTTGCATAATATGCTTTCAATTTAGGTGCGTAATAGTTTTGTATCTTATCCATGACTGATAAGCGCACATTTTCAGAAACTTCAAACTGCAACAATCCATTTGCTATTTTTTCTTCTGTGTTGAGAACAGAAAGTTCTTTTTGCAGTATTTTTTTTCTGTTTTCATCCTTCTCTTCTGATATTTCATCTATCTTCATCATGCGGAGTGTCCCGATAATGTCGAGCGCAACATCCAAGCTCATTTCTTTATTCATGGTTCATTATAGTTTTATGATTTATACTTCAATAGATTCTGTGAATTTTAATAATGGAATAACTTTCACTGTATGAAATGAAAGTTGGTTAAAAAGCTTATGGGTCTTTAGCATTTCAATCGCTGCATCAGCCGTAACAACACCTTGTTCATAAAGCCGGATTGTTGCATATAACTGGTCATTGGCAACGGGTCCCATTATTAAATCATAGCTGTTTTTTCCTTTTCCTCTGCGGTTATTAACTACAAACTCCAGCCACTCTTTTGTAGCCCCATCAAATCGAAGGACTGAAAACTCTCTATCAAGAATATTATCGGGGACTTCATAAACTGAAACGACCGCTTTTTTACCATGTTCCCGATTTCTTTTGAGTATTGCCCACTTCTTAGCCTGTTCAAAATTAGTTGTCGTATAGAATCCTTTTCCAAAGTCAGTAGCTTTACGCCCTTTCTGTATATTAGGGGATTTGACGGTAACTGTTGAGCCGTGATATAGTTTCATGCCTTTTTATTGATATAAGTTATTATAGTATCTAATATATACTCTGTATCTTGTGTGTGCAGCATTTCAAAATTTTCATATAGAAATTCAAAAACGCCATGATTGGAAAACAGCAAAAGAGTTTCTTTAGCACTTATATTTTTAGTTTCCCTGTAATTTTCAGCACAAAACATTTGAAAAAGCAATATCTTTGGATTGTCCTTTTGTACTTTCTTCTGTTCTGTTTTCTCTTTTTCTAATGCTTCATAAAGTGATAATGTACTTGAATACCATAGTTTTGTGTTCTCGTCCAATAATGCCTTGTACAAATTGGAAGAATATATATAGTATAACGCATCTTCTAAAGGTAGCGTTTTTCTTTTCATGACTGTATCAACCAATTCTCTCATAACAAATGGGAGCATAGCCGAACCAAGTTCATTTTGATATGTTTGATTAGTTTCCATAACTATTTATTTTCTAATTTTATATAGCTATCTTGCTGATGTCTTTAGCAAAGATAGAGAAAAAACAATCATCATAGACCTATTGTATTGATTAGTTTGTAAATAGGTTCTTTGTATTTCTTTAGATTTTTAATTTGTATAACATACTTATTGATTCCTAACTCATTAAAGATTTCTGCGTACATTTTTATTATGGATTTTCTGTAGTAGATGGTTAATCCTACTATTGCAATGCAAATAAAAATCAAATAGACTAGTTCACTATACGCATAGATTGCTAATACAAAAATTCCACCCATAGCCCATAAAAAGCTACTTAAAAGAAATCTTAAGATATTCATGATTTTGTTTGCTGTTCTTTATACTGGCAGCCAAACCAGCTTTAAAAGTTTATTTATCTCTTTATTTTCAATACTCAAAGATAGTAATTTTCTATAAATGTCGCAAATAATAGGACAATTATTTTTGTTAAAAATGGTTTTAGGTTTATAGACTGCCGAAGTTTTATTTTTCCCTAAAGTTTTTGGTATCATAATAATGTTCTCTTATCGTCCATGCCGGGCAGAACCCGGAAAAGTACGGTATCAAATACCTTCCCGGTTTCTCTCCAGTGCAGGCAGAAAAGGTATCAATTAGATGCAATCCTTTTGCTGATGGGCGATAGTTCCTGAATGGTGTCGGTATCGTTTCTTTTATGATGCAGCCGTTTTTCTGTATTCAGATATAGAGAGAAACGACACAAAGAACTTTAGGGAAAAGAAGATTCTTCGTGTTGCTCTTTCTGGAAGTGGAGTATATTAATCATATATTATATGTTTATAGGTTCATATATTATATATTCATATATTATTTATATATAGTGTTTTCTCTTTGTTCTTTTTCCCTAATGTTTTATGGTATCAATTTTTTGTGTCCGGCTTCCGGCAGCTTTTTGTATTTGGTATCAAAAGGTCGTTCTGCAGGGTGTGCCAGGAATGATAATTCGGTATCATTTCATCATGCCATGTTTGCCCATCAGTGCCGGAACTCCGAAAAGTACGGTATCAATTTCTTTCCAGACTATAAAACAAAGACCGAGAGTTTTACCTCCCGGTCTTTGTTAATAGAAATCTCTCTTTTTAATATTCATCATTTGTGATAAATATTTCTACTCTCCTATTTTTAGCACGTCCAGCTTCACTTGTATTGTCTGCAATGGGTTCGCTATATCCTTTTCCATCTTCTGTTATGTTGTTTGTTTCTATACCAGCGGTTCTAAGGTAATTTCCTACTGCTGCTGCTCTATTTTTAGAAAGTATGATATTGTATTGTTTTTCTCCTATATTGTCAGTATGCCCAATTATTTTAATCTTAGTATTGGGTATTTCACTAATGATATTACATAAGTCAGAAAGCATTTTTTGAGCTTCTTCATTTAATTCATATGAATCAAATTTGAATAGGATTTCACTTTGAGCTGTTGCTTTAAACTGTTCTTTTCCATTTTTATCTTTATAGCTGGAGATTGATAAGCCATCAATAGCTTTTAGTTTATTTCTTCTAGCTTCTATCTTTTCTTGGATAGCTTTATCTCTTTCCTCTTTAACTAATTTTGCACTTCCACCAACTATTGAAGCGGTTGAATAGTTACTATTATTTTCTATCATGTCTTTTTCTTTGTCGCTTAGTTCAGCGTTACTGAAAGTTATCATATGCGTTGAAGTACATGCGGTAAAAAATGTAACAACGAAGGCTGCTAGTATAATTATTTTCTTTTTCATGATTATCTTATTGCTATAATAGGTCTGATTTTAAATGAATTTCTTTTGCTTGTACTGGTTGCTCTTCCTTTTGTTAATGAAGAAATTAGTGCAAACACTTTAGGAGTATCTTTTCCTGCTCCATCTTCTGTAGAACTCCAGTACCAACCATCAAAGTGCGTTCCTCCAATGATTGAGAAAGAAGAATATACCTTTTCAAGATTATTAGAGATTGCTTTGTTTTGTGCGATAGAGCCAATAAACCAACCTGTAACACCTTTTGGTGCGTATTCTATAGCTTTTTGAGCTGCTGGATAAGCTAAACTATCTTTTATAGCAAAGTTCATTATTGCGGCAGTATTAGCTGCTCCATCAAAGCTGTTTTCATCTTCCGAAACATTAGCTATATCCTCGTCTGTATCTATTAAAGGATTTTCTTCTAAATCTTCTAATGAAACGGCATAAGCGGTTTCTTTTATATCAGGATTATTCCCATCATTACACCAAAATACAACTCCAATGGCTTCTTTTTCATTGGGTGAAAAAAGTGAGGGATGCACTATACTTCCATCACTACATAAGATACTACCCGGCTGTAATGATGTGTCTATAATATCTTCGTGTTTTGTACATGATGATATTACCCCTATAATGGATAATAGAATTATATATATTTTTTTCATACTTAATTATTTATTGGAAATTTGACACCTACTAATAATCCATTTCGGAAATGGTCACGTGTCCAAAAGACAAAATCATTTTTTTGCATTACAAAGACTTGCATTCCATTTCTAAATGAATAGCTATATTCTAAACCTATATCAATGGAAGCCTGAAACCCTTTTCTGTTAGCTCCTAAATCTGCTCCAAACCGCCATCTTAAATTACTGTTTTTGCCTCGTGAGATTGTAGGTTTATATGCTGCACCTATGCCGAATGTTTTATAGCTCCAGAAACTATCAGAGCATACCTTATTACATACCGGGCATTTATCATATGCTGTAGCTAAATCAATATATAGTTCATAAGCATTGTGATATTTACCTTCAAACTCCAGCCCTACAACTGCATTGACGGTATTTTTCCATTGCCAACCTCCTGAAATATTAAAAAACTTATCACCATCACCAGCCATTGACTTTAGGGAAAAAAATAAGGTGATAACAAGAAATGCTATTCTTTTCATAATCGTAAAATTTTATTCAGTAAAAGCATCTGCATGAAGAATGTCTGCATAATCAATTCTTAATGTTATAGTACGTCCTGAAATCTGTTTTTCAGATATTTCTATGGTAAGAACTTTTTCGTCTGGGAAAGTAAATTTTTCAAAGACAAAAATATTTCGATAGTTCTTCTTGAAAACAAGATTCTTATTAACTTGCATCAATGGAAGTATTTCTATAGATTGAAAATTAGTAGCCTTTGTTTGTTTTTTATCTTCTATTTTGAAGCGTATTTGGTCTATATCATATCGTATTTTTGTTTTATTAATCATAGAAATATCAATAAAGAAATACTTATCTAATGTGTAGATATTGTTTAGTACAATTTTCATTAGGTTACTTTTACTGGAAACATCATAGAATTTATTTTTTGAAATAAACATTCTATGTGCGTAATCATACATTTGTGCTTTGGTTAAGTTCACTTCTGGATTCATATAGCTACGTAAATCAGCATAAGGGATATTAAAGCGAGTGTATGCTTTTGCTAAATCGCTACTATATACTAGCATATATTGTACGAAAAATCTTTCTGTAACAATGGTGATAACTCCACTAGCTCCTTCTTTTGTGGGCTTTATTCTAAGAGAGTTACCAGTAGGAATATCGCCAACAATATCATTGACTGATATATCAACATATTTTATATCTTCCATAGCTATAAAATGCGTTGAAACATCTTTGTTGACGTATATAACCTTTAGTTCTTCTGGGTTTTCACCTGCAAGCTCGATGTTTTCTCCAATAGGGGTGTTCTGTGCATTTCCTGTAATAACAGAAACCATTGTGCATAATGCAATAAAAATCTTTCTCATATTATTGTTCTTTATCTTTGTTGTTTACTAAAAAAACTTGTGTGTTATATTTTAATTTGGCTTTGTTTTTTTTGATGTTTTTGGAAAGAGCTTGGGTTGTACTACGGTAAGCATCTTGTAAAGCACCTAAAGCGAATTGTTCTACTCCTTCTGATTGGCTGTTCATTTGTATAGTTTGGCTTCCTATTTGCGCTCCAACATCTTTACTCAAATCTCTAAAAGCTGATGAAGGAACAAAGAAACCTTCTTGTCCGTCATTATCATATACAGATAAATCTACTTTCATTTGTCTGCCATCAACCATTATAGAGGAAATATTAATGTGTACTCTTTGAGCTTTAAAGCCAGATACATTCCCATATAGGTAAGTGCCTTTAGTTAAAAGAGCGTCATTAATCATTATATCATCTAGAAGCCGTATGCGTACTCGGCTACCATCTGTTACTTTTAAAGTTTCATCTAATATAGCTGTGATTAGTGAAGTTTTTTGTTCTTTCCCTACAGTATTAAAATATACTTCTGCGGGATTTTTCGCTTTTACAACTTCTATAGCCTTTTCTTTTGGCTTTTCATCTTGTTTTTTTTGAGGTGTTCTAGGACGTGGATTTTGTAATGAATCTATATAAGCCATTTGCATTTTAAAAAGCTCCATTTCTTCTTGCATCTTGGATTTTTCAGGAGCTTTCCTAGTTTCTGTTTGACTTGATTCATCTATAGTAGGAAATCCTTTTATTTGTTGTTCCAATTCCTTTTCTCGGATTCTAGAAGCTTGATTTAAACTGTCAATTTGCCTTATTTCATCATTGGAGTAAAGAGAACCAGAACTTTCAATTTCGCTAACTTCTTCTTCTTTATCTATGGTTTGTATTGATGAATAATCAGAAGATTTATTGAAAGCTCCTTTGAGTGATTCAAATTTACTTTTTATCTCTCTTTTTTCTAAATTAGCATCAGGAATATCAAGATTTAATTCTTCCGTTTCTACTAATGTAGTTTCTTCTGCTGGGGCAGAGTTTATCATATCCTTAACTAGCCATCCTATCCCTAGAATAAAAGGTAGGATGAGTATCGGAATGATGTACTTAGGCTTTTTAATATCAATCTGTTTCATACGCTATTTATTTAATTTATTGTATAAATTTTTTATTCGTATAGTGTCTTCTGGAGTTAATTTCCCATTTTTTCTTAGCTCATTAATTTCATTTTGCATTTTAATCACTTCTAACAAGTCGTGAACTCCTACTTGTTTTTTTTGTAGGGTACTATCAATGTTAATTTGTACTTTGCTTTTTTCTTCGTTGAAAACTTGCATTGGCTTTCTTTCTGGACGCATTACTAATGATAGAATTGTGACGAAAGAAAGGAATGAAATCGTAATTCCAAACATAGCTTTACGGTGTATATCAGCCCACGCCAATAAGCGTTCACAAGCGTTATTAACTCCGAACTTTTGAAATATTTTAGTAAGAAGAACAACTGTAGCTTGCTCGGCTTTAGTCTTGATACTTTCTTTTCTATCATTCTTTTTATGTTTAAACAGTTTCATTAGAAATTCTTTTTTACTTTATAATCTAGGTCTTTGTTTAGTATCGTTTTCCAATCTGTGATAATAAGTCCATGAGGATTATTTTCAGTACGTGGAATTTGTCTTAATTTCCCTGTAGTTACAAGTTGCCTTTTTAGAATAGAGGTTTCTCGCTCTATACGTTGGATGCCATAGTACTCAAAAGATAGGTTGTTCATGTCCACCTTGATACTATCTGTCATAATTGTTACTGTTGCAGAACTCGCTAATATGGTGTTGAAATATCCTTTTTCTTTTAAATTATTATATTGTTTTAATCCGCTATCATCAATTAGATACATGGCTTTTTCCATGTTGTATTTTATAAATTCATCGTCTGGTGGTAATGTGAAAAATAAAGTGTGGAATAGATTTATGTGGCTCTTACATTCGACTTCCAAGTTGACTTCTGTACCAGTTTGTTTTACTAGTACAGGGACATCATTATCCAAAACATATATTTTTTTTCTTTCAGCTTTTACTAAAGAGAAACAAAAGGCTAGTACCATACCTGAAATAACTATACTAGTTGCAAAACAGCCAATGGATAAAATTCCGGCTAATTTGATTTTATTTTCTAAGTTTTTAATAATCATGATTATGTGAATTTAAAATTTAATGAATCTTTTTACATAGCTGCACTGGCTCCACCTGTAGCCGGAGCTGCTACAGCTTTGGTTGCGATGGCTGCTCCTCCAACCATGCCTCCTACTGCTTGCCCTACTCCAGTTGTACTTACAATCCATGTAGAAACAAAAGGTATTGTAAGCATGGCAAATGCTCCAAGTAATGCTGTAAGAAGGAAGCTATTGACACCTCCAGAGGTCATTCCGACATACATGACAAATGCAGCTTCATTTCTAAGCGCATATTCTAAAATTTCAATTTCTCTTTCTATCCCATATTGCATTACTACTAAAGAAATTGATAATACTATATATGCAATACATGAATATAAACTAACACTGACAAAACGAGCTATCCATTGTATATAAGCATCCCGAAATGCAGGTAAAACAGAGAATGCAAAAGCTAGTGGACCAAGAATAACTAATATTCCTGTGAATATGATTTGTAGGAAAAAGACAAAATAGGTACATACTTGCCAAAAAGTAACGACAATAAATTCAATGATATTAAACATTATCATTTTAACCTTAGCGACTACATATACATATAATCCAGCTATCTTGTCTCCAATAGCTGAGAAGTCTATACTAAAATCATACCATTTCTTATCCTTAACTTCATTTTCGGCTCTTTCAACTTCTAATGAAGTATGTAATAACTCTACTGCTACGCTATCAATGAGTGCATATCTATTACGAGAAAGTAATTCTACTTCTTCTATCTGATTCGTAAACATAGCCTTGCTTCGTGCTGTTAATAACTCTCCGGGATAACTGATTAGATTAATAAAGGGAATCCAGAACATAAGAACCAATCCCAGTGCGAATGGACGCAATAACGGGATAATCTCTAATTTTTTATCTCCACTCATCATTTTGAAGCTTTCTACTCCAAAATATAACAACATAAAGATTGCTGCCAATGCTTGTGCATCCGCAATAAATTCTCCGAATAGAACAGTTGTTTTATCTCTTAGTCCATCAAATAATTCAAATAAGAATTTATCTATTAACTCATTCATGGCTCATTATTGTTTTATTTATATTATTCAATCTTGTTATTAATGAAAGAACCTCTATTAGTTCTTTATCAAAATCTAAATAGGCTTCCCTTTTTTTAGAGTTACTCATATGTGAATCATGGATTATATCTATGTTCTTTTTTATTCTAGTAACTTCATCAGTTATAACTTCAACATGTTCTTTATTACCGCCATTAGAAGAATATTCGACAAGTTTTTTATTTATATCATTAAGAATATCATTTCTACGATTTTTAGTTAAAGTATATTGATAATCAATTTCTTTATCTCCAAATTTGAAGAGTTCCTGTCTATATATGGTATCAACATTATACCCTTCTTTTTCTGTTTCTGATTTATTGTACTCTACGGCTGCCATCATGGGAATTTCTTGTAACTGGAAATTACGTCTATCTTCCTTCCCGTATTTGTCGTGTAACCCTAAGCCCGGCAAAGGAATTTTAATACCCAAAACCTTTTTATACCATATCCAGTAATGATACCATTCTGGTTGTAGTCGTACTCTATCCATAAATTCCATATTATTAAGCACGCTCCATTTCCCTTTATCCTTTACAGGCATTTGGGAATAGGTATTAGAAGTACCAATAATCAACATTAGGGAAAAAAATAAAAGCACTCTTTTCATATTATCTTTTAGGTTTTACTTTATAATTCTGTAATAAATCATCAACTAATTTTGAACGATTATCTTTGTATTTAAATACCCCCGGAGCTAATGTTTGTAATACTCCATTTCTTTTTGCTGTTTTCATCTGTCGGCATACAGCGTATGCTATACCTCTCATGTTTCTTAGTTCATTAATAACATACTTAAGCAAGTCTATTCTTTGCTTATTATCCATAAGGTTTACATCTGTCCCGACAATAGCGACCTGATAAATGTATTGTGTCAAATCCGCAGTGCGATTTACTAATTCTAGCTCTGTTTTTGCTGACACCAATAATAAAGCCGGGTCACCTACAGCAAGTTCAACCATTTGTTTTTGATATTTACCAATATCTGCTGCAATATCAGTGCAGTAGATAATATCTTTTCCTGTTTTTATGATGGCTTCTACAGATTTTAGGCTATTATAAAATTTGCTTTGGAAAAATTCAATCTGAACCATTTTTTCACTGATTTGTTTTTGTATAAGGCTTATTTGAGCTTCATTCTCTTTCACTTTAGAGAAAGAAGTATGTTGCACCTTATGATTAGCTATAAGTGTTTCCATACAGGTTATATCCAAGACTGCCTTTTGCGAATATGCAACTTGGGTTAAAGTAGATGCTACCACTAAAATAAATAGGATTTTCTTCATGATATTATCTTTAACGGTTTGTAATCCATTTGTATTTATCTAGGATATACTTATATAATGGTTGTTCCCCTATGATGTTAAGTATATCTTTTAGGCTTCCATCATCGGAGTGATACCCTAGTACCTTATTGACTTGTAAAACCCAATCCATATTTTTTAATTTGGAAGATTTTAGGTCTATTATAAAATTATCCAATCCTGTTTGGAAACTACCATAAATGATATGATAATATCCAACAGCATCTTTTTCAATTCGTTCTGTAGTAAATGTGAAATATTCGTGTAGAGAAACCTCTACTCCAAATACATTTCCATAATTTCCTCTTTTTATAAATACTTCATTAAACCGATTACGGTTTTCTTTATTGGGAAGTTGATTTATGGTAAATATTTGCTTTTGATTTACTTCCGTTAGGGATAAAAGATTTGCTATTTCTTGATATTTGTCTATAAATTTACTTTGGTCTAATAGGCATATAATATCGGAGTTGCTGATTATAGAGTTTTTGACTACAGGATTACTAATTATGTCCTCCAGTTCTTGAGTAACAACCATTGCCATACCCCAAAATTTACGAACTGTTTTATACAAATAGAGTATATAGCCAGCCATCATAGGGCTAGCTATGGCTTTCCATGCTTCTTCAATTATTAATGCCTTTCTGTTCTTTTTTAATCTCATTTTTTGAATAAAAACGTCCATAATAATTAAGGTTACTATTGGAAATAATTCAGGGTCATCTTTAATTGCATCAATTTCAAAAACTATAAAGGGTTCTTCAAAAAGGGAAGTGTCAAAATCCTCATTAAGAGTTTTTTCTAACTGTCCTCCTTTGTAGAATTTTTTTAATAGAAACTTATAGTTAGTAATATCAAAATCAATTTTGTTCTCTTTGCAAATGATAGGTATAATGCGTAGGGAAAATTCGTAGAAAGAGTTAAAAGATAAGCTTTCAACTTTTATTTCTTTCAATATATCTTCCTTCTTCTGGATTCGTCTTTCTATTATAGAAAGTAATCTAGTTTCAGGATTATCAAGCTCTTGGCGTGTAAAGCCTTTTTCGATGAGAATGTTTTGTATCGCTTTTTCTGCGTTGGTTTTTTCTCCGCCTTCTCCTTTTTCTACTAGTTGCTGTAATTTCTCTATTTTTTCGGAAAGTATCTTGCGTTCTTCTTTTTCCCTTTCGTTTTCAAATTCTTCTTCATTGACTTGAAATTCGAGTAGTAAATTTTCACGTATGGCTTCTTTTTCCGCATCTGAATAACCATTAAAGGGATGAAAGTAGAAAGAATAGTATTTTTCTATGGTAATATCCATAATTTCTTCTTCTTGCTTTTTGACCTCACCATTTGCACCTTTCCATATCAGGAAAATTAATGATTTAAGAAAGTTTTTCTTTTCTACATTATACTCTTCTTCAGTAATTCGGAAAGGATTCATAGATATAGGCTTGCTTTCAGAATAAGTAATGTATTTGCCATGATAGTATTCGCACATTCCTGAATAACTATGCCCTGTATCTACCAATACAATATCAGTGTTATCTAAAACCCATTGTCTTACTTTGGAGTTGACATAGAAAGACTTACCAGAACCACTTGGACCTAAAACAAAGAAGTTGGAGTTATTTGTATATTTTTTCTCACCTTCTTTCCCGGACATATCTATTCCAACAGGCAATCCTTGTCTGTCTGTAAAATAAGTAAGAAAAGGGCTGTTTTCTGTTACTTGTAATTTTTCCTTGAACAAAAGACAAATTGCAGCATCGGAAGTTGTTAGAAATTTGTCATAACTGTTTAGGTTGATTGCGTTTCCTGGCAGTGCACATTCGAATAATTCTAATTGGTTGAAGCATTGTTTATTAATAATAATGCCACAATCAAAAAGAGATGTTTCAACATAGTTGATAGCCTTACTAATATCATCAAGACCAGCAAGAATTATATTATAATGTGCATATACAAGCATTTGCCCTTCTCTGGCAATATCCGACTGCACTCGTTCTATGTCTTCTACACATAAATCATTTGCAGGGTCAGGCATTCCTTTATGTTTTTTCTTTTTGCCTTCTAATTTGTTTGCTTCGTTTCGTTGGTCTGGAATATTTATTACTTGATTATAGATAATTGTGTCTATACCTGGTGTATCATGCAAAAAAGAGAGTAAGTCAACAGGAAACCTTAGCCCAATATTGACCTCTTTATATGGTTTTATAACAGAAGGAAAATTAACTTCGTCAATATCTACAAGAGAAATGCACTGTACGTTTTTTTCTCCAATTATAAGATTTTCTTCTCTTGCTTTGATATTTTTTAGGCTTACTGTTTGCTGATTGAAATTGATAGATAGAAATCTTTTTATATATATTTCTATTTCATTTTCATTTAATAGTTTAGCTCTTATTCCTCTGTTAGCGAATAGTCCTAATACTTTTGTGATGTTTCTAATAAAAGTATCAAACCTTCGAGGGTCAAAAGAAAAGAATTTAGACCTTTCTACTTCTCCTGTAATAACAAGATAAGTAGAAATATCAGTATATATTCGTCCTTTAAAATGTTCAAAATAACGATTTGATAAATAGTCGTTCTTCCTATTCTGGGGTGGTAAAAATGATTTTTTACATAGAATATCCTGTTTTTGTATTGTATATCCAGTTCCTAATACTTTGAGGATATTAGTAAATAAGTGGTGAAAATCATAGTAAGCATCCATATCTGCTGAATACTGTATTATAGGATTTTCACATTTAATGATAACAGAATAGTCGCCCCTTCGGTTATAGAATATAGGAGTATTGTCTATTGTTTCAATACCAATATAAGGAGCTTCAAATTCACTTTTCTTTTTCATAAGCTTTATTTTTTTCTATCTCTTATAAAAGTGCGTGATACTATATATATGCCTTTTCGTTTATCTTTCCTGTGAAGCCCTTTTCTTTGTAATTGCGATGTTATTCCTAACCCTCCAAACATAACTATTACAAGAGTTATACCTCCCCACATAAAAGAAGCCAGAGTAGAAACAATAGCACATAAAAGTAAAGCACTAATAATACAAGCTCCACCGATATATATGAACTTGCCTTTAAATCCTTTGAAAATAAGGGGCTTTTGTAGCCCCTTATATACATTGTAACTTGGATACTCTTTCGACATATTAGATTCCGAAGAATGCTTTTACGACAACACCTGATACAACCAGAAAGATACATGACCCCATCCAGCCCATAACAGCCTTTTGTACATCTTGGTCACCAGAGTTCCATTTTAAATAAACTCGCACTGCTCCAACTAATCCTACTAGACCTCCTAGTATCATCATCATGTTTCCTAGGGGGTCCATGTAGGTTGCAAGTTCAGAACTAGCTGCATCAATTCCCGCAGCACCTTGTGCAAAAGTGTTAGTTACTACCATTATGCTAATGGCTAAAGCGAATGCTCTTTGAGCAATTTTTGAAAAAAACTTTTTCATTTGAATAAAAATTAGTTGTTTATTTGTTAAAATTTACGTGTGAAAACATGCTTTTCCCTTTAGCAAGAAGTTGTTCCATTGGAATACCTTGTGTTTCAACTTCCATTTCAATAGATTCATTTACAGATACATAATTCTGTTCAGATTCTTTTTTTTCATCTTCTTTTTCGTATGAGCCTGTTTCAAAATCTTCATCTACAACTTTGTGAGGTATTTCTTCTTCCTCTCCTATTGAAATAATTTCTTCTTCTTCACCTGTATTGGTTTTGCTTTGCTTTAGGAAAGCATCATACAGGATGTTTGCAGCGTAGTAAACTACATAAATGGCAAATACAGCCATGATAAATTGTGAATAACTCATATTCTTAAATTTAAAAGTTTCATTAATCGACCCTTTTTCTGTACTTTTGATTTATAATAGTACTAGAGGTAATAACAGGGGGGAAAGCCCTAGTTTAAAATAGTTTCGCGAATAGTTGAATTTATGAAACTTGGATTTAAATAAAATGGAGATAATAGGCTACGCTCGTGTTTCAACGAGGGAACAGAATTTAGATTTGCAGCTAGATGCTTTAAAAGAAGCCGGATGCAAACTTATATTTGAGGAAAAAGTATCAGGAGTAAAGGATAGACCCGAATTAGATAAAGCCCTTGCATATTTGCGAGAAGGTGATACTTTTGTTATCTGGAAGCTAGATAGATTAGGACGTTCTTTGAAAGATTTAGTTTATATAGTTGATTGTTTGCAGAAAAGAAAAATTGCATTCAAAAGCATAGTTGATGGTATTGATACTAATAGTGCTTTAGGAAGATGTCAATTTGGAATTTTTGCTTCATTGGCTGAATATGAACGTGAAATAATAGTAGAACGAACTAGGGCTGGATTACAAGCTGCAAAAGAACGAGGGAAACTTACGGGACGACCTATAGGGTTATCGGAAGATGCAAAGAGAAAAGCTATAGCAGCAAAGCGTTTATATGAAAATCGGGATTATTCTATAGATGAAATATGTAGAATTTTACACATTGGAAGTAAGGCTACTTTGTATAGGTATTTACGTTATGAAAAAGTAAGATTGATGAATAGAAGAAATAAATAGGGCGTTACCTTTCAGGTCGGGCTTTCCGCTGCAATCCCTAACGCATTTTCCCACCCACCCTTCTAAGGTATATCCAATGCTTTGCTTTTTTCACCGCTTCTATGAAGCACCTACAAAAGCAAGGCATTGGATATTCGGTTTTATAGACTTCATGTTCCCTAAAGGGAATATTCCGTTTATAAAACCTTATCTCTCACCCAAAATATATAAAACTTTAGGGAAAAGATAATACGTTAAAAATCAGCCGATTATAAACTATTTTTAACAAAAATAATTGTCTTATTATTTGCGACATTTATAGAAAATTACTATCTTTGAGTATTGAAAATAAAGAGATAAATAAACTTTTAAAGCTGGTTTGGCTGCCAGTATAAAGAACAGCAAACAAAATTATGAAATCTACTTTTGATAAAAATGCAGAGAAGTTTGTAAACCTTATGGTTGAAAAAATTGAAAGCTTGTCTATGAATTGGCAAAAACCTTGGTTCTCTAAAGTCAACTCTAAACAGAACTTTTTACCACAAAATTTAACAGGTCGTACTTATAGTGGTGGAAACGCTTTTTTACTTTATTTTTTGTGTGAAAAATATAATTATCAAACTCCTGTTTTTTTGACATTCAATCAAGCACGAAACGAAGGTATTAATGTTCTAAAAGGTGCTGTTGCTTTTCCTGTTTATTATACATTATTTTGTGCTTATCATCGTCAGACAAATGAAAAAATTTCATATGATGAATATAACAAATTATCAGAAGAAGAACAAAAAGAATACCGTTTAGCAGCTTATACAAAATATTTCCAAGTTTTTAATTTAGACCAAACAAACTTTGCGGAAAAATATCCCAATAGATGGGATATATTAAAGGCTAAATTTTCAGGAGAGGAACAGCCACAAGAAGAGAAAGAAATGTATGTAAATCCAATACTTGATGAAATGAATAAGAATCAAAATTGGGTATGTCCTATTCAAACGGTTTCTAGTGATAGTGCGTTTTATTCAATATCAAATGATAGCATTACTTTACCTTTAAAGAGCCAATTTAAGGACGGAGAAAGTTTTTATGGTACAGAATTACATGAAATGGGACATAGTACAGGTGTTAAAAATAGACTAAATCGAAAAGGATTTTATGAAAATGATAAATTCAATTATGGGCGTGAAGAACTTGTAGCAGAATTAATATCGGCTTTGTCTGGTGTATATTTGGGTATTTCTGTAACCGTCAGAGAAGAAAATGCGGCTTATTTAAAATCATGGTGCAAAGCAATAAAAGAAGAACCTAAATTTTTATTTACTGTATTGGCAGATGCTATTAAAGGTAGTAAATTCATAGCCCAGCATCTAAATATAAGGCTAGATGTGGAAGAAGTTGAAGAAGAGAAAAATACAAAGGTTGCTTAAAGGTTCCTTCCCCCCTCATTGGGGGGAGTTCTTTTTTCAAACGCCAAAAAAGAACCAAAAAGGCTTAATCGCTTCACTTTGTTACGCTCCAATAGTTTTGCTATCGGTAAACCCACCCACCCTTCTAAGGTATGTTTCTTTATCCCTTCTGCAATCCTTAGTAAAGTTCCACTACCTTTTAGGTAACTCCACTTTAGTAAGCATTGCAGAAGCGGAAACATGACGCAAATTAAAATACATTCTCACTTTGAGAATACATTTTAATGCGTCTTGTTGTCTAACCCAATAAGAACTATAGGGAAAGAAATTGATACCGTACTTTTCGGAGTTCCGGCACTGATGGGTAAACATGGCATGATGAAATGATACCGAATTATCATTCCTGGCACACCCTGCAGAACGACCTTTTGATACCAAATACAAAAAGCAGCCGGAAGCCGGACGCAAAAAATTGATACCATAAAACATTAGGGAAAAAGAACAGGAACAAAATACAATATTATATATATAAATAATATGTGAATATATAATATATAAACAAACAATATATAATATGTGATTAACACGCTTCACTTCCAGAGTTCCAGAAAGAGCCACACGAAAAATCTTCTTTTCCCTAAAGTTCCTTGTGTCGTTTCTCTCTATACTTGAATACAGGAAAACGGCTGCATCATAAAAGAAACGATACTGACACCATTCAGGAACTACCGCCCATCGGTAAAAGGATTGCATCTAATTGATACCTTTTCTGCCTGCACTGGAGAGAAACCGGGAAGGTATTTGATACCGTACTTTTCCGGGTTCTGCCCGGCATGGACGATAAGAGAACATTATTATGATACCAAAAACTTTAGGGAAAAATAAAACCTCGGCAGTCTATA
>NZ_ABJL02000002.1 GCF_000172175.1 Bacteroides intestinalis DSM 17393 | reverse complement strand
AAGAAAGAAGACGCCATGAAGACGCAGTCAGGCCGGGTTATACAACAGGTACTGAATCATCATCATAGACTCGGCTGTTTCCACCCCACCGATACGCTGACCTGATCCCTTTCTTCCACTCCTTCCAGCACCGCTATACCGCTTACCCGGTATCGGTGTGGCAGACTCCGGTTACGGCTCGAAGAAAATTACCGGTTCATGCAGGAAAACGGGATAGAGGCCTTTGTCAAGTACAACTACTTCCATAAAGAGCAGCGTCCCCGTTATACTCCCAACCCGTTCCATGCGGAAAGTCTCCATTACAATGCGGGGGAGGATTATTACGTTTGTCCGATGGGGCAACACATGAACCGCATAGGAACCAGACATGACAAAACAGCGAGCGGATACATCACCGAAAGTGCCCGGTACAAAGCACAAAGATGCGAAGGTTGTCCTTTGCATGGAAGTTGTTTTAAAGCACGGGGGAACCGTATTATAGAAGTCAACCACCGGTTAAACCAATACAAACGGCAGGCACGGGAAAGGTTAGTCTCAGAAGAAGGAGTCAGGCATAGGGGCAGGCGGTGTATAGAACCGGAAGCTGTGTTCGGACAAATGAAATACAACATGGCATACAGGAGGTTCCGGCATGTGGGAGAAGACAAGGTGACAATGGACTTTGCCTTCTTTGCCATAGCTTTTAATATCAAAAAGATGTGTGCAAAACTGAGAAAAACAGGAAAGGAGCTCATTACACTTACTAAATCTATATTTATTGGACTATTTATAACCCGATACAACGGGAATATAGCAACTTGTTACCAAATGAATGAGAAAAAAGCGGCGTAGACAAAAGAAAAGATAACAGGACGATAAATTATAGAAAAAGGTTGTGCCAACGTTTTGACACAACCTCCTTTTACAATTTATTTATTAATCAAAAAGGATATTCCTAATTATCGATGTGAAATTATTTCATTTCGATACCCTTGTTCTGCAAAGTGACATTCAATACTCTTGCATATTCAGCATATTGTTTGTCAGTCAGTGCTTTTCTCATCAACTTCAAGTTTCCATAAACTGCATTGTGAAGTTTCTTTTTCTGATCCTTCTTGGCAGTTGTAGCACGTTCCATCTGTGTAGAGAAGTAATCGCAAATGTTTGCTACTTCTTCATGCTGGTCAGCGGATAAATTCAAATATTTACTCAACTTGGTTACGTTGATGTTACCATCCCATTTTGCAGTTGTAGGTTGATTTCCTGCTGCAAATGTCGTAGCAGTCAGGCAGACTGCTGCCATTAATGTTAATCCTAAACGTTTCATAATACCTACTTTTAATTTGTTATACCTAAAAACAATTCTAACTCTAAAAATCTAATACCTATTGAAAACAGCTCTAAGCGCTTAGCTTTTTCTTTTTACCTGTGCAAATATAGAAATATGTTTTATAACACAAAAATGAAAAAGAAAGAAAGTGCTGTTTTGATGACTATTTCTTGATGTAGATCAATTATATGATGTTATTTTGATTGTTTGAGGTCTTTTTTGTAATATGAATGTAATATAGTTATCGTACACGGTTGATCAGAATGATAGTGGATACTTTGCGTGTAATGTATAATGGGCTATCGGGCGGACATGAGTAAATTCAGCTCCTGGCTGATTTCTTCAACAATTTCCCGGGTAGCAAGTGACAGACATTCGGCCATATCATCCAGACAGCCTTGATTGGCGGCATAGGAATCTTCATAGTTCCGATCTCTGCGAGACTGCTTATGCTTGACATTGTAGGTTTTGTCTAACAAGCAATCGCCATTGTACGAAAAACGTATAGAAATGGAAAGTTGAGTTTGTGCCGGGCGGTAACGAGCACTTTGCAAGGTAATGTAACCACCTTCGAACCAAATAAATCCGCTTTCATTTAAAACAACGCCACCAGTTGTTTCATTCTGCCTGACTTTTACCTCCAGGCGGTAAACAGAGTCAGCGGGAACTTGATTGTCTTTGTTATCTATTAATTGGAAGCAGGTACTACTATTACATTCAGTTAATAATGCATCCGTGAGGAATTCACGATAAAGTTGGCTGAGAGAATGCTCACCCAGCCGTGTGCGGAAGCGATCCTGTTGCCTATTAAAGATAATCAGTGGAATGAAGAAACCACCTTTCCGCTTGATAGTGCTGTAATAATCAGTGTTGGAGTAATCTATAAAATCCAGATAGATGCTGTCTTTGACTTTGCCGGTATATTCTTGCGAAATAAGCTCATAGAAAAGATTGCTACGCATGCCATTCAATTCTTTCTGCATGCTGCGCGAACTTCGGCAGGAACAGAAAGACACGGCTATTAACAAGAGAAGAATATAATGCTTCATGGTATAATCTTATTGAGTATATGGTGGTAAGTTTTCATTGTCAATAATCTCATCGGGCAGTTGCATTGTCATTCTTGTTTCCGAACTGATTCCTACAAATCCGAGCCCGCCTTTTACATTACTTGGTATCATGACCGGTTCCATAAGTGCTTCTTCATAATTACCCGATTCCAGAGTGTTTAGGGCTTTTAAGTAGCGGAATTCAGCTTCACTGATGCTGAGCAGGCGGACAGTGATACTTTTGGAACGGCGAGTGACGTTATAAAGCCATAAATTGTAATCATGATAAAGTTGAGTATAAACCTTCAATGTACAGGTAGCATCAGAAAAGCGGTCATCGGTGAAGACATTATATTTATTTTCAATGTAACTACCGAAAAAATCATCTTCATCATCTTCACTACTGCTGGGATTTCCATCTGTCAGTATCACATCTTCCCGATTGATGATAGCTGTTTCCCTGGCATAGAGGACGGTATCTATGCGGCTGTCGTATTGTCCGTGAACGGCAATGTCATTCCATATGTCCAAGCGGTAGTAATTTTTCTCATTAGGGCGGTCTTGCAGGGTAATCTTAAACTGGCGATGGGTTTCCCATCCGCTGTACACTCTGATGGGGATGAGGCATGTATCTATTTGGATGGAGCTTACCGGATAGGGAACGGTAACTTCGGCTGTTGTATGATATTTGCCATTTTCAGCTATCGCTTCCAGACAAATTTGCTCACCGGCTTTCAAAGGGGTAGTGATGCGGAATTTTTTGCGTTTTGCTATTTCCGGGAGGTTATTGAGAGGTGCATTGGGATCATAGACCATATCCAGACTACCAATAGGTTTGAGTGGGGGAAGTTCTTCCGCCTTTTCGACAAGCTTCCCGTTGACATATAGGTTTACAGTAGCTTCTTCTACGTGTGAGAGGCCATGTGTACCACTTAGGTTGAGATATACGTAGTTCTCCGGTTCTCCTGCATCAAGGAGGGCGTTCATAATGAGTTGTGGTTCACTGTGAGCCGGGGTATAGGGGATTTCATTCTCGCAGGAGGTGGAGAAAAGGATGATACCTATATATATGATAAGGTGTAAAGAGCAAATTCTTGTTTTCATTTTTTTGTTTCCGGTTCTATGGTTATTTGTTGTCATATCTTAGAACTTGTATGTATAGGTGACAGACGGAATGATCGGTAGTAAAGTTATTTTCTTTATGAATAGCTTTGATGTATTATAACCACCTGTGTATTTACCGTGTTCATCTTTATAGGCGAGGTAATCATAATCGCGCCGTTTGCCATAAACGAGTGTTGGGTTCATTGAATTATAAGCATTGTAGAGGCTGATATTCCAGGTTCGCATGCCATGCTTGGTTTTCTTGTTAAAGTTCACCCCAATGTTCAATCTATGGCTGGCAGGTAGGCGGTAGTTATTACGTTTGGAGATGTAGTCAGTTTGCTCTATGCTGCCATCAGGTTTGAGAATGACCGTTTGCTGTTCCGGTAAGGTAACTGTTCCGCCACTATTGTATATCCAGGAAGCTCCAATGTCAATGCGTTCACTGAATTTATGGTTCAGGCAGAGGCTAATACTGTGTCGGCGGTCGTATTTATAGGGAAAACGCTCACCATCGTTGATACTGCCGTCTTTGAATTGGCGATCTGCTTTAGCCAGGGTATATGCCAACCAACCGGTGGTTTTACCTATGGTCTTTTGCGCCATGAACTCTATGCCCATTGAACGTCCTTTACCCATTTCTACTTTCTCTTCCCAATTGGTTGAACTACCAAAGAAAGAAACCCCGTTCTGGTATTCCAGTACGTTGCGCATCTGTTTGTAATATCCTTCAATGGAGAACTCCCAACTCCGGATTCCGGTATAATATCCGCCTAAAGAGTATTGATTGGCACGCATAGGACGTATGTTTTTGGTAATAGGTACCCATAAATCTGTAGGCATGGCGAGTGGAGTGGAGGAGAGTTGGTGTACATATTGAGCCATCTGGGAGAAAGATGCCTTTACTGAGAAACCATGATCGAATCGATAATGAACGGAAAGACGCGGTTGTATAGAGAAATAATTCTTCCCCTGTGTATTGAACAGAGAAATGTGTACTCCTGCATTTAAACTAGTACGGCTACCTATATCAAAATTATCTTCTGCATAAACAGAAGCCTCATGCCCGTGCAGGTAACTGTTTGAAATACTGTTATATAAGGTGTCTTGTTCAGTTACACCATTTTCCTCTTCTTTCATTTTTGAAGTATTGGTTTCCGGACGGAAGGTATGGTATAGGTATTCTACACCAAACTTTATGTGGTGTGAAGGAATAGGTGTATAGTCGAAGTCAGTCCGGAAACTCCAGTCACGGATTCCCGAACGATACTCAGAATCGTATTGATAGAAGTAGGACTGTGATGAAGAGTAGATATTTTCTTCTTTTGCTCTGCCTTTTAAGATCATGCGATAACTGTTGAAAGCTACGGTTGTATTGCTAAACAGTTTGTTGGTAAATACGTAATTCCAACGTCCAGCAACGATTGTATTTCCCCAGTTCAGCCCATTTTTGCTTTCATAACAATCGCTGGTACCGTAACTCTCTTTGAAGTTATAGTGATAGTGATCCTTCCCATGATAAAAACTCAGGAAAAGCCGGCTACGATCATTAAACTTATGGTTTACTTTGGCATTGAGGTCATAGAAGTAATAATTGAACTCATCACCGTCACTACTGAAAGCTTTTCCCATAAAAGCAGTGTGCGTAGTACGTCCGCTAAGCGAAAAAGAAGTGCGATCTTTGACAATAGGTCCTTCCAGATGTATTTTATCAGTGAGTGTACCTATGCTCAGTGCACCATGATAACGTTTCATATCCCCGTCGTTGGTACGCACGTCTACAATAGACGAAAGACGTCCGCCGTAGCGTGCCGGAAAAGAACTCTTGAACAGTGTAACCTTTTTCACAGCTTCGGGTGTGAAGATAGAGAAGACACCTAATAGGTGGTCAGCATTATATACCGGAATACCGTCCAGCAATATCAGGTTCTGATCCGGTCCTCCACCACGTACATATAAACCGGAGAAGCCTTCGGTTCCTGCCTGTACGCCTGGCATTAGCTGGATGGTTTTCAATATATCAGCCTCCCCCAGTACAGCGGGTGTATGTTGTATTTGTGCCATGGGAATCTCATGTGCACCCATGGCGGTGGCTTGGATGCCGGCTTCCTTTTTATCCGAAAGTATGATCACTTCCGCCAGTTCGTTATTAGTGTTCAGGCGAATATTGAGCACGGTGTCTTTGTTTAGCGGGAACGAACTGTGCCGTGTTTCGTACCCTAAATACGAAAAACTTAATTCAGCGTCCCCCTCCGGTAAGGTGAGGGTATAGAAACCGAAAGGATTGGTGGCAGTGCCCACACGCTGACGACTATCGAGAACATTGGCACCAATCAGCGTCTCGGAAGACGCTCCGTCCGTTACGTATCCGCTGATCGTGAACCGCCGGCTTACGGTTTTCTGCGGCATGGGCCGCTTATGTAGTAAAATATGTTTTCCTGATATTTCGAAGCCTATAGGCTGCATTTCGAAAACCTTCCGCAGGATTTCATTGATAGTGAGATCGCGGACAGCCAATGTGATGCGGCTATTCAGGCGTACTTCTTCTCCATAGATGAAGCTGTAACCGGTTTTTTGTTCCATTTGTTTCACAAACTCTTCCAGTGTGACATTTTGTAGTTTAATACTAAAACGCGTTTGTGAAGGGTTGGCCTGTAAAATACAAGTGGCAAATACGAGCGTACTTTGTAGAGTACAGGTCGAGAGGAGAACCGCTCCCACCAGGAATAATTTCCTGATGGTGCGGGGTGAGCAGATAGAGGATTTCATTCTAGTTTAATTTTTGTGTGATCGTTATAATGTCATTCGTTTTTGTGTATCCAAACTTTTGGTTGCGACAAAGCAAAGAAAGGATTTCTTCCAATGTTTCACCATCGGAAAAAGTAGCCGTCATGTGGTAGTTCTGCAAATCAGCATCTTCTATACGAATGTCCGTATGAAATGCATTGGAAAGTTGCCGGATAATCTCCTGCAGAGGAATACTTTTAAAGAGCAGTGTTCCGTTTCTCCAGGCAATCTCTTCCGATGCATCCTTTTCGGTATGTAAAGTTAAGCTCTTTTTATCCTTATTGTAAATGGCACTTTCGTTAGGTGAGAGTACTAGGCGTTCTTCTTCTTTACCGATGAGGCTGACAGCAACAGAACCTTCCAGTAACGTTGTTTTAACTTGCGCATCTTCGGGATAGGCTTCGATATTGAAATGAGTACCCAAAACTTGTACTATAACCGCTTCGGCCTCCACCTTGAAAGGGTGTGCCGCATCCTTACTGACTTCGAAGTAAGCTTCACCCTGCAACTGTACTTTCCGGTCTTTTCCTCTGAACCGTTCGGGGTAAGTCAGAGTAGAGTAGCGGTTCAGTACTATTTCTGTTTGGTCGGGTAGCGTTATACTACGTGTTTCTGCCAGCGTGGATACGGTTTGCAATGGTACCGGGGCGAACATATAGTATGCCCACCATCCCAGTACGCAAAGCACGGCAACGGCGGCTGCATTCGCCATAGTGCGCAATGGAAGAATGCGGTGTTGCAGACGTGGTAACCGTTTTTCTAGAAGTATCCAACTGTTAGTTTTGGAAAATTTTCCTCTCGGCGAACGGGTGGAGGCTACGAGTTTATTGAGTATTTTTTCAAAATCTTGTTCCATGTTCTTCATCTTTCTTTTCTATAAAGACAGGTGAAATGAAAAAACTCCCTACGCTAAATCCTTTTTTTATTTGGGAAATTGCATCTTTTGCTGATTCATTCTCATTATTTATTATAGTGAAAGTCAGGTTAAGGTTATTTGGGTTGCAGGTAGACCGTGATTTGTGTTCTTTTCGCTTCCTTGTCCTGCGGGATACAGACGATACGAAACTCTGCCTTATTTTTTATTTTCTTCGGATAGATCTTCACACGCAGATTGGCAGATTTCTTTTTTGCAGGAATAATAACCTTTTTATCCTCGATGCTGAATACGACAGTTTGTCCTGGCATACTTACTCCGTTGATAAGGACTTCCCGGTCTTCTTTTTTCTTCTCTGCGGCGATAATTTTAATGTCGAACTCTTCAACATCTTTACTTCTGTCGAATGAATAATTCTTGGTAGTCTTGTCAAAGCCTACATACTCTTCGGGATAATTGGAATTGTTCTCACTGCATGCGGCAAGGATGAAGAGAATAGCTACGGCTCCCGCCATTTGTTTACAAAGTTGTTTCATACTGTTTTAATTTAGTCTAGTTTATAGTTCATAGTTAAAGACAGGGGCGGTGAAAGAACTCCCTATAGGAATAAAACTAAAATGTGTTAATGTGTGGAAGAGGGGGGAATATGTGATTATGGCTCTTGCCGGATAATACATGATCCAACAAGAGCCATACGATATAAAGGGGCTATACTTTAATTAGCTTGATTCTCAACAATATTTTGATTGCTGACAGTCTTTACATATTCTATCCGGATATTGCTCTGTTCATTCTCCTCTAACAGCATAGAACGAGGTTCCGGTACTGCAAGCTTTATTTCTGTCGCGTTGAAATTCCGTGTAAAGCGGATCATTCCTGCCTTCTGAGCTTGTGCTTCAATAGCATGCAGATAGAAATTTTCTAAGCGTAAAGAGTCGCTTGTACCCGAAATAGAAATAAATTCCTGAACATTGGTCGCTTTCACTTGGGATAAGTATATGTTTCGGAAGTGAGGGAATCCCTTTTCGGAAGGTATTACTGGTGTAAGCATAACTTTCCAGTGTTCGGGGAGTTCTTTGCCTTTGTAATTTTCGGGAAGTGTACTATAACTATATTTAGGGTTCCAATTAGGGTCGGCGCCAAAAATCCGACGGACATTTTTAGCTTCTACGCGTGTTATATAGATATTCTCAATGACTCCACCGCGTGTCATGGCGCTTTTCAATTGCAATACGTTTGATGTGCCGAATGCTTTGAGATCATGAGCCAGCACATTTCGTATGCCACCGGAAGTCTCACTACCGCAGGTGATGAGCCCTCCGCCTTTGTGGACTGTACAATTGCGTATCACTATATTTTCCGTAGGACGATTGACACGTAGCCCGTCGGCATCTCTACCCGCTTTCAGGCATATATTATCATCGTTACAGTCTATTTCACAGTTTTCTATCAAGATATTTGTGGACGAATCGATATCGATGCCATCCGTACTGGGACCACGTCCGCCAATATTGTTATTAATAATTAATCCGTCTACTGTACAGTGGTCAGAGTATAAAATCTGGCATCCCCAAAAACCGGTACGCATCAATGTAAAATTACTTAGAGTGACGTCCGAACTGTTTTCAACGAGGATACCGCGGACACGCTTACAGTCGTAATCCACAATCCAGCGTAAACCTTTGGCTTCATATTCTTTCCGCATAGCCCAGTATTTATCCCAAAATATCTTACCCCGGCAATCCAGAGTCCCTTCGCCACTGACAGATGCTTTCTCTTCGCCGATGATATTTATTACTGCTGCGGGCCATACCATCTCAATACCTGCAATGCGTGAGCGGAATTCCGGATAACAATGAATATCAGAACAGGCTATCAGGGTCACGCCTTTACTTATTTGCAGATTAACCCCGCTTTTGACAAAGAGTGCTCCTGTCAGATAATAACCCGGTTGCAGCGTAACGGTTCCTCCTCCGGAGAGTGCGCAACTGTCTATTGCTTTTTGAATGGCATCTGTACTAAGAACCGTACTATCGGCAACAGCACCGAAGGAGTTAGCGGATACCACTGTACTACTATCCGGTAATTGCCGGCTACCTACATTCTCTGTCCAAGAGAAGTCCGGTTGTTGAGGGATTTCTCCCCATTCAAAGTTATTAGTATCAAGTCGGGGGTGTGCACACGAAAAAAGAAGTGCTCCTGACAAAAGCAGGGAAAAGGTATATCTTCTTTTCATATAATTAAAATATTGATTATTAATTGTGATCCGATCTCCATGAATTCTACTGAAAAAATCACCGCTAAAGTAGGGCATTTGCACTATTTATTATATAGAGGTATGTACAGATGCATGTAATATTTGTTTTTGTACGCTATTCATACCTTGTCCATATCTGAAGTGTATCCGAACAGTACTTGCTCCGTACATTCTCCACTCAGGGGTACCTCTACACGGAGAAAGTACGGTGTTGGTATGGAGCAAGTGCGTTTCAAGAAAGGCTGGGAGTACTGGAATCTGATGAAAAGCACGGTTTTCTATGTTTTTGTCCGTTTTTACATTGCCTCTTTTCTTATTTGGTGCTAAGTTTGCGATACATTTTAATATTATTGAAAAATAGAGGATATGAGACAGCTATTCGTGATTTTGCTTGCACTGGGTATTGGGATGCCGGTAAATGCCAAACAGATAACTTTCACAAAGAAGGGAGGGACTCATTACTGCATGAGTGGACAAGACACTCTTGTTGTCCAGACTGCTTTAAAAGAACACTATATTTTGTCTATTGCTCCGTACAAAGGTGACAAGGCATGTGCTATCAGTTATACATTCGATGACGGTTTGGCGGAACAATATTCATTGGTTGCTCCTCAGTTTGAGAAAAGGGGATTCCGGGGTACATTTGCTATTAATGGTTCTAAGATTAATAGCGATGGTGGACTAACTACGGATACCACGAGGATGAGCTGGGAGCAAGTGAAAGACTTATCGGACAGAGGACATGAGATATCGAATCATGGTTGGAAACATAAGAATTTTGCCCGATTTCCGTTAGAGGAAATCAGAGAGGATATTTATAAGAACGATAGTGCCATCTTTGCCAATACAGGAGTCATGCCCCGCACTTTTGTGTATCCTAATAACAATAAGAAAGAAGAGGCTAAGAAGATTGCTGTTCAGAACCGGGTAGGTACAAGAACCAAACAACGTTCTATCGGTAGTAAATCTACTCCTCAGAACCTGGAAGCTTGGGTAAATACTTTAATAGAAACTAATGATTGGGGGGTAGGGATGACGCATGGCCTGACCTATGGTTATGATGCTTTTCGTAATCCACAACGCTTCTGGGATCATTTGGATCAAGTAAAAGCGAAGGAGGATAAAATCTGGGTTGGGACATTCCGTGAAGTGGCGGCTTATGTTGAAGAAAAGGGAGCGACTCAGTTGGATATTGTATGTGAAAAAAATCATTTAAGAATAACTCCGGAATTGACTTTGGATAAGGAGTTATTTATAGAACCGTTGACGCTGGTTATTAAAGGAAAGCAGATAAAAAAGATTTCTGTCAGACAAGACGGGAAGAAACTGCCTGTGCTACTTCATACAGATAAAGCCGTTTTTGACTTTAATCCTTATGGAGGGGTGATAGAAGTAAATCTTAAATAAGTAAAATCATAAAAAAACATGTCTGTTATGATATGTAAGGATCGGCAAACATGAAACTTTATTAAAAATGAAAGTCTTATGAGAAAAGTGGTGATGTATTTTATTTTGTTGTTTATCCTTATTGCAAGTAGTTCTTGTGTGACAACTTCCAAACCGGTTCATGTAATTATTACAGCCGGCCAGTCGAACACTGACGGGCGAACTTCAAATAAGGACTTGCCGGACTATATTAAAGCATTGGCAAAAGATACTGCAGAGTATTCCGAAGGGGCATATCCTTATTGCCGGATTGCACAGAATGATCCGAACGGAAAATTCATCCCTTTTTGGCCTCGGGCTGCGCGAAGTGAGCGAAATAACTTGTGGGCCTATGATGCTGTGACCTATTATTGGCTGGAACAGTTATTAAAAGATAAATTTTATGTGATCAAATGGGCAGTTGGTGGAACCTCTATTGCTCCTAATTATGATTCTGCAAAAGGAAGATATTGGTCGGCAGATCCTGAATGGCTATCTCAAACAGAATCGACATCTAAGGGAGGAAGATCACTTTTATTGTCATTCATTCAGGAAATAGATATTTGTATTGATCAAACTCTTTCGAAGTTGGAAGAAGGGTATCAAATTGATGCTTTTCTTTGGCATCAGGGGGAGAGTGATCAGCGTAAGGGAAAAGATTATTATGACAATCTGAAAGCTGTAGTCACTTATGTACGCACACATTTAAGTCAGAAAACAGGCAAGGATTATTCGAAGCTTCCCTTTATATTCGGCACAGTTGCCAGAAGTAATAAATCCTATAGCAGTGAGGTGGAAGCAGGTATGCGCCGCTTGGCAGAGGAAGATTCAAATGCTTATCTGATAGATATGTCTGATGCAGAGTTATTGAATGACCGACTTCATTTTAATAAAAAATCGGCAGAGCATTTGGGGCGGGAAATGTATAAGCGTTTGGCTGAAATAATGTTTTAAAGGAATTCCGGAAACGTATTGATAATATAAATTAGTGGGTATGAAATTGATTTTACGGACTTTATTGTGTATTCTCGGAGTGTTGCTTTCCAATATGATTGCACATGCGCAGTTGTCGACACCCCAAGTGCTTTCATCAAACATGGTCTTGCAGCAGGGACAGAAGATTCCTGTATGGGGAACGGCCGAACCTAATGAGTCTATTTTAATTTCTTTCGGTAAACAGCGGGTGAAAGTACGTGCAAATGCTTCAGGACGCTGGATGGCCGAGTTGAAGCCGATGGCTGCCAATAAAAATCCTCAGCAAATGTCGATAAAAGGGAAAAGAACAAGTATTGTTTATGATAATATTGTTGTAGGTGAAGTTTGGTTATGTTCCGGACAGTCGAATATGGTATATAAAATGAAACTACCGGGTAATTATGCCCTTCCGGCAAAAGGAGAGAATCTGGCTGCTTTGGAGCTCCGGAAACCGGCTAATGAGATGATTCGTGTCTTTGTGGTCAGGCGCGACGATAAACCGGTATCGTGGAAGGTGGCAGACGGCGAAAGTCTTGCAGAAGTTTCAGCAGTTGGTTACTTTTTCGGAAAAGCTCTTCAAGAACAGCTTGATGTACCCGTAGGTATTATAACAGCTGCCGTAAATGGATCGCGCATAGAGACTTGGACATCGAAGGAAGCGTATGAACATTCTCCGGTTTTCGGTCCGCAACTTAAAGAAGGTGAAGGTAAAATGGATGGCATGATTCCGGGTGGCCGGTATGAGACAATGGTTCTTCCTTTGATTCCCTTTGCCATTAAAGGCTGTCTTTGGTATCAGGGAGAGAGTAATTGCATGATACGTGACAGGCAATATGCTGAAAAGTATCAGGTATTGGTAGATAGTTGGAGGGAGGCTTTTAATGTTCCGGGTGCACCGTTCTATTCTGTATTATTGGCTCCGCATCTCTATTCTAATAGGATGTCTAAGGATAGGCCACCGGTTACTGCCGAAGAGTTGCCGATATTCCATCAGCAGCAGATAAAGGCGAGGAGCATGATTCCGAATACTGATTTTGTTGTGGTATCGGATCTTGTAGATAAGCTGAGGGATATTCATCCTTCTTATAAATGGAAAGTGGGAGAGCGTCTGGCACGTGTAGCTTTAGCTAAAGATTATGGCTTGGCGGAAGTGGTTTGGTCGGGTCCTTGTGCCGATAAGGCGGAAGTTGTGGCTGATTCCATAGTGGTATCTTTCGGGCACGTTGCTGATGGGCTGAAAACAAACAATAAAGGTCGCTTGGACTGGTTTGAGATTGCAGGAAAGGACGGAGTGTTCCGCCCGGCGTTGGCAGATATAAGAGGACGGAATAAAGTAGTCGTTTATCATCCTGAGATCGTGCAACCGGTACAGGTGCGTTTCGGTTGGCATGAAACGGCAATGCCAAATCTTGTAAATTCGGAAGGTTTGCCTGCGATTCCTTTTTCAAGGGTTTCTTTGTCAGAAAGGTGAAAAAATACAAATGGTATAATGGGTGTTTTATTTTTCTAACTGGAAAGATATTTTTTCCCAATAGGAGAAAAATAGTTTAGTAATAGCTGATAACAGCGCAGCCCTTTATTTGTGTAATTTGCTTGTCAATACCCCTTTGTTCCCGGATGGTGTAGCCATCTGCGCAAAAGGATGTAGCCATCTGAGGTAAAGGGTGTACCTTGGAAAAGAATGGTTATTGTGCATAAGTTGATTTTTAATTATCGTTCTTCAGAAGGCCTGTTTTAAGGGTCCGTTTTTTCATGGAAAATCATGTAAAAGTATGGAGAATAGTGCCGGAAAGCGATGGGTAGGATACCTTTTTAACCGTGCGTTTGTTTTTACATGCTTTTGTACTATTTTACATTCAATCACATAATCTATGTGGTTACATTTGCAATCTGTTTCAAGTAACGTTTTTGATTTATCAAAATTAAATTGAGAATTAAAACTATAATGTTAACTAAAAAAAAAGAATGCATGAAAAACAGAAGAAAAAGCAATCTGTTTGGTTGCCTGCATGAGTTCAGGCAATTTTTCTTCATTACATTGCTATCAGTGCTTTCCGTGAATCTCTATGCGCAGCAGAGAGGTATTCAAGGTGTTGTGGTAGATGGTAATGGAGAAACTATCATTGGAGCTAATGTTTTGTCGGAAGACGGCAAGGCTGGAGTGATTACCGACCTGGATGGTAATTTCAAATTGGATGTCCCGGTGGGTACTAACATTAAGATTTCATACATTGGTTATAAGACCAAGGTATTGAAAGCGACTGCCGGGAATATGAGGATTGTTTTATTGGAAGATTCCGAAATGCTCGCCGAAGTGGAAGTGGTAGCCTATGGCGTGCAAAAGAAAGTGACGGTGACCGGTGCGCTTTCGAGTGTGAAAACGGATGATTTGGTTCGTACACCGGTGTCTTCCGTAAACAACGTGTTGGCAGGTCAGCTTTCCGGTGTGACTACCGTACAGTATTCGGGTGAGCCGGGTTCGGATGCTGCCAAGATTTTCGTACGTGGTCAGGGTACTTGGGCAGATTCTGAACCGTTGATTCAGGTGGATGGCGTGGAACGTTCCATGGCGGACATTGACCCCGAAGACATCGAAAGCATCACTGTGCTGAAAGATGCCTCGGCGACGGCCGTATTCGGTGTGCGCGGTGCCAACGGTGTAGTATTGATTACCACCAAGCGCGGTAAGGAAGGACAGGCCAAAATTGACATCAACACCTCTTTCTCTGCGTTGACTCCGACTAGTCTCTTAGAGCAGGCAAACAGTTATGAATACGGGACTTTCTTCAACCAGATGCAGCGGAATGACTTTGACTTCTCTAGCGGTGAGACGTTCACTCCGATGTTCTCGGATGGAGTGCTTGAGAAATTCTGGGACGGCAGCGACCCCATCCGCTTTCCGAGTATGCGTTGGGTCGATTACATCATGAAAGATGTTACCATGCAATCCAAGCATAATGTCAACATCAGCGGTGGTACCAAGACCATGCGCTACTTTGTTTCTGCCGGTCTCATGACACAAGGTGGTCTGTTTACCGAATTTGATGATTTTCATTATGACTACCGCTATCAGCGTTTCAACTATCGTGCTAACCTCGACTTGGATGTGAGCAAGACTACCACTTTGTCGTTCAACCTGGCCGGTTCGGTAGACAATGCACAGAAGCCCCGTACCAGTCAGGGCGCTTCCGGCATGATTATGAGTATGCTGCAGGCCACTCCTTTCAGCAGTCCGGGTATCGTTGACGGAAAGAATATCGCCACTACCACCGATTATAGCGATGGACTGACCTTGCCTTTTACAGGAGGCGGTGCCATGAATTATTACAGCAGTGGAGGTACCGGCGGTTATTACCATTACAATAACAACAAGTTGCAGTTAGATCTTGCATTGGATCAGAAGTTGGACTTCATCACCAAAGGCCTTGCATTTAAGCTCAAAGGTTCGTATAACAATATGTTCAACGTGACCAAAGGAGGTACTGTGGGACGTGCTTCATATTTTCCTGTTATTCAAGAGGATGGCAGTATTCTTTATCGTAAAGAAGGCGAAAATACTCCCGTCAGTTACAGTGAAGATACCGGAAAGGCGCGCGACTGGTATTTTGAGGCACAGTTGAACTACAATCGCACTTTCGGTGATCATTCCGTAGGCGCATTGGTGCTCTATAACCAGAGCAAGAATTACTATCCTAGCACTTATTCGGACATTCCGCGCGGATATGTAGGTTTGGTGGGCCGTGTCACTTACGACTACAAGAGCCGTTATATAACCGAGTTCAATGTAGGTTACAATGGTTCCGAAAACTTCCACCCCGACCGCCGTTTCGGTGTGTTTCCGGCAGGCTCTATCGGTTGGGTGGTCAGCGAGGAAAGCTTTTTCAAGCCCTTGAAAAAAGCCATCCCTTTCTTGAAGTTCCGTGCCTCATGGGGTTTGGTAGGTAACGACAAAGTGGGTGGCTCGCGCTTCATGTATCTGGCCGATCCCTTTCTGTATAGTGATAAGATGGGTACCCGTGGCGGTTATGCCTACAACTTCGGTGTAGAAAACTCAGTGCTGCTCCCGGCTTATTATGAGGATGTGAACAACAAGAACAACCCAGAGGTGACTTGGGAAAAGGCGTTCAAACAAAACTACGGTATCGATGTCAACTTATGGAACGACCGTCTGCGTGCCACTTTCGACTACTATAAGGAACACCGTACGGACATCCTGCTGAAAGACTACACTGCACCCGCCATCGTAGGCTTCCAGCCGCCTTACGCCAATCTGGGTGTGGTAGACAGCTGGGGATGGGAAGTTTCCTTGAACTGGAATCACAAGGTGAACGATAACTTCCGCTATTGGACTACGCTGAACCTCTCTCACAACCAGAATGAGATTATCGAGAAAAAGGAATCTCCCTATACCAATGCTTACCAGTATGAGAAGGGACACCGGATCGGTGCTCGCTATATGTACAAATTCTTCCGTTTCTATGACGAAGACACGCCCCGTTTGTACGAAGAAAAATTCGGCCAGCCTTTCCCGAAACAGCTCGTTAACTTGAAAGACGGTGATGCCGTGTTTGTGGACTTGGACGGTAACGGCGTAATCAATGAAGACGATAAGACCCGTGAGTTGGGCTATACCGACGACCCGCAATACATTGCCGGTCTGAATGCCGGTTTTGCATGGAAAGATTTCGAATTCAACATGCAGTGGACGGGTTCTTGGGACGTATCGCGTGTCATCAGCGACGTGTTCCGCTATCCGTTCCTGGACCGTACGACGAAAGACCGCGGCGGCTTGCTGAAATATCATGTTGAGAATACATGGAATCCCGACAGACCGGGGCAGGATTATGAATATCCGCGCGCCACTTGGTCCAACGGAGCTAACAACAACTATCAGGATTGCGCTCTTTATGAAAAAGATGCGAAATATCTGCGTTTGAAGACGATTATGCTTGCTTATAACATGAAACTTCCTTTCTTCAAGAAGATTGGATTGGATCGTGCCCAAGTGGCATTGAGCGGTTACAATCTGCTGACCTTTACTCCTTTCATTTGGGGTGACCCCGAAACACGTGCCAGCGCTTCGCCCTCATACCCGCTTCAACGTACTTATACCATTAGTCTGAAACTTAATTTTTAAGCAAAAATGAAACTGAATATCAAATATATCATAGGTGTGGCAGCTGTGGCTACTCTCGGAATGGTTTCTTGTACGGATGAGATAAAGTTCGGAAACGCATTTCTGGAAAAGGCTCCGGGCGGCACGGTGACTGCCGATGAGGTGTTTTCCAATCCGGAATATACCCGTAACTTCTTGGCGAGTATTTACTCTACACAGTATTACAATCTGCCCACCAATTCCACGAACGCTGCTCCGCAGTGCCAGAACTATTGGAAAGGAATGCCCGATGCGTTGGGGGATGACTTCCATCTTTTCTTCAACAATACCACAGTGTTTTCCAAATACTATGCCGGTGCGCTGAGTTCGGCTATTGATGACAAAAAGAACGGCAATATTTATCCTTATACGAACGAATTTATCTGGGAGAATGTGCGTCACAGCTGGATGCTGATTGAACGCATTAATGAAGTGCCCGACATGAGCGATGCCGAGAAAGCCCGTATAGCAGACGAAGCACGATGCCTACTGGCTTATACTTATTTTATCGCTTTCCGTTGGTATGGCGGTCTGCCTATTATCCGCCAGTCGTTTATCGGCTCCGAAAGCAGTTACGACCTGCCCCGGCGCAGTGTGGAATCTACCGTGAACTTCATGCTGGAACTGCTGGATACAGCAATCGCCAACAAAGCATTGCCGTGGGCTTACACCGGTGCGGAAGCACAGTCGGAAACAGGCCACTGGACTTTGGCGGGTGCTATGGCGTTGAAGTGTAAGGTGCTGGCTTTCGCCGCGTCTCCTTTGTTCAATGATTTGCAACCTTATTATCAAGGCAAATATACGCTGGAAAATGAAGCTGATACCTGCGCTTGGTATGGTGGCAGCAAACCCGAACTGTGGACGAAACTGAAAGGCGCATGCGATGATTTCTTTACACAAATGAGAAGCCAGGGGCATTATCAGTTGATAAAACCGGCCGGAAATACGCAGGAGGATTACCGTTATGCCTACCGTAGCGGCTACATTCTGGAAAACAGTACTGAAATTCTGCATAGTGTCCGCCGTAGTAAAAATGCCAGTGGTAATGATTATGGCTGGTTCAATTTGGGATTTGGCTCTGCGGTAGATGGTAGCAAAACCAATGGTCGCTACGCCTATTGTCCTACGCAAGAATACGTCGAGATGTTCCCTTGGGCAGACGGTACTCCGTTCGATTGGGAAAAAGCGGAGAAAGAAGGCCGATTGGACAATATGTTCATTCAAGGCGATACCGTGAAAGGCAAACAACAGTTGCAGAATATCCGCTATACCCGCGACCCTCGTCTGTATGAAACCGCAGTGGTAAACGGTGCACGCCAAGCCGTGAACTGGGGTGACGGACGTGCCAGCGGTAATAACTGGGAAACTTGGGTAGGTGGTACTAATGCCAAACAAGATCCGAAAACCAATTCAGGGATATATGCCACCGGTTACCGTATGCTGAAATATCTGGTAGGTAGTGTCATGAACAGGAAGTTCCCGCAGTGGAATGCCATCATGTTGAGCGACATCTATTTGACATACGCGGAGGCCATCGTGCAGACCAGAGGTAGTTTCACGGAAGCCATCGATTACGTGGATGCCGTACGTGCTCGCGTGGGTCTGAAAGGACTGGTGGAATGCAATCCCGATAAGGACCTGACATCTAACAAAGAAAATCTGCTGGCGGAAATCATGCGTGAACGTGCTTGCGAATTGGCTTTCCAAAACGAACGCTACTTCGACTTGATCCGTTATAAGCGTGCCGACTTGTTGGAACGTCCGCTTCACGGCTTGCGTATTTATCGTTTGGTGAAGAATGGTAATGATTGGGTACGTTCCGAAGAACAGTGGTACAATAAGTCTTTCAACAAAGGCTTGGAGGAAGACGATCCTAACTTCTACGAACCGTCACACTTCGACTTCGAACGCTTCCAAATCACTGACACCCGTATTTGGTGGAAAGATGGTTTTGATCCGAAGTGGTACTTACAACCGTTCCCTATTACGGAAGTGAACAAGAATTACGGTTTGGTACAGAATGCCGGATGGTAACCCCTTTAATAATGAACAATCAAAAGGTATAAAGTAAAATAATACGTTATGAATAAAAAATATATAATTGTGTTGTCGCTCTTTGCTGGTTTGTGCCTGCCGACGACGGCACAGGAATCAAACGAAGAGCAGACCGACAAGTTTGTAGGCCAGACCATAGATGTAGGTGCCGAGCGATTGCTGACCCGTGAGGAGGCTACCGGTTCCGTGTCGGTCATTAGTTCCGAAACTACCGACCGTCGTAGTGCCAAGAATATCGGCAACTCCATTATTGGTCAGGGCAATGGCCTGATATCGTTGCAGAGCGGTGGTCGTTATGCAGATGTGAATCCTACTTTCTATATACGCGGGCTGCAAACATTGAACGGCAAGAACTCGCCGTTGGTCATGATCGACGGTATACAGCGAGACATTGTAAGCATCGCTCCCGAAGAAGTGGAAAGCGTCATCGTCCTGAAAGATGCGGCAGCAGTCGCCCTCTATGGATATAAGGGAATCAATGGAGCAATCAATATCGTGACTAAGCGCGGTAAGTACAACTCGCGCAGTGTCAAGGTGACATACGATCATTTGTTTACTTCGCTTGCCAACAAACCCAAATTCGTAGATGCCTATACGTATGGATTGGCCGTCAACGAAGCCCGTATCAACGATGGTCTGACAGGGCGTTACAGCAATCAAGAGCTCAATGCTTTGCGCGATGGAACCATGCCTTATCTCTATCCGAACGTGAACTGGGTGGATGAAACGTTCCGCGACAATGCGATGACCAATAAGTATAACATCGAATTCCGCGGTGGCGGCGAAAAATTCCGTTACTATACCATGCTGGATTTGATTTCCAACAAAGGATTTGTGAAAGAACCGGGTGCAAATGAAGGCTATTCCACACAAGACAAATACGTAAAAGGCAACTTACGCATGAACATGGATATCAACCTGACCCAGACAACCGATCTGCAGGTGAATCTGTTGGGCGTATTGCAGGAAACGTCAAGACCGGGTGCGCAGGCTGACCTTTGGGATCTGGTTTACACAGTGCCCTCTGCCGCATTCCCCATCAGGGATGAGAACGGTATTTGGGGAGGTAGCGACACATGGGCAGGTACACAAAATCCTGTGGCACAGAGCATCGGAGCCGCTTATTACAAAAATCATACCCGTTCGCTTTTTGCCGACATGAAGCTGACTCAGGACCTTTCCGGCTTGACAAAAGGATTGAATGCGTTCGTACGCATCAGTTATGACAATATAGCCAATATCTATGAAGACCATAGCAAAGAGTATGTCTACAGTGTCAATGCGCCTACATGGGCGGACGGTGCTTCCGAGCCTACTGTAAAGAGTGAAATTTATGGAAAGGATAGTGAAATGGGAACAGATGCGAAAACTAATGAATTTGACCGTCTACTCCATTTCGATGTGGGATTTAACTATCAGCGGACATTCGGCGACCACAGCATCTACAGCCAGTTGAAGTGGGACTACGAGAATAACGACCCGAATGGCGTCAACAACACGGTGAATCGTCAGAACATTACCTGGTGGTCGCATTATGGTTACATGAACCGTTATTTCGTTGACCTCGCTTTGGTAGAAAGTGGCAGTAGCCGTTTGGCTCCCGGTACCAAATGGGCTTTTTCGCCCACTTTGTCGGCCGCATGGGTCATCTCCAAAGAAAAGTTCATGGAAAATGTGGAATGGGTGAACTTCTTGAAACTGCGTGGATCGGCAGGTATCATCAATGTGGACAACTTACCGGGTGATGAAGTTTGGTCATACTATGCCCAGCAGTATGGCACTTCGGGAGGTACTTATCCTTTCGACAGCGGTTGGAACTCTAGTTTCGGACGTTCTTACCTTGAACGGGTGGCTACCACCAATCCGAGCCATGAAAAGGCCTATAAATACAATGTTGGTATGGATGCGAAACTTTTCGGATGTTTGGATGTGACTCTTGACCTTTGGAAAGAACACCGTACAAACATTTGGGTGACTTCGGAAGGCAAATACTCGGAAATTTTCGGCATGGAGCCTCCGTATGAAAATGCAGGTATCGTGGATAGTAAGGGTATAGAAGTTGGTCTTGATTATAGCAAAAAGCTCGGTCAAGTGGAATTTAATGTCGGCGGTAACTTCTCGTTGAACAAAAACGAAATCAAGGAAATGCTGGAAGAACCCCGCCAATATGCGAATCTTGTCCAGACGGGAAATCCTTACGGACAACTCTACGGATTGGAAGCTATCGGTTTCTTCAAGGATGAAGCAGACATCGCTGCAAGTCCCACACAGAATTTCTCTACGGTGAAGCCCGGTGATATAAAGTATCGCGACGTGAATGGCGACAACATCATCGATACCAACGATGAAGTGGCTATCGGCTACAGCACCACTTGCCCGGAAATATACTACAGCCTGCATTTGGGTGCGGAGTGGAAAGGACTCGGATTCTATGCCATGTTCCAGGGGACAGGCAATTACAGTGCCGTTCTCAACACCAAGAGCATGTATTGGCCGTTGATAAACAACACCAATATCTCGCAATATGCTTACGACAATCGTTGGACACCACAGAATCAGAATGCCAAGTTCCCGCGTCTGAGCAGCCAAAGCAATGCCAACAACTACCAGACATCTACTCTGTGGTTGGCCGACCGCTCATTTATCAAGTTGCGCAATCTGGAAGTGTACTACAAGTTGCCCGCTTCTTGGCTGAAAAAGACGAAAATTGTAAACGCCGCTAAATTGTATGTACGTGGCATTGACCTCCTCAGTTTCGACCATATAGATGAGAACGACGCCGAAGCGTATGGAATCAATCCTATGACGAAAAGCGTTGCGTTGGGGCTGAGTGTTACGTTTTAATTTTATGAACGAATTAATACATTAGAATTATGAGCAATAAAATATGGAAATCTGTCTTTGTCGTGTGTGCAGCCGGATGCTTGGCTTCATGTTCTGATCAGATGGACTACAATGAGTACAACATCTTCGACAAGGACTATATAACACAGAACTTCGGTAATGTAGGTGGATTCATGACCGACATCTATAACACCGTGGACTATGACTTCGGTAACTACTCATCGGGCGCCATGCAGGCATCTGCTACAGACGAAAGTGAGTACAGTCTTTTGGGTAATGGTATCGAGCACTTCTACAATGGAGCTTGGAGCCCTACCAATGCAAAGGCGTCAGTCTGGAGTAGCATGTATAAAGGCATCAGTACTTGCAACCACGTGATTTACGAATTGCAGGGCTTGTCATTCGATGAACTGAAGCTGAACAACGACTATGCCGCCCAACTTCACCGTTATGAGAACTACAAGTATGAAAGCCGTTTTATGCGTGCTTACTTCTACTTCTGCTTGGTTCGCCAATATGGTGATGTACCTTTGGTGACCAAACAAATCACGGCAGAAGAAGTCAATTCGTTAGAACGGACTTCGGCAGATAAAATCTTTAAGTTCATCATAGATGAATGTGCGGAAATCCAATCATTGATTATCGAAGATTACAGTAATCTGGGAGAATTTTCTACAGGTACGGAAGAGACCGGTCGCGCGGACCGACTTGCCGTGCTCGCATTGAAAGCCCGTGCTGCCTTGTATTGGGCCAGCCCGCTGTTCAATCCAAGTGGTGACAAGGAACGCTATCATATGGCAGCTTTGTATGCCAAAGAGTTGCTCGATGCTGCCGATAAACGTGGCAAAGGCCTTACTGCCAATTATGCGGATTTGTGGGATGCCGGAAGTTTCAATACGCCCGGCATTATGAAGGAAATCCTCTACGGTCGCCGTTATTATAAAAATTCATCCGGCGATAACTTAGTGGAAACCAACAATTACCCTGTGGGCATTGAAGGTGGTAAGGGAGGAAACTGTCCTACTCAGAATTTAGTCGATGCTTACGATATGCTCAACGGTAAATCGATCGGTGAAGACGGCTCGGGGTATGATGAGAAGAATCCTTATCAGGATCGCGATCCGCGCCTGGAGGCTACGGTAGCTGTAAACGGTGCACAATGGCCTACTTATTCCGGTGCCGCCAAGATTGAAACATTCCAGGGGGGCATCAATGGTGAGCCTTTGACTGGAGCCACACCGACAGGCTATTACCTCAAAAAACTTTGTAACGGTGCCATCTCATTGGCCAGCAATAGCAAGTTTAAGGAGTCTCGTCATACTTGGTTGACTTTCCGTCTGGGCGAAGTTTATTTGAATTATGCAGAAGCTGTATTCAAGTATCTGGGTGGCGCAGATATTACCAGCATGGAATTCCCGATGTCGGCCCGTGCTGCTGCCAGCAAGACACGCCAACGTGCTGGTATGCCGGACTTTGAACAAGGAATGGATGCCAATACATTCTGGACTAAGTTGTGTAACGAACGCTTTGTTGAACTGGCTTTCGAAGGCCATCGTTTCTGGGATGTTCGTCGTTGGAAAGAGGCTGACAAATATTTCAGGAATATTGTGGAAATGAAGCTGATAAAGGAAGCCGATGGAAACATTACTTACATGCGCAAGAATGTATCACGCCAATGGGATGACAAGATGTATTTGTTTCCGATTCCTCAGTCAGAAAGATCGAAAAATCCAAATCTGACACAGAATCCGGGTTGGGAATAAAAGATATATTTTAAACAAAAGTTATGTAAGGTAGAGATTGAATTCAATCAAGAAAGAAGAGCGACTGTGAAGCCGCTCTCTTTTCGTATAAATAATAACATACTAATTATGAGAAAAATACTATTAATTATGCTGTCGCTTCTATCCGTTCTTCAGATGGGAGCGCAGAAGACAATTGATTTATCCGGAGACTGGAATTTTGAAATAGACAGGCAGGATATAGGAGAGAAAGAAAAGTGGTTTAACCAAGCACTGAAAGATATGATTGAGTTGCCCGGTTCAATGCCCGAAAGATTAAAGGGAGATGATGTAACGGTTTGCACCCGGTGGACCGGAAGTCTTTATGACAGTTCCTATTATTACAATCCGTATATGGAGAAGTATCGCAGAGAAGGAAATGTGAAGCTACCCTTCTTCTTAACTCCTGATAAACATTATGTAGGAGTAGCGTGGTACCAAAAAGAAATTAATCTCCCTAAAGATTGGAAGAAAGACCGTATTGTGCTGTTTCTGGAACGTCCGCATATTGAGTCTACTGTTTGGGTGAATGGTCATAAAGTAGGAATGCAGAATAGTTTATGTGTGGCGCATGTATATGATGTTACACAGTTTATGAGCCCTGGTAAATGCAGGATAGCTATCCGGATAGATAATCGTATCAAAGATATAAATGTAGGACCTGATTCACACAGTATCACCGACCAGACGCAGGGAAACTGGAATGGAATAGTTGGGCGTATCTGTTTACAGACTACTCCAAAGGTTTATTTAGAAGATATTCAGGTATATTCGGAACCGGAGCAAAAGGTGGCAAGAGTGAAACTTCTGATAAAATCCTCGGATAAAAGTACTGCAATTGCTCAGGTGAAGTTGTCAGCAAGGAGCTTTAATACGGAACAGCGTCATGTACTTCCGACTGTTACCCACGATGTAAAAGTGATGAATGGCATCGCGGAGCAAGAGATTGTTTTACCTATGGGAGATGATATGTTGCTTTGGGATGAATTTAATCCGGCATTGTATAAACTGACGGCTGAAATCAGTACCGGCAAAGGGAAAGAGGTAAAAGAAATTCAGTTTGGTATGCGCCGTTTTGAGATTAAAGGTAAATGGTTCTATGTGAACGGTCGTAAAACGATGTTACGCGGAACAGTAGAGAATTGCGATTTCCCTTTAACAGGTTATGCACCTATGGATGTGGAAAGTTGGGAAAGGGTTTTTCGCATTTGTCGTAGTTATGGATTGAATCATATGCGGTTTCATTCTTTCTGTCCTCCTGAAGCAGCTTTCATAGCTGCCGACCTTGTGGGATTCTATTTGCAGCCTGAAGGTCCGAGTTGGCCTAACCATGGTCCGAAACTGGGATTAGGTCAACCAATCGATAAATATTTAATGGACGAAACCATAGCACTGACCAAAGCTTATGGTAATTATGCTTCTTATTGTATGTTGGCATGTGGAAATGAGCCGAGCGGACGTTGGGTGGACTGGGTTACCAAATTTGTAGATTATTGGGAGAATACAGATCCGCGTAGAGTATATACAGGAGCATCAGTTGGTGGCGGATGGCAATGGCAACCTCGTAATCAATATCATGTGAAGGCTGGTGCTCGTGGACTTACCTGGAGGCAGAAGCGTCCGCAAACTAACGATGACTATCACATGCAGAGTCGCATTGATACAGTGAGTCAGCCGTATGTATCACATGAGACAGGGCAGTGGTGTGTATTCCCTAACTTTAACGAGATACGGAAATATACCGGAGTGAACAAAGCCAGGAATTTTGAAATATTCCGTGATATTCTGAACGATAACCAGATGGGAGAACAAGCGCATTGTTTTATGATGGCATCGGGTAAATTGCAAACGTTATGTTATAAGTATGAGATAGAAAAGACACTGCGTACTCCTGATTATGCAGGATTCCAATTGCTGGCCTTGAATGATTATTCAGGACAGGGGACGGCACTTGTAGGAGTACTTGATGTTTTCTTTGAAGAGAAAGGATATATTAATGCACAAGAATGGAGGCGGTTCTGTTCACCCACTGTACCATTGATGCGTACGGACAAGTTTGTATATACGAATGATGAGGCATTCGTTGCTGATATTGAAATTGCTCATTTCGGTGAGAAAGCCTTAAAACATGCTCCAGTGACGTATACCATAAAGGATGTGTACGGTAAAGTTTATACTCGCAATACGTTAGGGAATAAGGACATTCCTATCGGTAATCTTCACGTTTTGGGACATATCGAATTTCCTCTTGGGGAGATAAAGAAACCGACGGAATTAAATCTGGAAGTTCGTATTGAGGGTACTGAAGCTGTAAATGATTGGAACTTCTGGGTATACCCCAAAAAGGTGGAATTGGTACAGAATGATGTTTATACTACGGACACGTTAGATACTAAGGCTTTAGATATCTTGCAAAGTGGTGGAAAAGTTTTAATTCTTGCTGCCGGTAAAGTCAGTTATGGGAAAGAGGTGTCTCAGATGTTCACACCTGTTTTTTGGAATACATCTTGGTTTAAAATGCGTCCTCCGCATACTACAGGCATTCTGGTAAATCCCAAGCACCCTTTGTTCCGTGAGTTTCCAACGGAATATCATAGTAATTTGCAGTGGTGGGAACTTTTGAATCGTGCCCAAGTGATGCAGTTCACTGACTTTCCTGCCGATTTTCAACCTACAATCCAGAGCATAGACACTTGGTTTCTGAGCCGGAAGATTGGTATGTTGTTTGAAGCTAAAGTGCTCAATGGTAAATTGATAATGTCTACCATGGACCTTACTACAAATACTGACGAACGTATTGTTGCCAGACAGATGCATAAAGCGATTCTGGATTATATGAATTCTGATCATTTCCGTCCGATGTATACAATAGAGCCGGAACGGATCAGTGATTTATTTAAAAAAGTGGCAGGTGATGTGAAATCATATACAAAAGGATCTCCGGATGAATTGAAGCCGAAAATAAACTAATGAAAATGGTCTCGTGATATAAAAATATCCATCTCACGAGACCATTCTTTTTATCTCATAAGATGGATAGTCCCGAAATTTATTGCAAATTTTTCTTTTTATGTGCCTTTTAATTTTTGTCTGAAATATATTCAAACCAATCATTGAGAGCTTTATTTCTAGATTGTTTCCCATTGCTCGTAGCATATACTCCAACACCGGTACCGTTGAATTTATTGAATTTGTTATCCGATAAAGGTGCTACATTCTGAATACTGCCAATATTTGTCATATGCTGCTGAGTCTCTCCAAAGCTGAACTGTATTTCTGTACTATTAACTGCTACAGATAAAAACACCTCTTGTTTGTTATATGGGATATGTTCGATAATCTCTTTTTTTCCAAGGTGTTTCTTTATTAAAACAATGCCGGACTTATCTTTCAGCAGACTGTAATATCCGTTGGCAGTTCGGTAAAGAATCAATCCAGCCTGTTCATTATCTTTCTTTGTCTGAAAATTCAACAGGGTAGTTGCCTTGAATTGATGATGCTTGGTTTTCTGTATAATCATAGCTGAATTTACTAGGCTGTCTACTATTTCTGGTTGTAATGTCAAAGCCAGTTGACCGTTTGCCAGATTATGGAATGCCTTTTGAGGTATCCTTACGAAGTACCACTCTGAACCAAGAGTGGGAGAATCAAAATTGTCCCGCGTCGGTTTAGCTTTAACAGGTGTTCACGGAAGGTCCGGCCTTTCCTGTTTAGGCAATATCATGCCCATCCCCGGATTGAAAATCGGAGTGGAATCTTCGAACTCTACTTTACACATAAAGGTTTCCCTTGCAAGGGGATTATACTCATTTAGCATTTTTTTCCCAGAAAAGCCGAATACCATTCTCCTTTTTGAGTTTGCACAAGGTCGGCATGGCCCAAAGCTTGCAGAGGGTACTTGCTGCCCAAGTGTCGGTGAGTGAGTACCAGATTGACTTTAGCTGCTACATAAGGTCCCCATAATGATTTGCTATGGTGTGCGGTTATGGCATGATGACAACTTGAACCTCCCTCTGCCATCAATAAGAGATACTTTCCGTCAATTTTATAAATATGGGGCCCTCGGCATACGTTGCATTATTGGCATGTCCGTAAGTTAATATTTTCCGTTCACCGACGAGTTTTCCTTGGGAAAGATCTAATTCCTGCATCCATACAGCACATTGTGCAGGTCATGATTTTTTGAAATCCCAGAAATTACCTGTATAGTAACATCTGCCATCATCATCCCAGAATAAGGAAGGATCAATTCCTGCTGTATCTTTCAGCCATACAGGGGCAGACCATGGTTCTTTGGGATCAGTGGCAGTTATGTAGAAATGTTCTCCGTTTTTATGAGCAGTGGTAATCAGATAGAAAATTCCGTTATGATAACGTATAGTAACTGCCCAGATGCCATCGTTATCATTCAATCCATTCATGTCTATCATGTCGGGACGATCAATAGCATGTCCTATAACTTCCCAATTTACAAGGTCTTTGCTATGATAAATGGGGATTCCGGGGTACCAGATGAAGGAAGAAGTGACCATGTAATAGTCATCATTAACCCTACAAATTGAAGGGTCAGGATTGAATCCCGACAGTACCGGGTTGTCGTAATACTTAGGAATCTCCTGCCCTTTTAGAGCAAAGGGCATGGAAATGAAAAATAGGCCGAAATCCATATTGTTTTCCAGTAAAATAATACGGATATATGTAATATTGTAATTTATTCCGGTTCTTCCCGAGTCTTTTCACCTCCCTTTTGATATACAGAAGGTGATATGCCAAACTGACCTTTAAAGCATTTACTAAAATAGAACGGATCGTTTATGCCGACTTTGTAAGCCACTTCTGCTACCGTAAGGTGCTCTTCCGATAACAATAATTCCGCTGCTTTTTTCATACGCATGATACGTAAATATTCGTTGGGTGAGTATCCGGTTATACCTCGTATCTTTTTATAGAATACCGTACGTCCCAGTTTCATAAGTTGGGCAAACTCTTCTACTGAGAAATCAGAACGCGAAATGTTGGCTTTTAATATGATGTCCAGACGGTCGGTAAATTCTTTATCACGATCGGTGGAATACATGGCTGCATGTATAATACCCGGTTCGTTGGAGAACTTCTCGCGGAGTTTTTCCCGTTGTTCTATAAGGCGGAATGCCCGTGCCAGCAGGAATTTAATGCTGAATGGTTTGGATATATAAGCATCTGCACCGGATTCAATTCCTTCCAATTGTTTTTCCGGAGAACTGAGTGCAGTTAATAAAATGATAGGAATATGACTGGTTGCAAAGTCTGATTTCAATCTTTTAGTAACTTCAAACCCACTCATTCCAGGCATCAGAACATCACAAATGATTAAGTCGGCATCATAAGTACGGGCTTTTTCAAAGCCGGATGTTCCATCTACTGCCACCTCTACTTCAAAGTAAGTGCCAATTTCTTCTTTCAACAGTTCACGAATGTCATTATCATCTTCAATAATCAGCACCTTTCGTTTATTCAGAGGAATTGCTGGTTGAGGAGATTCTAAAGTGGCTGGAGCACGTTCACTCAAAGCGGGTGCTTGTTCATTTATTTCTTTTAATAACACATTGCCGGGAATAAGGAAATCTTTCTCTGTATAAACTGTCTTGTCGGTAGGAAGACAAACTGTGAAAATAGAGCCTCCCCCTTCATTATCATTATATTCGATGGTGCCTTTATGCACTTGTACCAATTCATGCGTAAGATGTAATCCAACTCCGATGCTATCACCTGAGAAACTGCTTTGCATAAAGCGTTTGAATAGCTCATGTTGTTTTTCTTTAGGAATGCCTACTCCTGTATCAGAGACTTGAATGTGTATAGTTTTCTTTGCCTCATCTACCTGTATAGAAAAAATGATGGTACCATTGGCAGGGGTGTATTTGAAAGCATTCGATAATAAATTGTAAGTCACTTTATCCAGGTTTCCTTTATCGATGAACATCTTATAAGATGGCAGGGATGGTTTGAAAAGGAATTTCATATTTTTCTGTTCTGCTACATCACCGAAACTGAGGAATATCTCATAAAGGAAGCCGATAACATCTGTTTCTTCCAGTGACAATGCTAACTTATTATTTTGCATTTTTCGGAATTCCAGTAACTGGTTGATAAGTCTCAGCATACGCTGGGTGTTTTTATTCATTATATGCAATGGAGAGGTCAGCTCATTCGGAATATTGCTAATGCGCTGTATCTTCTCCAATGCGCCTTGAATCAATGTGAGAGGAGTACGGAATTCGTGGGAAATATTAGTGAAGAATACTAACTTGTATTCTGTCAATTGCTCCTCTACATGGATGCGGTTGCGTAATTGATTGAAATTGCTGGCAATGCGATAGGCAAAAAACAAGACTACTATGATTAGAATGACATATCCTAACATGGCCCAGCTACTTTTCCAGAATGGAGGGACAATAACTATCTTTAAAATAGTTTCGTCGTTATTCCAGATACCGGCTCCATTGCAAGATTTCACATGGAGAGTATAAGTGCCGGGATTGAGATATTTGAAAGCCGCAGAACTTGATGAAGAAGGGTCACTCCATCCTTTATCGTAGTTCTCTAACCAATATCGATATTTAGTCTGTCCATTGTCCGAATAATCGAAAGTGGAGAAGTCTAGAATAAAGGAGTTTTGAAAATATTTTAAAGTGATTTTATCGGAATACGCCAAAGATTGTTCTGCCAAGGGAGAATCTTTCATTTCGGGATTCATTTGGATTCCATTGATTTTTAAATTGGTAAAGACAATGGGGGAGAAAGCTTCATTTCCCAGCATCTTCTTCGGGTCGATAACTGTTAAGCCATAATTTGTTCCGAAAAGAAGTTTCCCATCTGCTCCTTTACATGAACAATTATCCGTATAAACATTTCCCAGTGTATAGGAGGAGAAGAAGTAATTCTCAAACGAATGGTTTTCGGGAGTGAATTTGGAAATACCATATTCTGTTGCTATCCATAGTTTTCCCTGGTTGTCTTCTTCGATAGACATTACCACATTATTTACCAGCCCTTCCGGTATTCCGTAGTGTTCATATTCCAGAGAGTTATAGTTATCTGTAGGAGTACATTGATTGATTCCAGCCCCGGAAGTTCCTACCCACATCCTTCCTTTACTATCACGGAACAGACATCTGATTTCATTAGAACAGAATTTACCATTTACGTTATTGAATAAATGATAATTGTCACTATTGGCAATCAGTGAGTCTGGATGGAAAATGCAAAATCCTTCGCTGGTACCCATCCATATCATACCGTTTTCATCTTCTAACAGGTCTCTTACCATTTTTAATCCATACTTTTGCTGGAAAAAATGGCGGAATTTATACTTGCCATCGGCTGTCGGTTCGGCCAGATCCAAGCCTCCTCCAAATGTACCTATCCACATACGGTCCTTTTTATCACGATAAATAGAGAAAATATGATCGTTTGCTAATGATGATGGATCGGAAGGAATATTTTTATACCATGTATCTCCTATTTTTAATCCTTCTCCTCGGGTTCCCATCCAAAGTTTTCCACGATCATCCTCAGTAATAAAATAAACATTGGAATGGAGGTACTGATTATTATATTGAGGTTTTAAATGAATATCATAATTATATAATCCTCCTCTTCGAGTTCCTATCCATATATTTCCATCGTCCGTCCGACTCAACATTCGAATGGTATTCGAACGGTCGAAGAGATCCGGAGACTCCGGATAGATGCGGGTTATCCCTTCATTGGATATTGTGATGCGTGATAATCCGGAATGTTCGGAACTTACCCAAATAGCTCCCGCCTTGTCCTCCATAATGGCCAATAGGAAGTCCGAACCGATGGGAGAATCTTTTGTATTAGAAACGAAGTGTTCTAATTTATCTTCAGATGGCTTGTAGGCGAATAAACCATTGCCGTAAGTTGAAATCCAAATTATTCCTCGGGAGTCATGTACTATATGATAACGTTCATTATCAATATAGCTTAATTTATCTTTGGGTATTAGTTGTAGTTCTTTTGTTTCTCCTGTTTCTGAAAGAATATAGTAGATTTTCCCTGTATGATTGAATACCCAATAGTTATCACGGTTATCACTGAGTACAATACCTTCTTTGATGTTCAGTTTGGGATCAGTTGTCACCTTATGAGAGTTGAAATCATAATTGTATGTACCCGTGGAAGTGAAAATAATCCATTGATTTTTAAATGCAAATTTACAGTTGGAACGTATTTTTCCGGCAGGAAGTTCTGCCGATTTGGATAGTTTTCCAGAGGTGGTATTATACCAATATACATAGCCATCATCCGTTAGGAAGAACATATCCCGTTCGTGTGTGATGGAAGCTATAAAATTGTTCTTCCTGTCTATAATATTAAAATCTCCTTTAGAAATGAATGCAAGCCCGCGCATCGTACCAATCCAAATACGACCGGCTTCATCTTCCTCTATAAATTGGACTCTATTATCCGGCAGATTTCCACGTTCGGTTTTAAATTCTACGGAGGTCATGGTCCGGTCACTTTTAGTTATAATGTGTCGTGCACCATTTGTTCTGTGGTATAACCATATATCTCCGTTAGAGGCAAATAATGAATAGGCATAATTTTGCTCATATTCTCCACTTCCGGTGAAATCCACAAAACGGCTTTTCTGCAAGTCATAACAACTATATAATTCAGGTCCTGTACCTATCCAGAGGAAGCCGTTCTGATCCTCTATTACTTTATTGATTCGGTTATCTATCAACGAAATACGTCCGTTGGCATTAATTTCCGGTTGGAAGTTAAGAAAAGAATTACCATCGTAGCGACTAAGCCCGTTTAGGGTACCTAACCATAGGAATCCTTTACTGTCTTGGTATATATTACGAATAGAGTTACTGGGAAGTCCATCGGTGGTTCTCATTTGCTTGGCCCGAAGCTCTATTTCACCATAGGCGTTGGGAGTAAGAGTAATCAGGGATATGAGGGCTAATAAAATTATGTGTTTCATATAGATTTCAAGATTATTAATAAATGGCAAACAAAAGTAATTAGAATTTTAGAATAAAAAAATGAATTGATTTATATGAATTCACTTTTATTGGGTAGCAAAAGTAGCCAACAAGAAGTAAAGTACCATGAATAACTGTACATATACCTGTAAAATCTGTCATTTATAGCTGTAGAAGAGCATTCAGAAGGGGGGTATCCTGTACAATGAACTATTTCAATAACATCTCTTTTAGCCTGCTCGTTGCCTTCTGCAATTGTGCATCCACCGTTTTTGTACTGATGTCGAGCTTCTCTGCAACCTGTGCGTATGTCTGTTTTTCTTCGCGAATCAGGATAAAAACTTCCCGGCAACGCTCCGGTAATCGGTCGAGGGCTTTTACGTAACGGGCAAACAGCTCTTCGCTGATAAGAGTATCTTCGGGAGATACATCCTGGTCTGCAGGTTCTTGTAAAACTTCAGCTGATAGGGTAGGGCGGCGTTCCTCTTTTTCTATATAGTTGAGAGAAGCATTTTTCACGAGTATGAAACAGTAATCTTCGATATTAGCTATATCTAATAGCTGTTTACGATGTTCCCAAAGTTTCATGAAAACATCGAGTACGATCTCTTGTGACCATTCTTCGTGATGGGTATAGTAGTAAGCAATGCGGAACAGGCGGTCGTACGTCATATCATAAAATTCCCGGAAAGCAGACTGGGAGTCCTGCTCGCTCATTTTCCGTAGATATCTTCTGACTTCCTGTTCTGTCATATTGTCTTTTCATGTAATTGTGGGACAAAGGTAAGGGATTCAATTCAAATATCCATCATTTTCTTGAAATCCTAACTTCACTTCCTTGTAGTATAGTTGAAATCTACACCTCCCATCTTTGCATCCCGAAAGGATCCTTGATTTATTTTATCAATTGAATAGTATGAAAGTAAAAAGATGTTTTTTAGAATGGAGTTTGGTAAGCAAACGTTTTGCCGTTGCCCTCACCTTTGTTTTAGGGGGAGGAATGTTGCTTGCTGCTAATCTTGTTCCACTGAAAGGTGTCGTAAAAGATGTCTCAGGAGAACCGTTGGCCGGCGTTACAGTGAGAATTAAAGACGGAAAGTCGGGAACAATCACTGATGTGAACGGACATTTTGTCTTGGATGTAGAGAAAGGGCAAAAACTGTTGCTGAGTTATATCGGATACTCAGAGACAGAAGTGTTGGTAAAAGATGACCAGCAAATGCAGATCGTGCTTAAGGAAGATGCACAACAGCTGCAGGAAGTGGTGGTTGTAGGTTACGGTACGGCGAAGAAAGTAAATCTGGTGGGTGCTGTGGACCAGATTGATAGCAAACAGATTGCAGAGCGCAGCAACAGTAATATTTCCCGTTCGCTGCAAGGCATGGTGCCGGGACTGAACATTACATTCAGTGATGGTAAACCTTCGCGTACGCCATCCATCAATCTTCGTGGAACAGGAAGTATTGGTGCGGGCGGTAGTGCCCTTGTGTTAATAAACGGGGTGGAAGGCGATCTCAACTCGGTGAATCCTGCGGATGTGGAAAGTGTATCTGTACTGAAGGATGCTTCTTCGGCTGCTATTTATGGTGCGCGTGGTGCTTTCGGGGTGATATTGGTAACTACCAAGAATGCTACTGCCGGAAAGACGAAAATTAATTATAACGGAAGTTTCTCCATGCATCAGCGTACGGTGAAGACAGAAGATGGCATCGTTAGTAATGGTTTGCAGTGGACTGATGGCTGGTATACGGCTTATCTGGAAGGTCAGGAGGCGCCTCCGGGAGGTATCAATAATGTATTTAAGTACTCTACAGACTGGTATAATGAATTGGTAAGACGCGATGCCGATCCTTCACTGGATAAAGTTCGTGTCAATGATAAGGGGGAATATGAATACTTTGGTAATACCAACTGGCTGGATATTATTTATAAAGATCAGAACTATTCCACTGAACATAATGTCAGCATTAGTGGGGGAAATGAGCGTGCCCGGTATTATGTGTCAGGACGTTACTATAATCAGGATGGCATTTACAATGCCGGAGACGAAAAGTATACGCAGTATAATATCCGTTCAAAAGGAGAAATACAAATCAATAAATCTCTTTTGTTGGAGAATAATACGGATGTCATGATTTTCCGTTCCCACCAGCCTATGGTGATGTACGACCGTCAGAATATAACCCGCCAGGCACAACATCAGGGATATCCGGTGACTATGGAGAAGAACCCCGATGGCACTTGGACCGAGGCAGCCGTATATATTGGATGGGCAGGTTTTGTAGAAGGGACTTCCTGGCAAAAGGACAATAAACTGGATGTACGCAATACGACGACCTTAACGTATACACCTATAAAACAGCAATTGATCTTCAAAGGTGACTTTACTTATTACAGCAGCAAGTCTACCCGTTTAAGAGCCGAGAACCAGTACAATTACTATACGGGACCGGAAATAATGGGAACTCGTAACACATTCAGTTCTCTGGAAAATATGGATTATAACAGGGAATATCTCTCAAGCAATATTACCGGTAACTATATTCCTAAATTTTCTAATTCCGATCATTACCTGAATGTACTGTTGGGCTGGAATCTTGAGCACCAAGATTATAAAACGATACAAACTTATCGCCGTGGTCTGATTAGTGCCACTAAACCGAGTTTTGCTCTTATGGATGGTGATTATTATACTACGGGACAAGGAGGAAATGAGTGGGCTTATGTAGGTTTCCTCTATCGTCTGAACTACAATTATAAGAGTCGTTACCTGGCAGAAGTAAGTGGGCGTTATGATGCCTCTTCCAAGTTTCCCGAGAACCAACAGTGGGGGTTCTTTCCTTCCGGATCACTGGGCTGGCGTATTTCTGAGGAAGCTTTTATGAAATTTACCCGCAATTGGCTGGATAACCTGAAAGTCCGTGCTTCCATCGGTAGCCTGGGCAACGGTAATGTAAGCCCTTACCTCTATCTTTCTACAATTCCCATTAAGAAAACATCTGTTATTCTGGGGGATGCATTGCAGACGTATGCCACTACTCCGAATATCGTTCCCAACAGTCTGACTTGGGAAAAATCAACAACTTATGATATTGGGCTGGATGTCGATATGCTATCTAACCGTTTGTCGATAGTGTTCGACTACTATCAACGCTATACAACGGATATGTATACAGTAGGTCCTACTTTACCTGCCGTACTGGGGGCCGCTACACCTAAAGGCAACAATGCGGAGATGGAAACCAAGGGTTGGGAACTTTCGATTATGTGGCGTGACAATTTTACACTGGCTAATAAGCCATTTAATTACAGCGTAAAAGCAATGTTATGGGATAGCCGTACCTGGGTTACTAAATTCAATAATCCTACGAAACTACTCTCCACTTATTATGAGGGACAGGAGATCGGTACTATCTGGGGATATCATATCGAAGGATTATTTAAAGATCAGGCTGAAATTGATGCTCATGCAGACCAGTCCAAACTAAAAGTATCCGCTACGAATATTCTGAAACCGGGTGATCTGAAATTTGCCGATCTCGATAAAAGCGGTACGGTAGATAATGGTCAGAATACATTGGATGATCATGGTGACTTGAAGGTTATCGGAAATACTACGCCTCGCTATCAATTCGGTTTTAATTTGAGTGCCAATTGGAATGGCATTGGCATCAGTGCTTTCTTTCAAGGTGTAGGCAAGCGAAACTGGTATCCGCATCGTGAGTCAGCTTTCTTCTGGGGGCAGTATGACCGGCCTTACAGCTATATGCTGAAGGAGCATACTGGAAATAATGTATGGACAGAAGAAAACCAGAACACTGATGCTTATTGGCCCCGTTACCGTGGCTATCTGGCAAATGGTTCTACAAAGGCGTTGGGTATCCAGGCTAATGATCGCTATTTACAGAATGTAGCTTATGTCCGTCTGAAAAATCTTCAAATAGATTATGCTTTTAATAAGAAATTTTGCGATAAACTGCACTTGCAGGATTTGAAGATTTACCTTGCCGGTGAAAACCTGCTGACATGGACACCACTGGCTAAACATACAAAAATGTATGATCCCGAAGGTATCAGTGCCGGTGATGCAGACTTCCGTTCTACTGCCAATACTGATGGAGACGGATATGGTTATCCTATTTTAAGCAGTTATACAATCGGTATTAATGTAACCTTTTAACACAGAAGATGAGTATGAAAAAATATTGGTTGATAGGTTTGTATGCTTTGGCTCTGACCTCTTGTGATAGTTTTCTGAATTGTGAGCCTGAGAACAATTTTTCTTCCGAAGGCTTTCTGGAGTCGGAGTCGGACTTACGACTTTATACAAATGGTTTTCTGCAAAGTTTCCTACCCAGTGAAGAAACAATAGCCTGGGGGGGAGACCAGTATGCAGACTTTTGTGCAACCCGTTCGTCCACTACTTTTTTGATCGGTGACACGTGGGATGATACCCAACAAGGCGGTTGGGGAACCGGCGACTGGGGAAATCTACGACAGATTAATTACTTTCTCGATAATCTGCCTAATGCTAAAGGCAAAGTAACGGATGCCGTTTATTTACATAATGAAGGTGTAGGACGTTTCTGGCGTGCTTATTTCTATTATGGTATGGTTAGAACGTTCGGTGATGTACCTTGGTATGAAACGACATTGGATGTGGATAATAGAGATGAACTATACAAACCACGCGATAAGCGTGAGGTTGTTATGGATAAGATATTGGAAGATCTCGATTTTGCCTGTACCAATTGTTCCACAGATAAGACCTTGACAGAAAGTAGTACGTTGATAACGAAATGGGTGGCATTAGCACTCAAATCCCGTATCTGTCTGTTCGAAGGTACCTACCGTAAATATCATGCGGAGTTAGGATTGCAAAGCTCGGTTGAAAAATTCTTGCGTGCTTCTATTGCCGCATCCGAAGAACTGATGACGAAAGGTCCTTATAAATTACTGAATACGGGAGAGGTGGAGACACAGTATCGTTCGTTGTTTACTTCGGAAGAACTGAACGCAACGGAGGTAATCTGGGGTATCGCCTTCAAAAAAGATTTGCGTATGCACTCCATTACTTGGAAACTATTCTCAGCCTCATTTGGGGCAAACTGGTCGTTGGTACGGCCTTTTGTAAATATGTATCTGATGCGCGATGGTAGTCGTTTCACCGACCGTACGGATTATGCTACCATGCAGTATATGGATGAGTTTCAGAATCGTGATTGCCGTCTGATGCAAACAGTTATATCACCGTCTTACCAACGAAAAATCAGTGGTACGGTGAAACCAGATGCACCTAATTTCTCTATGACATCCACCGGTTATCAGCTTATCAAATGGGCTATAGATGATGATGTGCATGTAGGAAAGGCTACGGCTAATAATTCTATTCCTATTTTTCGTTATGCGGAAATATTGCTGAATTATGCAGAAGCAAAAGCAGAATTAGGTGAATGCGATGAAACGGTATGGAATGCTACGGTCAAACCATTACGCGAACGTGCTGGAGTAGAAGGGAAGGTTCCTGCAACTTATGACCCGTATGTAGCTGCTTACTTTAAAAATCAAACAACGGATAAATGGGTTCTGGAAGTACGTCGTGAACGTGGTGTAGAGTTGGCTTTTGAAGGAGTTCGCTATGATGATGTTATGCGTTGGAAACAAGGAGACCTGATTGAAAATGTATGGCAAGGTATTTACATTCCCCAGAAAGGTGAAGCGTATGACCTGAACGGCGATGGTGTAAAAGATGTAGCTGTGGTAGATAAAGAACCGGCAGCCGGTGATAAGATTAAGGGTGTACAATATGTGGTAATTGGCAAAACCAATCGTTTGTCCGAAGGTGACCACGGATATATTGAATTTGGCTTTAGCCAGGGACGTAAATGGGATGATAAGAAATACTTGCGTCCGATACCGTTGACGGCTACTCAGATAAATCCGGCTTTATTGCCTCAAAACCCAGGTTGGTGATAGTAACTTTAATGATAAAAATAAATAGATAACATGAAAGTAAATAAAGTATTAGTAAGTACGTTCCTTTTGGCAACCTGCCTGATGAATGTACAGGCGCAACGCCGGAATGAAATTCAAGTTCCCGATTTAGATGGATACACTACTTTGAAGTGCGATTTTCATATGCACACAGTCTTCTCTGACGGTCTGGTTTGGCCTACGGTGCGTGTAGATGAAGCTTATCGCGAAGGATTGGATGCAATTTCTCTGACAGAACACATCGAATATCGTCCTCATAAAAAAGATATTGTGGCAGATCATAACCGTTCGTTTGATCTTTGTCAGAAACAGGCTGAAAAGCTGGGGATACTTTTAATCAGAGGCAGTGAGATTACTCGTCCAATGGCTCCCGGACACTTTAATGCCATTTTTCTGGCTGACTCCAATCCATTGGAACAAAAAGAGTATAAAGACGCTTTCAATGAAGCCAAAAAGCAGGGAGCATTTATCTTCTGGAATCATCCCGGATGGGCTGCCCAACAACCGGATACTACTAAGTGGTGGCCCCAGCACACAGAACTTTATGATGAAGGTTGTATGCATGGCATTGAAGTAGCAAATGGTCCTCTATATATGCCCGAAGCCATTCAATGGTGTTTGGATAAGAATCTGACAATGATCGGTACTTCCGATATCCATCAACCTATTCAGACTGATTATGATTTCTCCAAAGATGAACATCGTACCATGACATTCGTCTTTGCGAAGGAACGTTCTTTGAAGGGTATCCGTGAGGCATTGGACAATCGCCGCACTGCTGCTTATTATCGAGAGTTGGTGATTGGACGTGAAGACTTGCTCCGTCCATTCTTTGAAAAATGTGTAAAAATAGAAGAAATCAGTCGTAATGAGAAAGGAGTGATGCTCTCTGTAACCAATATTACAGATTTAGTTCTGAAACTGAAAAAGACGACACATGATACTTCTCTGGTCTATTTTCGGGATATGACGCTGAAGCCGCATACGCGTTATAGCGTCCGTATCGGATTTGATAATGGTATCAAAGGTGGAGATATGAATTTCGAAGTGACGAATTTTATAGTGGCTCCTGATAAAGGATTGGAGTATACTATTTCTCTGTGAGAAAGATCTTTCTAGTTAAGTTGCCCGGTCTTGAAATATATCAGGATCGGGCATGTTGTATATGTAATTATTCTATTTCCAAGAGATCACTCATGATACCGTCTGAGACGAAAATGCCTTCCTTGGTTAGCTTTAACCGATCGTTATGCAACTTTAATTTCCCATTTTCCAGATAAGGTTTGGCTTGTTCCGAACAATATTCCCAAAGTCGGTCGCCGAACTTACTTTTCAGCTCTTCAGTGGATATTCCCCACATTGTGCGCAGACCTGTGATGATGTATTCATTGTAGCGGGTTCGTGTATCCAGTTGTTCTGTTTCGTGTAGACGTTGCCCCTGTTCTACAGATGAAAGATACTGATTTAGTGAAGCTACATTCCATTCGCGCGAGTCTCCATCAAAGGAATGTGCGGACGGACCGCATCCCAGATAAGGGATACCTTGCCAATAAGAAGTATTGTGTCGGGAATACATTCCAGGTTTGCAGAAGTTAGAAATCTCATAATGCTCGTATCCGGCAGCAGAAAGAGTATCTATCAATGTGGAGAAGAAGTTCAGACTACTGTCCTCGTCCACTTGAGATACAGAGTGTTGTTGCAGCATTTTGTAAAGAGGGGTACCTTCTTCGTAAATCAGATGATAAGCGGAAATATGCTCCACGTTAAGACTGACTGCTTGCTGTAAATCCTGTGCCCAGCGTTGGCCAGTTTCTCCGGGCAAACCATAAATCAGATCAATGCTGATATTTTGAAAACCTGCTTGCCGACAGCGTTGTACTGCTTCTATTGCTTGTGCGGCGTTATGCCGCCTGTTCAATAATCGTAGTGTTGCATCATCAAAAGTTTGTATTCCCATACTGATGCGGTTGAACGGTAGAGTACGTAGCATTTGGGTATATTCTTCCGTAAGGTCATCGGGATTTGCTTCAAGAGTTACTTCTGTTGCTTTCCTCGTTCCGTAAACCTGTTCAATCGTCTTGAAAACCTCTTTAAAGTCTTCCTCCGATAATTGTGACGGCGTACCTCCGCCGAAATAAATGGTTTCAACAGCTTCCCCTTTCAGATATTCCTTGCGTTCCGTCAACTCCCGACAAAGGGCACGGATATATTGCGATTTCAATTCCGAACGTGTGGTGGAATAGAAATCGCAATAAATGCAACGTGTCTTGCAGAAGGGGATATGTATGTAGATGCCTGCCATAACTATATTGTTTCTGTAGAAGAACTTCTGTAGTTCTTACTTTGGCGGCAAAGATAACTATTCCTTCCGAAACTTACATCAGGAGAGAGAAACCGTCTTCACCGTTCCGTCAGAGAAATAAATGGTTATAGTGTCTCCGGTCTGTTTGAAGGACTTTACAGGTGCCAATTCTTTTTTAGTAAATGGCTTGCCACTCTTTTTCCATAATTGTAGTGTGATAAAGACTTTATCACCGGAATGAGTGGTGGCTACATTGATTACGGAACATTTATTACTTACCGGATGTAGTCCTTCAGTCTGTACAAATTCCACTTCCGACCAGCCCTGAAGATTGATAAGCGCTGTCTGATAGGCTCCATTATCCATGCAGTAGGCAGTGTATCCTCCGGCCTTTTGTTCCTTTGTAACAATGGGACTTTCTAATTCCGGTAACGAATAGTGTCCATAATGTAATTCTGTTGTAATCGGGAAAGATACTTTGTCTACACGCAGTATGCCGTTAGGAAGTGGAATATCTGCCAGGCGGAATTTGATTTCCGGGTTTGTTTCAAGTTCTGCATCCCGGTAGTAAATTCCATCTTCAAACTTCTTGAAGGTGTAGAGGCGTAGTACTTCCCATTCTTGTTTGGCATTCAGTACAGCATAGTTCATAGATACCTTGCCATCCGGACTGTCTGCCATCCAGGGAAATGCCGTGTTGTAAGACAGTTTATTATAATTCTCGGTAGAACGGAATTTCTGCCAGTCTTTAGCTACTGCTTCATGACACCATGCACGTATTTCCGAAGTGCCGCTATTGGGATAGTTAGTCACCAAGGTATTAGAGCCTTCCATGAACTTATTGTATACCTTGCCGGGTTGAAACTCTTTTTCCCAAGCTCCGTTATTCTCGACAGCTGTCCAAAACGGATTATCAGCAGGCAATAATAATCCAAGGAACGCTTTTCCCATCCAGTAAACGCTGCCACGGCAACTATAAATCTGTACGGCAGGCTCAAAAGCTCCGTAGAATCCCAGTGTGGGTACCCGGTCTTCCATCAATGCTGGATTCTCAAGGAATTGAAGCAGGGTGGAAGAAGCAATACGGCGCATCCATCCATAGTTGATAGACGGATCATTGAGCCACCCCATCAGTGGGAAAGGTACAGCGGCAGCTATACGGTACGTAATACTGCGTCCATACATATTCATTTTACCATCTTCAGCAAACATATAAGGATAGTTAGGAACCAAATCACGGAAATTGCTAACAAACTGGCGTCCGGCTTCAGGATTAAATTTCTCACCGTAATAATGTGCCCAAATCATGCCATACATCTGGAAAGCCCACATACTATAATAGTCATAGGCCGGGCTATCATTATACCATCCGTATCCACGATATTGTGCCAGTGATTTTTGTAGCAATTCATCTATATAACCATCTTTGACTTCATAACCCTGGTTTTTGAAGAAAGACATGACGAATATATTGAAGAAGCGCCAGTTAGAACCGATTGTAGGTCCGTTGCCATAACTAAGCATCAATGCAGCAAGATCGTCTTTCTCCTTTTGAGTCAATGGTTCCCAGATAATTTCGGGCATCACGGTAAGCGATAGGGCAAGTGCTCCGAATTCTACAAGTGTCTGGCTTGGCCCACCTTTGAGATGTTGAATATATCCGGATTTCGACGGATCACTCATATTGCGCAACTGTTGCCGGTAATAATCTCCGACCTTGATTCCATTCAATACCAAATCCGGATTTTCTTTTAATAGAGGAATTGCTACAAACATAGTGCGGCAAAGTCCTTCCAGATTTTCTGTCTTGTTGAACTTTCCATCCGTTGGATAGCTCTTTCCCGGTTGTTTGGGGAAACGCATCGGATCATCCAATGTGTGGATGTAGCTGAATGCTCCGTCCAATAAATTGGTTGCTGCATCCATCCAATGTTGGCGAGTCATGCCCGTCAGTGGACTCAGCTGATAATCCGGTTTAACTAAATGAAATACGGAATCATTTTTGGCTTGTGATAAGGATGCGTTTGCGTTTAGAGATACTAAAAAAACAAACAGTAATAATCCCTTGGTCATTTTAGAAAAGGCAATTTTCATCATAGCGTGTGTATTATATGGTAAGAATATTCTTATTTATTTCTCTCTGCAAAGAAAATACTTTCCATGCTATTTTAATGACCATTTTGAGGTCAAAAAGGGTGAATTTTAGACCAAACCTATTTCTTTTGTTCCTATCCACTCCTTACTTGAGCCTTATCCGAAGCGTACTTGCTCCGTACATTCTCCACTCAGAAGTACCTCTGGACGAAGAAAGTACGGGGTTGGTGCGGAGCAAGTATATCTTAGGTATGGCTCATTATGGAATGATTGAAATAAAAAATTACCAATGGATAAGATATTTTTATATATATTTACGTATATTTGCCTGCGGTTATTAATTATATTGAAAACTAATGCTAACTATGAAAGATAAAATCTGGAGTTTCATTTTTTGCTTTGGAATATTTTTCCCTTTGATGTGTCAGGCAGTGATAATGCCCCAATATAATTCGTTGGCATTTAGGTCTTCATCTATATTGAATACCTTGTCCAGTAAAGATGTGCAATCGGTCTATCAAGACCGGGACGGCTATATCTGGATATCTACCCGTAACGGACTTTTTCAGTATGATGGTTATTCTATCACTACTTATAAATCGAATCTTTATTGTCCGGATCTGTTGTCCAGTAACAACATATTTTGTGTAGCGGAGGATTCTTGCCATAGATTATGGATTGGAACTTATAGTGGATTGAATGTATTGGATAAACGCACTGGAGAAGTTCGTAAGATAGAAAATGCAGAATTGTCAAGTACAGGTATATCACAAATATTGGTAACGAGTGATCAACGTATTCTGTTTGCCACGGAAATAGGACTTTATGAGTATAAGGAAATTGATAACAGCTTTTTAGCTTATGACACAAGTAATACCGGAGGGGGATTCCCAAGGGCCACTATAAAGTCTTTATTTGAGGATGATAGAGGAGATATTTGGATTGGCACCTGGAATAGTGGTCTGTATCGTTATGAGAAGAAAACCGGTAAATATTGGAAGTATCCGAAGATGAACTCTGGAAATTCCGCTCATGTAGTGTTTCAGGATAGTTACAAGAATATATGGGTCGGTACATGGGGATCGGGTTTGCATTTACTACACAATGCTTATGATCCGGAGAGAACTACTTGGACTACATTTACCCATAATGAAAAGCAGCCTTATACAATTTCAGATAATCTTATCTATGCCATTTCAGAAGATGTGAATACCCATTCTTTATGGGTAGGAACGCGTAGTGGTTTGAGTATTCTTCCTCTACAGAATGGGCCGATTGTTTTTTCGGGATTTGAGAATTGTTATTCCGGTGAATCGGAAAATACGATAACCAGCAGTGAAGTTGCTTCGTTGTTGCGTGACCGACAAGGTATCATGTGGGTTGGCATGATTGGAGGTGGGGTGAATATGGTGAATACCCGTAGAGCAAAATTTAGTCTGGACCGTCTAACTGAAACCAAACGGATGTTGAAAAGCAATTCGGTACGTAGTCTTTTGTTGGATGATGATGGACAGCTTTGGATGGGGATCAGTACTTACGGTTTTGGGGTAAAGGACCGCCAGACTGGAAAATTTATTCACTATAATCAGATGCCTGATTTTATGTCATATGAGGGAATTTCAACGGTAATGTCTATTATGCAATCTCCTACTACCAGTCATATTTGGATTGGTGTGTACAATGGAGGAGCCTACGAACTTGATAAGCAAGCCCCTGTCGGCAAGCGTGTGAAGGCACATAATTCGGGAAATGCTCCGTGGATGTGTAATTCTTGTATTTATGATATTTATGAAGACTCTAAGCAAAACCTTTGGTTTGCTACGAGGGGAGGAGTGTCGATGCGTGCAGCGGATGGTACCCCGGTACGGATTGATTCTTTGAAAGTAGGAGGAGTTGCCATACAGGATATGGTTGCTATGCAACTAACCGAGGGGGGTAATGGTGAAATGTGGATGGCGTCTAATACGCATGGAGTGGTTCGTATTCAGGGTAGTGGACACTCGTTAAATGGATATACGCTTTCGGCTTATTCTGTAGTTAATGGGAAACTGAACAGTAATTATGCAGATTGCATATATAAGGATATTGAGGGGCGTATCTGGGTTGGAACCGGGGGAAGTGGCTTAAGTTTGTATGACGCCGTAGAAGATCGATTCTTACCAGTACATCAGTTGTGGAATCTGCCGGGAGATGCAGTAACCAGTATTCAGAGTGATAAGAAAGGGGATCTTTGGTTGGGAACAAATGCAGGATTATTGAAGCTTACTGTGCCAAAGGATTTGCAGAATGTAACATACCGTCTTTATACCACTTCAGATGGTTTGCAGGATAATCTGTTTAATAGAGGGGCGTCATGTGAAGCTCCGGATGGTGAATTATTTTTTGGCGGACATCGGGGATACAATAGCTTTTATCCGGATGAACAGGATGAACAGGTCTTTTCTTCTCCGGTCGTGATTACTAATATTAAAGTGTTTAATCAGTCGTGGACTTCCTTGTCTGATGAAGAGCGTGCGGAAATCTCTGATTTATCGCCCGGGTTTACAGATGAGATTGTTTTGGATTACAAACAAAATAACTTTAGCTTTGAGTTCTCTGCCATGGAGTATGCCAATCCGGAAAGAAACCAGTATGCCTATAGACTGGACGGATTCGATGTGGGATGGCAGTACACGGATGCTTCCAAACGTTTTGCTTATTATAATAACCTGATGCCCGGTACTTACACTTTCCATGTAAAGTCTTCAAATTCCAATGGTATCTGGGACGAGAATGTACAAACAGTGAAAGTTACCATTCTTCCTCCACCTTGGAAAACCTGGTGGGCTTATACCTTATATATATTAGTATTTATTGGTATTTCCTGTTATATTTTCCGGATTGTTCGCAACCGTATCCGTTTACGTAATGCACTTCATTTGCGTGAGATGGAACAAGCGAAGGCTGAGGAAATCAATCATGCTAAATTACAGTTCTTTACGAATATCACCCATGAGCTTTTGACTCCGTTAACCATTATTTCTGCTTCTGTTGATGAATTGAAGCAAACAGCTCCGGTTTATAAGGAACAGTATACTGTGATGACGCATAATATAAATCGTTTGATACGCTTGCTGCAGCAAATTCTGGAATTCAGGAAAGCGGAGACAGGTAACCTGAAGTTGAAAGTATCTCAGGGAGATCTGGTACAGTTTGTACGCCGGAGCCTTGACAGTTTCCGCCCTTTAATGAAGAAAAAAGACATTCATTTTACGATTCAGAATGATTCGGAACGGTATCTGGCTTTCTTCGATTCGGATAAACTGGATAAGATTCTGTATAATTTGTTTTCTAATGCTTCTAAATACAATAAACCCGGTGGAAAAGTGGCGATTGAATTAAGTCATGATAGTACGAACGGGTTGGCTTGTCTGGTAGTTAAAGATAATGGACCCGGCATTCCGGAAGAGTCACAGAAAAACTTATTCAAGCGTTTTTATGAAGGAGATTACCGGAAATTCAATACAATAGGGACAGGAATAGGTTTGTCGCTGGTACGCGACTTGGTTGCTCTCCATCATGGTACGGTTACTGTAGAAAGTGAAGAAGGTAAAGGGACAGCTTTCAAAGTAGAGTTCCCTATTCAGCGTTCGGCTTATTCTGAAGAAGAAATAGATGAAACGAGTGTTACTGTTTCAACGTTGGATGAAGTTATATCTACTCAGAGAGAAGCTGTAATTTTGGAAACTGCATCAGAAGAAAATATATCAGGCAAGGACAATATGCCGGAGAAAAAGCATACTTTATTATTAGTAGAAGATAATGAAGATCTATTGGCATTGATGGTGAAATTGCTCGGTGCTGAATATGATATCTGTACCGCAACTGATGGCAAAGAAGCTCTTGAAGTGGTAGAATCTGCTGATATTGACTTGATCGTTTCGGATGTAATGATGCCGGTAATGGACGGCATTGAGTTTTGTAAAGCAGTAAAAGGTAATTTTGATACTTCCCATATACCTTTAATTTTACTCACTGCGAAGAGTAAAGAAGAAGATCGTGTAGAAGCCTATGAATCGGGTGCGGACGCATTTATTGCAAAGCCGTTTAACCTGAGCATACTACATGCACGTATTGGTAACTTACTCAAATCTCGTGAGCGTGTGATGAAAGACTTCAAGAAGCAGCTGGTGTTCGAAGCAAAAGAATTGAATTATACCAGCATTGACGAAGATTTCCTGCAACGTGCCATTGACTGTGTGAATCGCCATCTGGATGATCCGAACTTTGATCAGACCCGTTTTTTGGAAGAGATGCATACCACCAAATCCACCTTCTTCCGCAAGTTGAAGTCGCTAACCGGGCTGACTTATGTTTCATTCATCCGTAATATACGTATGAAAGCAGCTTGCCGGATCATGGAAGAAAAGAAACACATCCGTATTTCAGAATTGGCGTATGCAGTGGGATATAATGACCCGCGTTACTTCAGTAGTAGTTTCAAAAAAGAAATCGGTATGCAGCCCTCCGAGTATATGGAACGTTTCACTTCGGGTGGAACTATTGAGGGAGAATAAGATTTATCCTGTTAATGTTTTTTATATCCTACATAATATGTTGAAGAATGTTTCAACTTATGTAGGATTTTGTTTCATGCACCAAAACTAAACATGAATGGAACATTTGTAAGGGCTTTGCTCTGTGAATGTCCATAGATTTGCAATGTGATCCTGGAGCTAAGCATGCAGCTCTATTATCACATAGTGTGTTAAGTTATTTTTTAATCTTAAAATTCATACGATGGAAAAACTAAAGATTTCCTCTGGGGCAAGGTTGAATAAGGTACTCTCTACCTTAATGATCTGTATGGCTCTTATGATGAACGTCTCGTATCTGAGCGCTCAAAATCCTAATGTTACGGTAACTGGTACAGTGGAGGACACAATGGGCCCTGTAATTGGTGCCAGTGTGGTTGAAAAAGGCGTACCTTCCAATGGATGTATTACCGATATTGATGGTAATTTCTCTTTGAAAGTAAAACAGAATGCTACGCTGGTAATAAGTTTTGTGGGCTACAAAACAGTAGAAATTCCTTTGAAGGGACAGAGAACAGTGAAAGTGACGTTGCAAGAGGACACTGAGATGCTGGATGAGGTAGTGGTAGTAGGTTACGGTACGATGCGTAAGAAAGACCTTACAGGATCGGTTGTACAGATCAATCCCAGTAAAATAGCTGACTCGAATCCTGCATCTGTACAAGATGTGTTACGTGGTACTCCTGGTTTGCAGATTGGTTACGATGCTTCTGCAAAAGGTAGCGATGCATCTATTTCATTGCGTGGTAAGAACTCATTGGGTACGGATGCCAAACCGATGATTGTACTGGATGGTATGGCTTTCTATGGTGAACTTTCAGAAATCAATCCGGATGATATCGGTCAGATTGACGTATTGAAAGATGCTTCTTCTGCTGCTATTTATGGTGCCAAAGCTGCTGCCGGTGTTATTATCATTACTACTAAGAAAGGTAAACAAGGCAAGCCGGTCATCAACGTAAGTGCTAACTTGGCTGTTAATAAGAAGTCGGCTTATCGTGATTATTACAGTGCTAGCGGTTACCTGCGTTATCGTCAGGACTGGTATAAGATGGTGAATACTTATGGACAAGGTGAAAACGGACTTTATGGCTACTACAATGTGATGGCAAAAGATGGAAGTGGCAATATGAGTGCTGCTTATCCGCAAGGTTATTATGACAATCCCGCGAATATGACAACTGCAGAGCAAGATGCTTGGGCATCCGCTGCTGGTGTAAGTGGTTTCGGACCTTCTGATGGTGAATCCGCACTTAGTTTATTTGCACGTCGTTTGACGTTGGATGTTTCTCCGCTGGTATTCAATAATTTCTTGTCCGGCAAAACTTTTGACTGGTATGATGCTACTTTCCGTACTGGTATCAATCAAGATTACAACGCCAGTATTTCAGGTGCTACTGATAGGGTTAACTACTATTTGTCTGTTGGTTACATGGATAATGAAGGTGCCGTACAAGGTAATGAATATCATGCATTCCGTTCGAATATGAAGATTAGTGCTAAGATTACTGACTGGTTGGAGATTGGTGCGAATGTGAACTTCCAGGATCGCTCTGACGGTGATATCCAAGTTTCATTGGGTAGTAACTATTGGGATGCTAATATGTTGCGTAACTCTCCTTATGCTTCTATGTATGACGAAAAAGGTGGTTATCAGCAATATCCTATGAGTGGATTGCCCACTAACGGTGGTTACAACTACTACTTCGACCGTCAATACTATGATTTGGAAAAAGGATATACAGTGTTAAACACTATTTTCAATGCCAAGATTACATTGCCTCTGGGTTTCACTTATCAGTTTAACATTGCTCCGCGTTATCAGTGGTTCTACGATCGTTATTTTATGTCGGCCGACCTACCTGATGCTTCGGCATCCAGCCGTGGTGTGAACCGTGAATGGTCCAAAAACTTTGACTGGAACTTGAATAATACTATTACTTGGGACCGTACTTTTGCTGATACCCATCATTTTACAGTGACTTTGGTACAAGAAGCCGAAGAACATCGTACTTGGAATGACAAAATCAATGCCCGTAACATTACACCGAGTGATGCACTGGGTTTCCATTATACTGGTGGTGCTAATAAGGAGCAGAGTTCTTTCTCTACTAATGATACGCACTATACAGCTGCTTCTTATCTGGGTCGTTTGTTCTATAGCTACAATGATCGCTATATGTTTACCGGTACGTTCCGTCGCGATGGTTATGCAGGCTTCGGAGCCAAGAATCCTTGGGGTAACTTTGGTTCGGTAGGTTTAGGTTGGACTGTTTCGAACGAAAAATTTATGAAAGGTACTGAGAAGTGGCTGGATATGCTAAAGTTACGTTTGTCTTGGGGTACCAATGGTAACCGTGATTTTGGTGACGTATACAAAACGTTGGCCAACCTGAATTTGGGAGGTACTGGTATGGTTTATGTTAACAACGGAACTTCAACAGTAATTAATCCTTTGTATATGGACCGTCTGGCTGCTCCTAATCTGCAATGGGAAACGACGAAAGCTTGGAATGCCGGAGTAGATTTCTCTGTACTGGGTGGCCGCTTGACCGGTAGCCTTGACTACTATTTCAAGAAGACTACTGATATGATTATGGGGCAACGTCTGCCGAGTTTCTCCGGTTTCAGTACTATCACCACTAACTTGGGTGAAGTGCAGAACCAGGGTTTTGAAATAGCCTTGAACTCTACTAATATCGAGACTAAAGACTTTACATGGAATACTTCTGCTGGTTTCTCTATTAACAAGAATCGTATCAACCACATCTATTACGACTATGACGAAAACGGTGTGGAACGGGACGATACTTCTAACAATTGGTACATCGGACAGCCTATTGGCACCATCTGGTATTACGAAACTGATGGTGTTTGGCAGAATAATCCTGAGGACATTGCTGCTGCAGCTTTGGTAGGTCAGAAACCGGGTGATCCTAAAGTAGTGAATCGCTATACGGAAGACGATAAGATTCTGGAAGACGGCACACGTGTGCCTGTTTACAACGATAACGACAAAACTTATCTTGGAACCACGACTCCCCCCATTTATTGGAATATACGTAATGAATTCACTTTGTGGAAGGATTTGACTTTCTCATTCTCACTCTATTCTTATATGGGGCATAAGAGTACAAATGGTTACTGGCTGAATCAGGATAACGGTGGATCACAGGTACTTAACGGCTTCAATATGCCAACGAAAGAATATTGGACGCCCGACAACCCTACTAATGATTACTGCCGTCTGAATGCTGTAGGTCCTAATACAGGTTTGGCTTCCGGGGTGGACAAACTTTACAACCGTAACTTTGTTCGTTTGGATGATATTACCGTTGGCTACACGTTGCCTCAGAGATGGACGAAGAAATATATGATTGATAAGGTTCGTGTGACTGCAAGCGTTAAAAATGTGTGTACTATCTCCGGTTGGGAATATGGTGATCCTGAAACAGGTGGCTTGGCTACTCGTACCTTTAATTTTGGTTTGAATATAACACTCTAATAACTGAAAGACAATATGAAAAAGATGAATAAATTAGTAAGGGGATGTATGGTTTTAGCTTCGGCCGCCATGCTGGCAAGCTGTTCGGACAGCTTCCTAGAACAAGATCCCTTATCATTCTATAATCCGGGAAATACGTATACTACAGAATCAGGTCTGCGTTCGGCAATGGCTATGTGCGATTTGGGACTTAAGGAAATGTTGATGGATGGTAACGGAAACGTACTTCCGATTGCTTCACTCTATTTTATGACTGATATAGGTTTGTATGCAAAGACGGATGCAGGCTTTTTTATGGACGATTTCGCCAATAAGATTACACCGACCAGCGGTATGAAAGGTGGTGGTGACGAGAATGCAATGAGCCGTTTTTGGGACCGCGGGTGGACCAGTATTAAATTTGCCAATACTGTGCTTTCATATGTAGACCAAGTGCAGAGCTTGGATGAAAAAGTACGTAACGAATACAAAGGACGTGCTTATTTTCACCGCGCTTATGGCTACTATCATCAGGCATTATTATTCGGTGACATTCCCTTGGTGACGAAGATTATCGAGGTACCTAAGCAAAACTATAAATCTACAAGCAAGGAGGCGATTTTCCAGATGTTGGTACACGATTTGGAGTTTGCCGTTCAAAATGTGCCGGCTCAAAAAGATATGTCTTATATGGGTACGGTGAATCAGGAAGCTTGTATGCAACTACTTATCAAATGTTATCTTGTAACGGGTGAGTATAAGAAGGCGGAAGATATGGCTACTGACTTGATCAATAATCATGGTTTGAAGTTGATGGATGCTCCGTTTGGTTCGCTGGTTACTGGTAATAGTACTACTTGGCCTGTAGAACGTAATGTGGTTTGGGACCTTCATCGTGGTGAAAATGTGTCTATTGCTGAAAACAAGGAGACCATTATGCCTATCTTGAACTTTCATAGTCAGAGCTGGATAAATTATCCGCTAATGCGCGCTATGTGTGTACACTGGTCCAATAGTGTTATCATGGATCCGCATAAGCTAAGTGCCCCTACATACAACTATTCACGTACTGATGGCAAGTATAATGAAGAGTTAGATTGGGTACGTGCATTGGGACGTGGTATCGGTTGTTTCCGTACTTCCCGCCACTACAACCAGACTATTTGGCGCTATGACGGAGAGGAAGATACGCAAGACTTGCGCCACAATCGTGCTGTGGGTAACTGGGTGGAAATGGAAGACCTTAAGTATAATAATCCATCATCAGCATTCTATGGTCAGAACATGACGCTTTATGCGCCGGAAGACTGGACGAGTGAAGATGGTAAAAGTAGTGTGAAAAAAGGAGAGTTACTCTGTCTTGATACGATTCGCAGTTGGTATCCTACTCCTTTGTATAAGGTTTACATTAAAGATGCTGCTGCTGAAGAAAATATGGGTGCCAATCAGTTCAATGGCGCAACAAAAGGTAATGCTTGTTCTAACGGTGATCTCTATTTATTCCGTCTTGCAGAGACTTATCTACTTCGTGCGGAGGCTAAATTCTATCAAGGCAATACAACAGGTGCAGCCGATGATGTAAATGCTGTTCGTCGTCGCGCTAATGCCAAGAAGATGTTTACTACGGTTACCATCGGTGATATTACTGACGAACGTGCTCGTGAACTCTATCTGGAAGAATGGCGTCAACCTGAATTGACCCGTATTTCCTGGTGTTTGGCTCGTAGTGGCCAGCCTGATGAGTGGGGTGAAACTTACGATTTGTCCACTTGGGATAAACAAACTGGTACTGATTTGAGTGGTGGTAGTTATTGGTACAAACGTTGTACGCGTTACAGCCTTTTCAATAATGGTCCGATATTCTCTGGAAAACAGTTTAATTATCAGGTTAGTAAGCATAATATGTTCTGGCCTGTACCTAATTCGGCTATTACAGCTAATATCGGCGCTACACTTCGTCAGAACTATGGATATGACGGTTACGATGATTCTGTTCCAATGTTTACTAATTGGGAGGAAGCTGTTGCTGATGAAGAGAAGACAAATTAATTTATGAAAACATCCTATTTCTACGTTGTTATAGAACTAATTCCTATAACAACGTAGATTAGTAAAGATATTGTTAAATCATTCGTTTACAATAGGTTTTGGGAGAGCCTGCTTTTCAATTGAAGAAGGGTGGGCTTTTTGCTATTAAAAAGGAGGATTGGTTGAGGGATATTATAGGATGATTTAGAGTAAGGATCAAGTTAAATCTAATATCAATAGGTCATGAAAGATGTGAACTATTTTTTTCTGGTATTATGTAGTGTATTATATATAGGCATCTTAAGCGCTTGCGATGATAAAGAAACGCCAGCGATTATGAATATTGAAAGCGTTTGTGGAAATTATGCTGTGGAGCAGGTGAAAATGACTTTCAACGGTGTGGACATGCCTGCTTTAGGAAATATTTCTCTGACACTAGATGCTTCTTATGATGATAATGTAGGTGAGGTTGATGGCAGTAGGAAGATGACATTGGAAATGCCTCCTCTTTGGCCGAACTTACCTGTAGAAGGCATCTATCCGGCATTTGAAAATATTATCGTAAAAGTGGATGCTGTTGCTTCTTCGGAGTTGGTTACTTTTGAAGGAAGCATAAAGAAAGCTGAATACGATTTGATTGTAAAAGGAACTTGCCGGGAGGGTATTATTGTACTGGAATGGACCTATACTGCCTTTTCAAAATTTATAGGAAAGAGGTATCTCTTTGAATTCAATAAGCAATCTCTGAATATGGGCATGCTTAACCCTTCGGTGGAAACAGTGGAATGGGAAGGTAGTCAGGTGCCGGTTGGAGAGTTCGTGACTGATGCTATTGAACCTGTTTTGGAAGCTATAGGAAGACGGTTGGGAGGCTCTTTTTATCTTGAAGTGTTGTCAGATGCTTCAGTTCAGGCAGGTGTGAAGTCTTACGAAACGAATGATTTTGTGCCTATTCCGGGCAAACTGGGTTTCCGTAATTTGAATGGTGGATTCGGCTATCTGGTAGCGGATTATGATGGTGCATTGTGCTTGTCCCAAGTGGTGTTGGGTGATTTCTCTGTCAGTTCTACCATGTTTGCCTCAATTGGCGGTAATCTCCATTTTGTTCCTGTTTTCTTTGTAGATGGAAGGTCGGCAAATGAACTCAGAATAGCCTTTGATACTCCTCTTGGAACTAGTTTTTGCAGATTTTTGTTTCAGTGGCTAGAAAATTTGGGAGAAATAGAACTTTCTGTAGAAGAAATAGAGAAAGCTCATAGGCTTGCTTTATTACTTCAAGATAAGAAAATCAAATATATTCATCTGCTTGGAGCAGTTATTGAGTAAACCACATAAGATTACGTGTATGAGAAAAATGAAATTACTTTTCGTATTGCTTTTTACAGTGGGCAATGCATTCTGTTTTTTCGGACAAAATACGGAATTTGCGCATAATGCAATGGATGTCACTCATGAAGTAAGCACTCATAAGCAGGTGGATAATTCTCCGCAAGTGAAGGCTGTGTGGAATGATACGGATGGAAATTATATTAACGCCCACGGTGGTGGCATTTTGTTTCACAACGGACTATATTACTGGTTCGGTGAACATCGTCCCAAAGAGGGGTTCACTACCGAAGTGGGAGTGAACTGTTATACATCTTCCGATTTGCATAATTGGACTTACAAGGGCGTAGCACTCGCTGTCTCCGAAGAACCCGGCAATGATATTGAACGTGGTTGCATCATGGAGCGCCCCAAAGTGATATATAATGAGAGGACCGGGAAATTTGTAATGTGGTTCCATTTGGAACTGAAAGGTCAAGGCTATGGACCTGCCCGTGCAGCTGTAGCCATCAGTGATAAACCGGAGGGTCCTTATCGTTTTGTTCGTTCCGGACGAGTGAACCCCGACATCTATCCTGAAAATATGCCTGAAGCAGACCGTAAGCTGGCATGGAATATGGAGAAGTATCAAAAATGGTGGACTCCGGAATGGTATGAAGCTGTTAACCGGGGATTATTTGTGAAACGCGATTTAAAAGGAGGGCAAATGTCTCGTGATATGACTTTATTTGTGGATGACGATGGTAAAGCTTATCACATTTATTCTTCGGAAGAGAATTTGACTTTGCATATTGCGGAATTAACTGATGATTATTTGGGGCATTCAGGACGTTATATTCGTATTTTTCCCGGTGGACATAATGAGGCACCGGCCATATTCAAGAAAGGCAATATGTATTGGATGATAACTTCCGGATGTACTGGGTGGATTCCTAATGAAGCTCGTATGTTTTCGGCTTCTTCCATTTGGGGACCATGGGAGCAATATCCTAATCCGTGCCGCGGGCAGAACAGTGAAAAAACTTTTGGTGGACAAAGTACGTTCGTATTGGAGCTACCGGAGAACCGCTTTATATTTATGGCTGATGTTTGGAAACCGAAGAGTCTGATGTATTCCGGACACATTTGGCTACCTATACAGTTTAGTGAAAAAGGAATTCCGTTTATTGAATGGTTGGATAAGTGGTGAATTTCTTATATTCGTATTTCTTATAAGAATCGGTAGTATAAATCTGTAAAATGTGAACTTGAATGAAAATAGTAACAAGAAGTCTGTTCCTGCTATTTTTGCTTATTCCGGTAGGGCTGTCCGGCCAAACGGAGTGGCAATTAGTGTGGAGTGATGAGTTCAACGCAGACGGTCTTCCGGATACGGCTGTGTGGAGTTATGATAATGGTTTTGCACGTAATGAAGAAGCCCAGTGGTATCAGGAAGGCAACGCTTACTGCAAAGATGGAAAGTTGATTATTGAAGCGCGAAAAGAGGAAGGGCGTAGAAATCCCTGGTATGAGGCCGGAAGTAACGATTGGCGGAAGAAGCGGGAGTTTATCGAGTACACTTCCTCGTGCATCACAACGTCCGGTAAAAAAGAATTTCTTTATGGCAGATTCGAGGTTCGCGCCAAGATTCCTGTGAGCGGAGGGGCATGGCCTGCTATCTGGACATTGGGCAGCGGTATGGAATGGCCTTCGTGTGGCGAAATCGACATCATGGAATATTATCGCATCAAAGGCGTACCGCATATTCTGGCAAATGCCGCTTGGGGAACTGACCGACAGTGGAATGCCAAATGGAATAGTAAAGCGATTCCTTTTACTCATTTTACAGATAAAGATCCGGCGTGGGCGGATAAGTTTCACATCTGGCGTATGGATTGGGATGAAACGGCCATTAAAATCTATCTGGATGATGAATTGCTGAATGAAATTCCTTTGAGCGAAACTGTGAATGGCACCATCGGAAAAGGGACGAACCCTTTCCGCAAGCCTCAATATCTTTTGTTGAACTTAGCTCTTGGTGGCATAAACGGTGGAGAGATTGATGATAAAGGAATCCCCATGCGCTATGAAATAGACTATGTACGGGTATATCAGAAGCAGTAGAAAAGATGGAAAAGACCAGATTTTCCTGAAAATTATGCATTTTATAGCGGAAATGACCGATAAATATCCTCTTTTGCAATATTTGTAGTAGTTCGTTTTCTTATGAAACGGATATATTTGCAACAATGAAAAACAACTTATATAGAATATCATGAAAACAAGAAAATATCTTTGGCTACTATTGACCGTAGCATTGCTGATACCTCTTAATGTATCGGCCAAAAAGAAACCTGAAAAAGTAAAGACTGATCGTGAATTATGGACAGGCATTCTCTATCAGATGGCTGCACCTGTACTGAGCAATATGAGCGAAGGTAAATTGCAGGAAAATATGATGGTAGAGTTAAGTCCTACATGGGATGGCCGTGATAAACGAGTGACTTATATGGAATGCTTCGGCAGGTTGATGGCCGGACTGGCTCCGTGGTTGTCATTGCCTGATGATGACACGGCAGAAGGTCAGCAGCGCAAACAATTGCGTGAGTGGGCATTGAAGAGTTATGCCCAATCAGTGGACCCGGAAAGTAAAGATTACCTGTTATGGCGCAAGGAAGGACAACCTCTCGTAGATGCTGCCTATATAGCTGAAAGCTTTTTGCGTGGATATGATGCCTTATGGGTTCCATTGGATGATTTGACAAAACAGCGATATATTGCTGAGTTCCAACAATTGCGCCGGGTAGATCCCCCTTATACGAATTGGTTGTTATTCTCTTCAACCGTTGAATGCTTCCTGAAAAAGGCAGGTGCCCAAACCGATTACTATCGTATAACTTCTGCTTTACGTAAAGTAGACGAGTGGTATGTGGGCGATGGTTGGTACAGTGACGGAGAAGATTTTGCATTTGACTATTATAACAGTTTTGTGCTTCACCCCATGTATGTGGAATGCCTTGACGTGATGACGGATGGAGGAAAAAGAAACATCTGGAATGTGAAAGGCGGAAACTTCCCGAAAGCTTTGAAGCGTATGCAGCGTTTCGGTATGATATTGGAACGCTTTGTTTCTCCTGAAGGTGCTTTCCCCGTATTTGGCCGTTCAATTACTTATCGTACCGGTGTGTTACAGCCTCTTGCCTTGTTGTCATTACGTGGCTGGCTACCGAAAGAATTGCCTGCCGGACAGGTGCGTGCGGCAATGACAGCTGTTATTCAACGCATGTTCGGTGATAACCGCAATTTCAATGCGGAAGGTTATCTGACATTAGGCTTTAATGGTTCTCAACCCAATATTTCAGACTGGTATACCAATAATGGTAGTCTTTATTTGGCTTCGCTTGCTTTCTTGCCATTAGGTTTGGCTGCTGATGATCCTTTCTGGACAGATGCGCCACAGCCCTGGACATCAAAGAAAGCATGGGGAGGAGAAGATTTCCCGAAAGATCACGCATATTACGAATAATAATTATGAATAAACGCATTCTTTTTTTCTTTCTGATTCTCCTGGTATTTTCCACTCTCCGGGCGCAACAGTCCCGTCTTGTGGAAGTGGGGAACGGATATAGCCAAACGTCAGTCAATACGACTGTATTCAGGAACAACTCGCTTGTGACACAAGGAGATGAACAGTATATAAGTTATTATGACGGGGACGGTTATCTGGTGCTCGGCAAACGGAAGTTGAATTCTGACCAATGGACGTTACAACGGACACAATACAAGGGAAATGTAAAGGATGCCCATAATATAATCAGCATGATGCTGGACGGAGATGGTTATTTGCATCTGTCATTTGACCATCACGGACATAAACTGAATTATTGTCGCAGCACTGCTCCATATACTCTGGAACTGGGTGATAAAGAGCCTATGACCGGAGTGGATGAGGGAAATGTGACTTATCCGGAGTTCTATCCGTTGAATGGAGGCGATCTGTTGTTTGTTTATCGTTCCGGTTCTTCCGGCAGGGGAAATCTGGTGATGAACCGCTATTCTGTGAAAGAGAAAAAATGGTATCGCGTACAAGATGTCCTGATAGATGGTGAAGATCAGCGGAATGCCTACTGGCAGCTTTATGTAGATGAGCAGGGAACCATACACCTGTCGTGGGTATGGCGCGAAACATGGCATGTGGAGACTAATCATGATCTTTGTTATGCCCGCTCCTATGATAACGGTGTCACGTGGTATAAGGCGAATGGCAAGAAATATGATTTGCCTATTCGTTACAATAATGCAGAGTATGCCTGCCGTATTCCACAAAACTCAGAACTCATCAACCAGACCAGTATGAGTGCAGATGCAAGTGGTAATCCTTATATTGCCACGTATTGGCGCGATCCTGATAGTGATGTTCCGCAATACCGTATTGTGTGGCACGATGGACAAATGTGGCAGAATCGCCAGGTTTCCGATCGTCATACTCCTTTTTCTCTGAAAGGTGGTGGTACAAAGATGATTCCAATTGCCCGCCCGCGTATCGTGGTGGATGGTGGCGAGATATTCTACATCTTCCGTGATGAAGAACGGGGAAGTAGAGTGTCGATGGCACATGCTCAGGCTGTGGGAACTGGAAAATGGACTATTACAGACCTGACAGACTTTGCGGTAGACGCCTGGGAACCCTCGCATGACACGGAACTATGGAAGCAGAAACGCCGGCTCCATCTTTTTGTGCAGCATACTAAACAAGGTGATGGTGAACGTATGGTTGAATTTGCTCCTCAACCGGTATATGTGCTGGAAGTGAATAATTAATTTTTGTGCATATATAATTTACTATAGTGGCAGGCTCCCTTTAATCCTTACTCAGAATGCCTTCTGGGAGGGGGATAATGAGGTTACGACTGAATAGGGTTAAGTATACGACTGAATGGCATTCAGTATACGACTGAATAGGGTTCACTCCGGGACACAATTTCAAGGAGGTACTCAGTAGATCTGAATTTGTCTTCCTTTATGAATAATAACGAGTGGTATAGTAATTAAGTAAAAAAAGAAAAATATATGAAAACATTTTTGGGAAATGTGATACTTTTAGCTTTTTGTCTGAGTGGGCTGTTGGCTTGTGCGGCTCCAAAAGATGAGGCTAAAGAAGTTGTGGATATTATTTATAAAGTGAATAACTATTGGCAGGAACAGAATCCGAAGCATGGGCGTTCATTCTGGGACAATGCCGCCTATCATACAGGTAATATGGAAGCGTTCTTCCTGACTGGAGATACTGCTTTCATGGATTATTCCAAGGCTTGGGCAGAGCACAATGAATGGAAAGGCGCCAAATCGGACAATAAAGCCGAGTGGAAATACAGCTACGGTGAAAGTAATGAGTATGTGCTTTTCGGTGATTACCAGATTTGCTTCCAGACGTATGCAGATTTATATAACATAGAGCCGGATACTCAGAAAATAGCCCGTGCCCGCGAAGTGATGGAATATCAGATGAGTACGGATAAGAACGATTATTGGTGGTGGGCCGATGGACTCTATATGGTGATGCCCGTTATGACTAAACTATATAAGATAACCGGTAATCCGCTTTATCTGGACAAACTGCATGAATATTGGGTATTTGCCGATAGCTTGATGTATGATCCCGAAGATGCCCTGTATTACCGTGACGGGAAATATATCTATCCCAAACATAAAAGTGCGAACGGTAAGAAAGACTTTTGGGCACGCGGAGACGGCTGGGTGCTTGCGGCACTGGCTAAAGTATTAAAGGATTTACCTGAAACAGATAAATACCGTCAGGAATATATAGATCGTTTTCAGACAATGGCAAAAGCTGTGGCTGCCTGTCAACAACCGGAAGGATACTGGACACGGAGTTTGCTTGATCCGGAACATGCACCCGGACCGGAAACCAGTGGCACTGCTTTCTTTACCTATGGTCTGCTGTGGGGTATGAATAACGGCCTTTTGGATAAGGCTACTTATCAGCCTGTAGTAGAAAAAGCCTGGAAATATCTAACGACTGTTGCTTTACAGCCGGATGGACGTATCGGTTATGTGCAGCCTATCGGAGAAAAGGCAATTCCGGGGCAGGTGGTAGATGCCAATTCAACAGCTAACTTTGGAGTGGGAGCATTCTTATTGGCTGCTTGTGAAATGGTACGTTTCTTGGATTGAACATTCGTTTTTAATTGAAATACGAAATGGAGTTTGTTTTGCCGACAAACTCCATTTTTTTATAGATAAGTGGGTAAATCTTTGTTTTTTAATGAAATGACACAAAATTATTCCCTTTTTGCATGATTCGTAGTAGTATATTTCCTTTTTTATGTGTATTTTTGACACCCAATAACTAACGTGAATTTTATGAGGAATACTATGAGACATTTTGCAGTTGCTATTAGTTTAATGTTGGCAATGACATTGCCTTCTTTTTCCCAACAACATCCTATCGTTGAAAAAGATTATGTGGCTTATTTGTTTACCTACTTTACAGGTAACCACATCAGTGAAGAAGCTGTATGTTATGCCGTAAGTATGGATGGATATACATATTGGGCGCTGAATGACGGTAAGCCCGTTCTTGATTCGAAAGTGATCAGTTCGACCGGTGGTGTGCGCGATCCGCATATTCTGAGAAGTCAGGATGGTCATACCTTTTATATGGTGGTGACAGATATGGTATCTGACAATGGTTGGGATTCAAACCGTGCGATGGTGCTGCTGAAGTCCAATGACCTTGTAAACTGGACGCATTCCATCATCAACATGCAGAAACGCTATAAAGGACAGGAAAAGCTGAAACGTGTTTGGGCACCGCAGACGGTTTTCGACCCTGAAGCCGGAAAATATATGGTGTACTGGTCTATGCAGTATGCCGGTGGAGCCGATATCATCTACTATGCGTATGCCAATGACGACTTTACAGATCTGATTGGTGAACCGAAGCCACTCTTCATTCCGGAGAATAAGAAATCATGTATCGACGGGGATATTGTCTATAAAGACGGTGTTTTCCACCTGTTCTATAAGACAGAAGGACATGGAAACGGCATTAAAGTGGCAACCACCCGTTCACTGACTTCCGGCCAGTGGAAAGAAGAACCGGATTACAAGCAGCAAACAAAGGATGCTGTGGAAGGTGCCGGCACATTTAAACTGATAAATCAGGATAAGTATATATTAATGTATGATGTATACATGAAAGGCAAATATCAGTTTACGGAAACTACCGACCTGAAGAACTTCAAAGTGATAGACAGTGAGGTGAAGATGAACTTCCATCCCCGCCACGGAACGATTATTCCTATCACACGCGATGAATTGATCCGTATCACGGATAAATGGGGCAAGCCTGTCGAATTGGGGGCAATACCGAACAATCCTGTATTGCCCGGATTTCATGCCGACCCTGAAATCTTATACTCAAACAAGACAAAGAAATATTATATCTATTCCACAACAGACGGACAACCCGGTTGGGGTGGATGGTATTTCACTGTTTTTTCTTCAACCGACCTGAAGAACTGGAACTATGAAGGCGTTATGCTGGATTTGAAATCCGAACAGGTACCTTGGGCGAATGGAAATGCCTGGGCACCGTGTATTGAGGAAAAACTCATCAAGGGAGAATACAAGTACTTCTTTTATTATAGCGGCAATCCCGCCAAAGGCGGAGGAAAGCAAATCGGCGTAGCAATGGCCGACTCACCTGTCGGACCGTTTACCGATCTGGGACAGCCCATCATTACAGACTCTCCCGTAGGACACGGACAGCAGATAGACGTGGATGTCTTCACCGATCCTGTATCCGGTAAACCTTATCTGTATTGGGGAAATGGCTACATGGCCGGCGCCGAACTGAACAAAGACATGATTTCCATCAAGAAGAAAACACTTACGGTAATGACTCCCGAAGGAGGAACCTTGCAGGATTATGCATTCCGTGAAGCTCCTTATGTATTTTACCGTAACGGACTTTATTATTTTATGTGGTCGGTAGATGACACTGGCTCACCCAACTACCACGTGGCTTACGGCACATCTAAATCGCCGCTTGGACCTATTGAGGTAGCTAAAGATCCGATTGTACTGATTCAGAATCCGGAGAAACAAATCTACGGTCCTGCACACAATGCAGTGTTACAAATTCCGGGTACGGATGAGTGGTATATCGTTTATCATCGTATTAATAAGAACTTCCTGAAAGATGGTCCGGGTACGCATCGGGAAGTATGCATTGACCGTATGGAATTCAATGAAGACGGAACGATTAAACGGGTAATAACAAACAATTGACAGTTGACAATTGAAATAATTATTTGATCATGAGAAACAAACTGAAGGGATTAGCTTTTTTATGTATGGTGGTAGCCTTACCGCTGACAGCACAAAATGTTACCGTCAACGGACCTGACGGTAAATTGCAACTAACCGTTTCGTGCCCGGAAGGGAAGGAAGCATTGTATTCTCTCGCCTATAACGGGAAACAGATGCTGGAATCATCTCCGTTGGGTCTGGAGACCAATGTGGGAGACTTTGCGAAAGCAATGAAACTGACCGGGCATGAAGAAAGGAAAATTGATACCGTTTACACGCAATCGCGTATCAAAGCTTCCAAGATACATTATCAGGCCAATGAACTGGTATGTGCCTTTGTCAATGCAAAAGGGCAGAAGATGGACGTAATCTTCCGTGTGAGCAATAATGACGTTGCTTTCCGCTATACGTTGCCCCGCCAGGGCGAACGGGGAAGCCTTGTTGTGAACAGCGAAGCAACCGGTTTTCGTTTTCCTGAACAGACTACTACCTTCATGTGTCCGCAAAGTGACGCCATGATAGGCTGGAAGCGGACAAAACCGAGTTATGAAGAAGAATATAAGGCGGATGCCCCGATGGATGTCCGTTCGCAATACGGACACGGATATACTTTCCCCTGCCTGTTCCGCGTAGGAGATAATGGCTGGGTGCTTGTCAGTGAGACAGGAGTAGACAGTCGCTATTGCGGTTCGCGCCTGAGCGATGTAACAGAAGGAAATCTGTATACGGTAGCTTTTCCGATGGCTGAAGAGAATAATGGTAACGGAACAGTTGCCCCCGCTTTCGCTTTACCGGGTTCTACCCCTTGGCGTACGATTACGGTAGGTGAGACATTGAAGTCTATTGTAGAAACCACTGTTATCTGGGATGTAGTGGAACCGCTGTATGAGACGGAACATGATTATCAGATGGGGCGTGGTACCTGGAGCTGGATACTTTGGCAGGACGGTAGTATTAATTATGATGACCAGGTGCGTTATGTTGATCTGGCTGCTGCAATGGGGTATGAATACGTGTTGATTGACAACTGGTGGGATACGAAAATCGGCCATAAGCGTATGGAATCCCTCATCGACTATGCACAAGGCAAGGGAGTAGATGTATTCCTGTGGTACAGTTCAAGCGGTTATTGGAATGATATCGAGCAAGGTCCCGTCAATATGATGGATGATCCGATTATCCGCAAGCGTGAAATGAAATGGCTTCAGGAGCAGGGTGTGAAAGGTATCAAGGTAGATTTCTTCGGTGGAGACAAACAGGAAACCATGCGTTTGTACGAAGGTATTCTGAGTGATGCTGACGATCATGGTCTGATGGTAATCTTCCACGGCTGTACAGTGCCTCGCGGATGGGAGCGGATGTATCCCAACTATGTAGGCAGCGAAGCGGTACTGGCTTCCGAGAATCTGATTTTCAATCAACATTTCTGTGATGAAGAAGCTTTCAATGCCTGCCTGCATCCCTTTATCCGTAATGCGGTAGGCTGCATGGAATTTGGCGGTACTTTCCTGAACAAGCGTTTGAACCGGGGAAACAATGGCGGAACTACCCGTCGCACGACGGATGTATTCCAGTTAGCAACAGCTGTATTGTTCCAGAACCCTATTCAGAATTATGCTTTGGCACCCAACAATCTGACAGATGCCCCGCAAGTTTGCCTGGACTTTATGAAACAGGTGCCTACTACATGGGATGAAACACGCTTTATTGATGGTTATCCTGGAAAATATGCAGTCGTTGCACGTCGTCACGGTAAGCAATGGTATGTAGCGGCTGTTAACGGTACAAAAGAAGTGCTGAAACTGAAACTCGAATTGCCTATGCTGGCAGGACAGACTCTTTCATTCTATAATGATGATAAAGAACTGCAACCTCAGTTGCAAACTCTGAAACTGAAAGCTGACGGCAAATTCCAACTGACCCTCCAACCGCAAGGTGGTGCCGTACTGGTTCAGGATTGGAAAACGAATGAAAAGGAAATGGGAGCCTATCTGTTTACCTATTTCAAAGATGATACACATAGTTTATATTTCGCAGTCAGTGATGACGGATATACATTTACGGATGTAAATAACGGTCAGCCCATTATTGCCGGTGATACGATTGCCGAACAGAAAGGTATCCGTGATCCGCATATCTATCGTGCACCGGATGGTACTTTCTACATTGCCATGACCGACCTGCACATCTTTGCCCAGCAGAAAGGTCTGCGCAACACCGAGTGGGAGCGTGATGGAGCCAAATACGGCTGGGGCAACAACCGTGGTTTTGTCCTGATGAAATCAAAAGACCTTGTAAACTGGACACACCATGTGGTCCGTATTGACAAGACTTTCCCCGGATATGATGAGATCGGTTGTGCTTGGGCACCTGAACTGGTCTACGATGAACATGCAGGCAGAATAATGATCTACTTCACCATGCGCATGGGCAATGCACGGAATATGCTGTACTATGCTTATGTAAACGAAGACTTCGACGGTCTGGAAACAGAACCCCGCTTGTTGTTCCAATATCCCGATGCTACCAAATCAGCTATCGATGCTGATATCACGAAAGTAGGTGATAAGTATCACATGTTCTACGTCGCTCACGACGGAACACCGGGCATCAAACAAGCCGTTTCGAAATATATCAACCGTGGATATACTTACCTGCCGGAATGGGTAGATCCGGAGCCGAAAGCCTGCGAAGCTCCTAACATGTGGAAGCGCATTGGCGAAGACAAATGGGTGGTAATGTATGACATCTATGGTATCAATCCTCATAATTTCGGTTTCAGTGAAACCACTGATTTTGTGAACTTCAAAGATCTGGGACACTTCAATGAAGGTGTGATGAAGGCGACTAACTTCTCGTCACCGAAACATGGAGCAGTAATCCACATCACTAAGAAAGAGGCTGAGAAGCTGAGAAAGTACTGGAAAAACAAATAACCCGATAAATAATACCATGAACAGATTGATTAGATTTTTAAGTGTATGTTTACTTCTGTCTTTTGTCTTCCCTGTGCAGGCAAAGGTGGAGGGCGTGACGAATGAACCGAATCAGGTGTACCTTTTTTCCTATTCGAACCGTGATGGACGCAGCGGCCTGAAGTTTGCTTGGAGTCCCGACGGAGAGAAGTGGTTTAGCGTAGCTAATGGATTTGCCTATGTGAATTCCGACTTTGGTCCGTGGGGACGGGCAAAGACTATGTTCAAGCCCCATTTGATGCAAACCCGTGCTGATGGCAAGTGGCATTGCATCTGGGAAACTACGAATACCGGTAAGGCACTTGCCTATGTAACCTCTCCCGACTTGCAGAAGTGGGAAGCACAGAGTTATTTCTCTCCCGAAGAACGTAGCAAGTATGAACCCAAAGATGTGTATCCCACCACTCAGAAGAAGGTATTGGTGAATGGTTCTGAAGAAGAAGGCTGGGTGCAGGAAGTTCCTTATACTACCGTGCAGCAGATCATCCGCTATGCCGAACATAAGAAATACCGCCAGTCACTGAACGCTGAACGTACCGAGCAAGACCCTGTACGTTTTGCCAACCTCAAGCCTGTAGAGGCTACTATCCAGGTGAATGCAGGTCAGGCGAAAGAGATCAGCAAGCATCTGATTGGTATCTTTTTTGAGGATATCAACTATGGAGCGGACGGCGGCTTGTATGCCGAACTGGTTCAGAACCGCGACTTTGAGTATACCCCGACGGATCGTGGTAACGATCAGAACTGGAATACTACTCACTCCTGGAGTGTTCAGGGCAGTGATGCTACATTGAGCATTGCAACGGAAAATCCTATTCATCCTAATAACTCCCATTATGCTGTTTTCGATGTGAATGCAGCTGAACAAACAGCATTGGTGAATGCTGGTTTCGACGGCATAGCCTTGAAGAAAGGCGAGAAATATGACTTCTCACTCTTTGGTAAAGTACTTGAGGGTAAAGGAGGCAAAGTACTTGTGAACTTGGTTGATAAAGATGGAACAATTATAGCACAAACTGTCGTAAACATAACATCTAAAGATTGGAAACAACAGAAAGCAGTCTTGACAGCCACAAGTGATGCGGCTGCTGCATCTCTGTCTATTGTTCCCCAGGCTGTCAGCAAGTATGCGCTGGATATGATTTCCCTCTTTCCGCAAAAGACCTTCAAAGGCCGTAAAAACGGACTTCGTGCCGATCTGGCACAAACGCTTGCCGACCTGCATCCCCGTTTCGTACGTTTCCCCGGTGGTTGTGTGGCTCATGGCGATGGAATAGATAATATTTATGATTGGAAAGGCTCTATCGGTCCGTTGGAAGCCCGTAAGCCGCTCCGCAATCTTTGGGGATACCATCAGACACGCGGTCTGGGATACCACGAATACTTCTTGTTCTGTGAAGATATGGGTGCGGAGCCCGTACCTGTGCTTGCAGCCGGTGTACCTTGTCAGAACTCCGGTACCTGCGCCCACCATTCCAAGGATGAACTGACTTGCATGGGACAGCAGGGTGGTATTCCGATGGAAGAAATGGATCAGTACATCCAAGATGTTCTCGACCTGATAGAATATGCCAACGGAGATGCCCGCAAAACCGTGTGGGGTAAGAAGCGTGCGGAAGCCGGACATCCGAAACCATTCAACCTGAAGTTCATCGGTATTGGTAATGAGGACATGATTACACCTGTCTTCGTGGAACGCTTTAAGATGATATTTGATGCCGTAAAAGCAAAATATCCTGAAGTTACCGTGATTGGTACTACCGGTCCGTTCTATGAAGGTACGGATTATGAAGTAGGTTGGGATCTTGCTACTGAACTGGGGGTACCGATGGTAGATGAACACTACTATGTAGAACCGGGTTGGATGATCCACAATCAGGAATATTACGATTATTATGACCGTAGCAAAGCGAAAGTTTACTTGGGCGAATACGCCGCTCACCTGCCGGGACGCCCCAATAATGTAGAAACTGCACTTGCCGAAGCTCTCTACCTGACTGCCGTAGAACGTAACGGTGATGTGGTAGAAATGACTTCCTATGCTCCTCTATTGGCTAAAGAAGGCCATAGACAATGGAATCCGGATTTAATCTACTTTAATAATGCGGAAGTAAAACCCACAGTAGGCTACTATACCCAACAGATGTATGGTCAGAATGCCGGTACCGAATACTTGTCTTCTACGGTAAAACTGAATAATGGTTGGGATGCCGTGAAGAAACGTGTCGGAGTATCAGTTGTGAAAGACGCTAATACCGGAGATTATATCGTGAAGTTAGTGAATATGCTTCCGGTAGAAGTTTCTTCCCAGGTGAAGTTGGACGGGGTTACTTTGGTAAATCCTTCGGCTACAAAAACGATATTGACAGGTGATCCGAAAGACAGAGGAGCTAAACCTGCTTCTTCTGATTTCAAGGTAGAAGGAAATGACTTTTCTTACTCTATGCCTGCTTATTCGTTTACAGTGATACGTATCCATCAGAATATTGAAAAGAAAAAATAAGATATAATAATGAGAAAGTTAACTGCCCTTTTTGCTTTGTCTCTTGCTTTGAGCATGCAGGCACAACAACATGTAATGACCGTCGACGTTTCCAAACCGACGGCAAAGATACAACCTGAAATGTATGGCATCTTTTTCGAAGATATCAACTTCGGTGCCGATGGCGGTCTGTATGCCGAACTGGTAAAGAACCGTTCGTTTGAATTCCCACAACCTTTCGTGGGTTGGGTGCCTTTCGGTAATGTAACCGTTCAGGATGCAAATCCTTGTTTTGACCGCAATCCTCACTATGTACGCGTAGTGAACGATGGTCGTCTGCTGCGCGCCGGACTGGATAATGAAGGTTACCGCGGCATCGGTGTGAAGCAAGGTGAAGAATATCGTTTCTCCGTTTATGCCCGCACGCCGGATGCGAAGCCGATGAAGCTCTCCATCGAGCTTGTCAACTCCAATGCACAGAATCTGTTGAAGAAAGAAATCGAAGTCAGCGGCAATAACTGGCAAAAGCTGACGGCGGTGCTGAAATCTCCTTTCACAGATGCTCATGCCCGCCTGCGTATCGTCCTCGAAACACGTGGTACGGTGGATATGGATCATATCTCCCTGTTCCCTGTGAATACTTGGAAAGGACGTGAGAATGGTCTGCGTGCCGACCTCGCACAAGCCCTTTATGACCTTAACCCGGGCGTATTCCGTTTCCCCGGTGGTTGTATCATCGAGGGTAACAGTCTTGAAACCCGTTACCAGTGGAAGAATTCCGTAGGCCCTGTTGAAAACCGCCCTCTGAATGAAAACCGCTGGAACTACACCTTCAAACATAAAGCCTTCCCTGACTATTTCCAGACTTTGGGACTTGGTTACTTCGAATACTTCCTGTTGAGCGAGGACCTCGGTGCAGAACCTCTTCCGGTAATCAGCTGCGGGCTCTCCTGCCAGTACGAAAGCAACGAAGTGGTTCCGATGGATGCACTCGATCCGTACATACAGGATGCACTCGACCTGATTGAATTTGCCAACGGCCCTGTTACTTCCAAGTGGGGAAAAGTGCGTGCCGATATGGGACATCCCGAACCCTTCAATCTGAAGATGATCGGTATCGGTAATGAACAGTGGGACAAGGTTTATGTAGAACGTTTGGAAGCTTTCACAAAAGCTATCCGTGCGAAATATCCTGATGTGAAGGTTGTAGGTAGCTCCGGCCCGAGTGCCAGCGGTGATAAATTCGATTATCTATGGCCCGAAATGAAGCGTATCGGTGTAGACCTGGTGGACGAACACTACTACATGAATCCTGATTGGTTCTTTGGCAATGCGTCACGCTATGACAATTACGACCGTAAAGGTCCGAAGGTTTTCGCCGGGGAATATGCTTCACACGATCATTCCACGAAGAAGGATAACAACTTCCTCGCCGCCCTTTCCGAAGCTGCCTTTATGACGGGACTGGAGCGGAATGCGGATGTTGTTCATCTGGCTACTTATGCGCCGTTGTTTGCTCACGTAGACGCTTGGCAGTGGAATCCGGACCTGATCTGGTTCGATAACCTGCGCATGATGCGCACACCGAACTATTACGTTCAGCAGATGTACGGCATGAATGCCGGTACCGATGTACTCAGCCTGAAGATGGATGGCAAAGCAGTAGTGGGGCAGGACAGCCTCTATGCAACAGCTGCACTGAATGCACCTACCGGAGAAATCATCCTGAAACTGGTGAATGCAAGCAGTAAGCCTGCCGATGTTCAGATCGATTTCAATGGTTTGAAGAAACGTCAGTTGGTTGCCGGTTCCTGCACTTACTTACAGAATGACAATTGGCGCACAGTAAATACGCTGGATCAGGAAGCGATTGTTCCCCGTGTACGTCCGGTACAGGTAGAAGGGCAATCTCTGAAACTGAAACTTGAACCACGTTCGTTCGGAGTGTACCGGATACAGTAGCTCTTTGAACTCTATTCCCCCTTTTTTGAACTATTATTCCCCCTAAAAAAAGTTCATTCACCCTATCTTTGTAGCGGTATGCAGAAAATATTCTTCGTACCGCTACAAACATACTAATTTTATATCCATGAAGAAACATCTTATTACCGGACTCTTTGCAGCCCTGGCTCTGACTGCAAATGCACAGTCCTTTAAAGAGTGGCTTGATCCGGAGATCAATGCCGTGAACCGTGCTCCCATGCACACTAATTACTTTGCCTATGAATCGGCAGATGCCGCCATGCAAGGCAAGAAAGACCAATCTACTAATTACATGACTTTGAACGGTACCTGGAAATTCTCTTGGGTACGCAATGCAGACCAGCGTCCTACCGACTTCTGGAAAGTAGGTTTCAATGACAAAGGCTGGAATAATCTGCAAGTTCCCGCTGTGTGGGAATTGAATGGTTATGGCGATCCTATTTATGTAAACACTGGCTATGCTTGGCGTAATCAGTTCCAGAACAACCCTCCTGAAGTTCCTACAGAGAACAATCATGTAGGTTCTTACCGTCGTGAGATCATTGTTCCCGCCGACTGGAAAGGGAAAGACATTATCGCTCATTTCGGTTCTGTAACCTCCAACATGTATCTCTGGGTAAATGGCCGTTATGTAGGTTATAGCGAAGACAGCAAGCTCGAAGCTGAATTCGATCTGACTCCTTATTTGAAACCCGGACAAACGAATCTTATCGCTTTCCAGGTATTTCGCTGGTGTGATGGAACCTACCTGGAAGACCAGGACTTCTTCCGTTACAGTGGCGTGGGACGTGATTGCTACCTCTATGCCCGCAACAAGAAACGTATTCAGGACATCCGTATTACTCCCGATCTGGACGAGGCATACAAAAATGGTTCTCTGCGTGTGACGCTCGACCTGAAAGGCAGCGGTAACGTAAATCTGGAATTACTGGATGCTACCGGCAAGGCAGTAGCTACGGAAACAGCCAAAGGTAGCGGTACCATTCTGATGAATGTGGAAAATCCTCATAAATGGACAGCCGAAACTCCTTACCTCTATACACTGCGTGCCACTTTGCAAGGCAGCAACGAAGTAATCCCCGTAAAGGTAGGCTTCCGTAAGATTGAATTGAAAGGTGACCAGATATTAGTAAACGGTCAGGCCGTTCTCTTCAAAGGTGCCGACCGTCATGAAATTGATCCGGATGGTGGTTATGTCGTATCTCCCGAACGCATGATCCAGGATATCCAGGTCATGAAGAAATTTAATATCAACGCTGTGCGTACCTGTCACTATCCTGATGACAATCTGTGGTACGACCTTTGCGACCAATACGGTTTGTATGTAGTGGCTGAGGCTAATGTCGAATCACACGGTATGGGTTATCGTGAAAAGACACTGGCTAAACGCACCGACTATGCCAAAGCTCACATGGAACGTAACCAGCGCAACGTACAACGCGGCTTCAATCATCCCAGCATTATTTTCTGGTCATTGGGTAACGAAGCCGGTTTCGGACCTAATTTTGAAGCTTGCTACCGTTGGATCAAGAATGAAGATTCCAGCCGTGCCGTACAATACGAACAGGCGCACGGAAACGAATTTACCGACATCGACTGCCCCATGTATGCCGATTACAAGCACATGGAAAGATATGGCCAGCGTACAGATGCCAAGAAGCCTCTTATCCAGTGTGAATATGCCCACGCTATGGGTAACTCACAGGGCGGTTTCAAAGAATATTGGGATCTGATCCGTAAATATCCTAACCTGCAAGGCGGTTTCATCTGGGACTTCGTAGACCAGTCCGTTCGTTGGAAAGGCAAAGACGGTGTAACTATCTACGCTTATGGCGGTGACTTCAACCGTTACGACGGTTCCGACAAGAACTTCTGCGATAATGGTCTGATCAGTCCCGACCGTGTTCCCAATCCGCACATGTACGAAGTGGGTTACTATTATCAGAACATCTGGACAACTCCTGCTGACCTGAAGAACGGCGAAGTGAATGTGTACAACGAAAACTTCTTCCGTGACCTTTCCGCTTACTATCTGGATTGGCAATTGCTTGCTAACGGTAAAGTAATTCGTACCGGTCGTGTAGAAGACCTCAACGTAGCTCCGCAGCAGACTGCCAAAGTGAAATTGAACATCGGCAAAACCTGCGAATGCAAAGAATGGTTGTTGAATGTAACTTATCGCCTGAAGAACCGCGAAGGTCTGCTTCCCGCCGGATATGCCGTAGCCAAAGACCAGCTTGTACTGAACCCCTACAAGGCTCCTGCTATGGACCTGAAGAATGTGGAAGTTGTGAATACTCCTACCGTTGCTCCTCAAATCCAGGAAAACGACTGGCGTTATCTGATCATCAACGGTGATAACTTCCGTCTGGAATTCAACAAACATACCGGTTACCTGAATCGCTACAACGTAGCAGGCACGGAATTGATGAACGAAGATGCCGAACTGGCACCTAACTTCTGGCGTGCACCTACGGACAATGATTTCGGTGCAGGTTTGCAACAGAAATTCGCTGCCTGGAAGAACCCGGGTCTGAAGCTGACTTCCTTCAAATGGGAGACAGTAGACAATCAGACAGTGGTACGTGCAGAATACGAAATGAAGAATGTTTCTGCCAAACTGGATCTTACTTATGTAATCAACAACAAGGGTGCTGTAAAGGTGACTCAGAAGATGACTGCCGATCCGCAGGCTAAAGTTTCTCATATGTTCCGTTTCGGTATGCAGATGCAGATGCCTAAGACTTTTGAAACTGTAGAATACTATGGCCGTGGCCCGGTAGAGAACTACAGTGACCGTAATCATTGTACAGATCTGGGATTGTATCGCCAAAGTGTAGATGAACAATTCTATTCTTATATCCGTCCGCAGGAAACAGGTACGAAGACCGATATCCGCTGGTGGAAGCAACTGAACGATGCCGGACGCGGTTTGCAGATTGTAGCTGACGCTCCGTTCTCCGCATCAGCCCTGCACTATACTATCGAGTCTTTAGACGATGGTTGGGATAAAGGTCAGAGCCACTCTCCCGAAGTGAAAGAGGCTAACCTGACAAATCTCTGCATCGACAAGGCTCAGATGGGCTTAGGATGTGTGAACAGTTGGGGTGCATGGCCGTTGCCACAATATCAGTTGCCTTATGGTGACTATGAATTTACATTCATTCTTACTCCGGTACAACACGGTATAGAAATTGAATAAGTTATAGATACGCGGACGACGCGGATGAAGCGGACAAACGCGGATTTATGATTATTCCGCGTTGATCCGCCTTATCCGCGTCGTCTGCGTATCTGTCCTCATTATATTAAAAGAACTAATATGAGAAAAGAATTATTGGTGTTTATATTTACCTTGTGTTCTGTCCTAGCATCTGCCCAGCAGAAGGTCCCAAACCGCTTCCGTTCCAACATCCCTCTCGATTCTATCCACCTGAGTGACCCCTGCATACTGGCTGATAAGAAAACTTCTACTTATTATATGACCGGTACCGGCGGCCTCCTTTGGAAAAGCAAAGACCTTGCCCGTTGGGAAGGTCCTTATCGTGTAGCAGAAACTGATCCTGACTCCTGGATGGGCTCTAAACCCGAAATTTGGGCAGCCGAACTGCACGAATACAACGGAAAATATTACTATTTCGCCACTTTTACGAACAACGCCATCAAGATTGATACTGTAAAAGGAAACGTCATCCCCCGTCGTGCCAGCCACATCCTGGTCAGTGATAAACCGGATGGCCCTTATAAACCTATGAAAGACCCCACTTACCTACCCGAGAATATGCCTACCCTTGATGGGACATTCTGGGTGGACAGTGACGGCAAACCTTATATGATCTATTGCCACGAATGGCTGCAAAACTGGAACGGTACGATGGAAAAGATCGAATTAAAGCCCGATTTAAGCGGTTCCATCGGCAAAGGAAAGATTCTTTTCCGTGCCAGTGATTCTCCTTGGAGCCGAGAGAAGATAGGGGACAAGGTATTGCCCAACCGTGTAACCGACGGACCATGGCTTTTCCGCACAGGTACGGGCCGGTTAGGCATGATATGGACAAGCTGGGTATTCCAGGATTATACACAGGGCGTTGCCTATTCCGAAAGCGGAACTCTGGATGGACCCTGGATACAAGAGAAAGAACCGATCACTCCGCCTAACTTCGGACATGGAATGTTGTTCTGTACTTTGGATGGTGAGTGGATGATGTCTGTTCATAGTCATAAAGATGTGAACGGGCGGTATATTCGTATTCCGCACCTGTTTAAAGTCGATTTATCGGGGGATAAACTGAAAATTGACTGATTTATCACCTTTTATGAAACAATTGTGCTACTACTGAATAAAAATTTCACTCTATCTTTGCAACATCAACAATAGGTTATAGATTAACATAAGATTGGTATTAATAAACAAAGGGTAGTTTTTAAGTTCACAGTTTTCAGTAGGTAGTTGTTATAAGAGGCGGACATTCTTTCAGGTAGAAAAGATGTCCGCTTTATTTTTTTATTGCTTCGCTTTTTCTTTTAAAAGGATTCATGAAATCGTGGAAATAGCAGATTTATTCTTAATTTTGCCATGAAGAATCTAAGTGACCTGAAAATATGAAGATACATAAAAGAGGAGAAACGCAAATCGCAGAATTTATAGTTTTTGTGATACTTTTGGTATGTCATGTTTTTCCTTTACAGGCAAATGTAGCAGTTGTGCGGAATCTGGATAATGGAAGTGGGTTGCAGGACCCGCAAGTAAATTGTATTACGAAGGATTCAAAAGGATTTATCTGGTTTGGTACTCTAAATACAATTCAACGTTTTGATGGTGTGCGATTTAAATGTTTTAACTTTCCGGAATGGGTAGAAAAAGTCTTTGTAATAAAAGAAATAGAAAATAATGATTTTTGGGTAGGAACGAATAAAGGACTATGGAAGTACGAAGTTAGATCAGGAACTTTTCTTCGCATATATGCTGAAATTAATTTTCCGGTTCGTTCTTTGTGTTATATAAATGGTAAGGTTTATGTGGGAACTTCCAACGGCATATACATTATTGATACAAAACAAAAGATGGAACATCTTCGGGTTACCGATGAAGTTTCGGCGTATAATCAAATTATAGGTGCGTATGCTACTGCTAAAGATATTTGGTTTCTTTCCCCTGAGGGAGTTATTGCTTACACATTATCTACTGGAAGTATTCGTGTTTATGGCAAGGAAGCTAAGCTCACATCAAAATTCTCATGTATAGTTGGCGACGATAAACAGCTTTATATAGGTACCACTACTCACGGAGTAGTAGCGTTTGATATGCTTTCGGGAAAATATTCATCTTTTCTCCCTATGGTAGGGAATAATCGTATTTCAGCTCTTTCTTTGCATGATGGAATATTATGCTGCGGAACTTTAGGCAGTGGCGTTTCTTTTATTTCTCTTCCCGAACAGGAAATTGTTCATTCTATATCTACCATGCCTAATGATAATGATGAATATCTGACTTCAGATATGGTATCTTGCCTGTTGTTGGATGATTTGAATGTATTGTGGATAGGAGGTACTCGCTATACGGGAATAGATTATCTGCAATTTCGTAATAAAGCTTTTCATTCTTATAGGATTAGAAACCAGGAACTACGTAATATAACATTTGATTGCCTGTATTTGGTTGATGATGTAAAACTTTTAGGAACTCCCAATGGCTTCTATTATATTTGCAATTCAAAGTCGCAGATTGAGTACTTCCCTTCTTCTCCGGAAAGATTTAGTTTCGGAGCGATTTCGACTTTCATTAAGTTTAATGATGATATTTTGATTGGAACAAAAGGAGGAGGAGCTTATAAACTGAATAGACAAACCTTGCAGATTTCAAGGTTCACTGATATTAATCTGACTGTGAATTCTTTTACAATAGACAATCAAGGACGTTTATGGATGACGACATTAGATGGACTTCATTGTTATAATGAACAGTTGAAGGTTGAAAAAGTATACACAAGCCTGAATTCAACGCTGGTCGATGATAAAGTTAATTACTTGTATATAGATGCTAAGAAGAGATATTGGGTAGCTACTGATAAGGGATTGCAATTTCTAAATATTAAAGATGACTCTTTTTCAAGCGAGAGCTTGCCAGCCGGACTTCGTGAATTGCCACCGGTGACTTATATGACGGAAAATCGTCAAGGTAACTTCTTATTCTGCTTTAATAAAAACAAGGCGTTTATCTGTGATAGTATTTTTAGTCATCTACGCTATGTGTGTACTCCCGAAGATGCTGGTTATCTGGGATATTCCATACGAAAGGTTTTACAAGATAAGAATGATAACTATTGGTTTGTCGGGTCGCGTGGTGTTGTAAGGGGAGATAGCTCTCTCAGTCACTTCACTCTATTTTCTTCTACTGAAGGGTTACCGGAACCCTATTCTAATGATGGTCAATTATGTGGAGATACAATTTGGCTGGCTACTGCCAAAGGTATTGTATTTGCTGATATCCACTCTATTCCCCAGTCTGCTCCTACTGTTATTTCTGACTTTTTGGTAAATGGTGTGTCTATGCTGGGTAAATATGAGGAACTGATAGAAGAAAGAGGTATTATAGTCTTGCCTGAAGATCAAAATACTTTAGACATCACTTTTGCTACACTTACTTATGATGCTCCGGAGCTGATGATATACGAATATCAATTAGAAGGATATGATAAAGAGTGGAAAATACTGAGAGGTATAAACTCAATCAAATTCTCTAATTTACCTTCCGGAGAGTATACCTTTAAAGTGCGTAAGCAAATGGATGAGAACTGTATGCAGAGTTTCCGGATAAGAATCCGTTCTTCTTTATCTGCATGGTTGTGGCTGGGAGTTCTTCTCAGTGTGGTTATGGCAACTGGTGTCATTTATGTTATTTGGAAAAAGCATTCCGGGAAAAGTACTGTTCAGATGAAACCGCTCCATAATGAGGAAGAAAAATACCGTTTTAATAAAAAGATAAGTGAAGAAGAAGCTCAAGCCTTAATTAGTAAGTTGAAAAATTATATGGAACAAGAACGGGCTTTCCTGAATCCGGAACTAAAACTAGCCCATGTAGCGGAAGCAGTAGGCACTTCTGCTCAAACACTTTCGCAAATTTTCAATGTAAATCTTAAGATACGCTATTATGATTTTATCAATGAGTATCGTATTGATGAGTTTAAGCGATTAGTCAATTCTAATGAAAAAGATCGTTATACTCTGAAAGCATTGGCGGGACTGTGTGGTTTTAGTTCGTATACTACTTTTTTCCGCGCATTTAAAGATACTACCGGTATTACTCCCAATGAATATATGCAGCAGGTTGAACCTGCTGGAAAATAATTGTGATGTATTCTCTTTTGGGGCTTTGCAATATCGTATTTGTATTGCATACGATTATTTGCAATCGTAGGAATTAATTGCCAATTCATTGTAATATAGAACTTTAAATTTAATTGTGTTTCATACGAATGAAAGGAATATAAGAACCCGTATTTTATATGGTTCTAAGTCTTTTCATGCTTAATTTTGTTGTCGGTAGTTGATATAAGCCGGCATATCAGCTCCTCTTTTTTAGGTACAATTTAAATTAATATTTATGAAACGACACAGTCAAATGTTATGTTTACTCAGAAGGCTTTGGGTAGCTTGTATGATGTTATGTATTGCCACTCTCTGCGCACATGCCCAGCATGTTGTCACAGGTACGGTAAAGGATGTAGCGGGTGAACCGGTTATAGGTGCCAATATATTGGTGAAAGGCACCACTAATAATGGTACGATTACTGATATAGATGGCAATTTTTCTTTGGAAGCACCGGCCGGAGGAGTTTTGGAGGTTTCTTTTATCGGTTATGTAAAACAAGAAGTTTCAATAGGTGGGAACAAACATATAAATATTATATTAGTAGAAGATGCCACAACGCTTGATGATGTGGTGGTGATAGGTTATGGTACGACAAAGAAAAGTGACCTGACAGCTTCCGTAGCTTCTGTAAAAGGAGATGTAATTGCTGCTTCGGCATCTACCAGCATTACCGATGCTTTGCAAGGTAAGGTGCCGGGCATGGATATTCAGGCATCACGTTATGAAGGTGATGATCGCGGTATCCGCATTCGTGGTTCACGTTCATTGAATGCCAGCAACACTCCATTGATAATAGTGGACGGAGTACCAGCCTCACTGGATGTGGTGAACATGAATGAGGTTGCATCTATCGAAGTCTTGAAGGATGCATCAAGTGCGGCAATTTACGGTTCCCGTGGTGCCAACGGTGTGATTATAATTACAACTAAACGTGGAAAGACGGGTAAAACAACCGTTAGCTATGACGCTTTCTATGGAATCAGCAAACCGCATTTTATGGATATGATGCAAGGAGAGAAGTTCGTGCAAATGCGCAGGGATTCGTATAAAATTGCTAATGACTTATGGGGGCAGGAAGTGAGCGATGAAAAAATCTTTTCGAACGAGGAACTTCAGATGATTCGTAATGGAGAATATTATGATTGGCAGGATTTGGTATTCCGTGATGGTTCCACACAAAAGCATAACCTGTCTGTATCTTCAGGTAACGAGAAAACGAAATTCAGTTTGAGTTTTGCGTACGAAAAGGATAAAGGTTACAATCAGAACAGCGAAGCAAAGAAGTTCTATTTCACATCTACTGTTGATCATAAACTTACTTCTTGGCTTGATTTGGGAGCAACGATGCGTTTGCGGAAACGTAACAGCAGCGGATTTGCTACCTATGGGCAGGCACTGTTTTATGGAACACCTTTATCAAAGCCCTATGATGAGAATGGAGATCTGAACATGTATCCTAATCCGCAGGAGTCCAGCGTAAATATCCTTGCAGACTATGTGGATGGGCAGTATGCCAATGATACGGAGAATACAAGTGTGAATATGGTTTTCTCTGCAAATGTACATCCGTTGCGTAACTTGTCTTTACATAGTAATTTCGGCTATACATATAGTGATACGAAAAAAGGGTTCTTTTATGGAAGTGAGTCTTTTCAGGCAAACGGCGGGTTAAATCGTTCAGGTAAGAGCGGCCAGAATTCATATATGATGACCTGGAATAACACGTTGACCTATGATAATACTTTTAATGAGCATCATATCATGTTGGATGCTATCACTGAAATACAGAATTACCAGTATGACGATATGTCGGCCGAAGGCAAGAATCTGGATGTAGAGCAGTTACTTTATCATAATCTGGGTACTAATACTGAGAATCAGAAAATAGGAAGCGGTTACAGCAACTGGGCATTAGCTTCATTTATGGGACGTGTGCGCTACGACTATCAGGGAAAGTATCTGGCCAATATCTCGGTACGTTCGGACGGTTCATCTCGTTTGGCCAAAGGTAACCAGTGGGCTACGTTCTTCTCAGGAGGTTTGGCATGGAGAATTTCAGAAGAACCGTTCATGAAAGATATAAGGTGGATTTCTAATCTGAAGTTGCGTTATGCCTATGGAACAGTAGGTAATCAGGCTATCGATCCGTATTCTACCTTGGCAGGTTTGGGAAGTTATGGTTATCAGTTTGGAGAAGGTGGAAAAGGTATTTATGCTTACCGACCCGATAAATTGGTAAACAAAAAGTTGAGTTGGGAAATAACCCACACCAATAATATTGGTTTGGACTTTGGATTGTTCAATAACCGTCTTTCCGGTTATATTGAATTCTATGATACCCGAACAAAAGACCTTCTGATGCAGCGTAGTATACCTTTAACTACCGGTTTTTCGCGTATTTGGCAAAATATTGGTAAAACACAGAACAGGGGTATTGAGCTTTCTTTAAACGGTATATTAGTAGATACAAAAGATATACAGTGGGATATGAACCTGAATATGTCTGTCAATGAAAATAAAATCATAAGCCTGACAAATGATCAGGATGATATCTCAAATAAATGGTTCATTGGCAAGCCCATTAATGTGATTTATGATTATGAGAAAGCCGGTATCTGGCAGATCAATGAAGTAGAAGAAGCAGCTAAATATGGTTGCAAACCGGGAGATGTGAAAATCAGAGACTTGAAACCGGATGGACAGATTACGGCTGATGATAAAAAGATCCTTGGCTCTACTGATCCGAAGTATATTGTTTCATTAGGTAGCTCATTCAAGTGGAAGAATTTGGATTTCTCCTTTAATATTTCAAGTAGATGGGATTATGTCTTCTATGATGATGCTTACGGCTGGCACGTGATTCTGACCGGTACCCGATGGGTGCCCGATGTAAATTACTGGACACCGGATAATCCTTCAAACGATTATCCGAGAGCGGATGCAACCTGGGCCGATCATCGTGAGTTGTGCGGATATATGAAAGGCGATTATATCAAAATGCAGGATATGACATTGGGATATGATTTTCATTCATTACTTAAACGATATATTCCGGTGAGCAAAGCACGTTTTTATGTTCAGTTGCGCAATGCCTTCTATTTGTATAGGGCAGCTAAAGAAGATGTGATTCCCGAATCTCCTTCTATAGAACTGACAGTACCGAAGAGTATTAATTTTGGTGTAAATCTAACTTTTTAAAATAGAACGATATGAAACTCAATTATAAATTATATTCAGTTTGTCTGTCCTTATTGATGACATTCTGTGGTTGTGACAGTTTTCTGGAAGAAACTCCGAAAGGGTCTATTAATGATACGTATGCACAGACGGAAAAAGGTGCTGAAGCTGAGTTGCTGTCATTGTATCAGATCAATACCGAACTTCTGGAACAGTGGTTTATGGTAGGGGAATTAGGAAATGACCTGATGGCTTATGGAGGTAATGTACGTGACTACTGGAAAGGACTGATTACCTATACCGATACATACATGATTGATAATAGCAGCAACGAAGGCCTCTGGAAATGGTTGTATGTAGCACTTTCCACTATCAATACAAGTATCAACTCGATTAATGCCGCAGATTTTCATTCGGAAAGCAAGCGTAGTGAACTTCTTTCGGAAGCTCACGCTTTGCGTGCCTTTTATTTACATCAGATTATTGAAATCTATGGACCTGCCGCATATTATGCTGAGATGCCTATTACCAGTCCGGAAGAGATAGGAGGAACCCAACCGGGGATTGCTGTTTTTTATAAGCGTATTCTTGCAGACCTGGAGATTGCAGACCAAAGCCTGAAAAAACCTTCCGAAGTACGTTCATCAAGTTTCGGACGTATGGATCAGGGTATTGCCAAGGCCATTCGGATGCGTGTCTTAATGTCTCTGGCAGCTTATGATGAAACATTGATCGGTGAGGTTGGGATGCAGAACAAAAAGCACTGTTATGAAGAAGCGGTGAGAGTGGCTACCGAATTAAAGAATGACTATGGATATAAATTAGAAAGTGATTTCAGTCGCATCTTTTCACCGGATAATACTGAAAATAGTGAGATTATCTGGTCCATACAATATGGCAACACAACATTTGATGCTCAGAATAATTTCATTCATCGTTATTGGGTTTCACAGGTAAACCGTTCGGTGCGTTCTTATTCTAAGACAATTAATGGTCTGCAAGCGCATAGTGTCTTCTATGGCCGTGAATATCGTGCTGTGATGCCTACTTATTATTTTATTCATGTATTTAACAAGTATGATAAACGTCGTGATGCAACTTTTATATCAGGTTACTGCCGTACTGACGATTGGAATGAACTACCTGATTTTTCGGACACTTTATTGATCCGTGCACTCGATGTTCTGCCTCAAGAAGTTAAGTCGGCTTATGAGAATAGAGGTATTATCTGTGATGATGTAGCTGATATTTACGATATAGAAACGGGAGCAGTCCTTAATAATTCCAATGTTCGCAGTTGTGCCAATAATGTGACTAAATGGCTGGATAGCAGTCGATCAACTGCAAAACAGGAATATGCCTATAAGGATGCAATCTTGATTCGGTTGGGAGAAGTCTATGTGACGTTGGCAGAAGCGTATACCCGTCTGGGTAGGAAAGATGAGGCGGCACAAGTGATAACGGAACTTCGCCAACGGGCTTTGATACCAGGGCACGAAGAAGCATTGACTGTAAATCCGGAAGATATTGATATTTCATTTATTCTGGATGAAGGAGCCCGTGAACTGGGTGGGGAACTCTTCAGATGGCAAATGCTGAAACGTGCGTTAGACAAAGATGCATTCTGCCAATGGATTAAAGAGAAAAATCCCGATACGAATCCGGAAAATGGTGTAAATGGAATAGGTATTAAACCCTACCACATTAATCGTCCGGTGCCCTTGTCTACTATTAATAGTTACAAGGTGCTGAATATAGAGTTTAAGCAAAACGAAGGTTATGCACAATAATTAGAAAACAAAACAATATGAAGAAGCTTTTATTACTTACAATTTCAATTCTGATATGTGTGTCCATGAGTGCCCAAAATTCACCGATTACTCCGGCGTGGGCTTTTGAACATGTAGCGTGGGAAGATAGTATTAATACGGCGGATGGGGCAAAAGCACTCGTCGACGGGTATTTAGAGCGTAATATTCCGGTAGGTGCTGTTATCATTGATAGTCCTTGGAGTACGACCTATAATGACTTTAACTGGGACACGCAACGCTATTCGGACCCGAAGGATATGATTAATTATTTTAAGAGTAAAGATGTGAAGGTGCTTCTATGGCTTACAGGAGCAGTCAATATAAGGTGCAAGGATACCCGTTTTCAAAAAAGCGATACGTATGATGAAGTTGTTTCTAAAGGGTATGGCATAAATCAGAGTAAGCCGCATGCCTGGTGGAAAGGAGAAGGGGTACATATCGACTTTACAAATAAAGAAGCAGTAGCCTGGTGGTATAAGCAACTGGATAAAGTCTTTATCGATGGTGTCTATGGTTGGAAGGTCGATCAGGGAGAATTCTGGTTTGGAGATATTTTAGATACGTCTATTGGTCAGATGAGTAATGAGCAATTCCGCCCTTATTACTACGATGCTATGTACGATTATACGGTAAAAAAGAATCCGCAAGGCATTATTATCGCTCGTCCCTATTCACATCAGGGAGGTTATGCAGCCAGTGTGGAAAAGATGAACATGGGATGGTGTGGAGACTTTTCCGGTGACTGGAAGGGCTTGAAACTGCAAATTCAGAATATTTATCAGTCGGCAAAACGTGGCTATGGTTCACCGGGATGCGAAGTTGCTGGTTTTTTCATGAAGCGTTCCAATAAAGAGCAGTTTGTGCGCTATGCACAATTTGGCTGTATGACCGCCTGTATGATTAATGGCGGTGAGAATGGCGCTTTCAGTAATCATCTGCCTTGGTGGCATGGCACAGATGTAGAGGAAATTTATCGTTATTGTGTTGTTTTGCACGATGAATTGATTCCCTATTTATTCTCAACAGTTGTGGATGCACATTTGCATGGTGGGTCTTTAATAAAAAATGCATCTTATGAGGAAGAAAGTCACCAGGTGGGAGATTATTTATTTACCAAAGCTATCACGTCGGCTGATAACCGTGTATCGTTTCATCTTCCTTCCGAAGGAGAATGGATTAATTTCTATGATGGGACAAAGTATGCTCCAGGCAGTTTGATAGAGGAAGTGTATACGTTAGAGCGTTTCCCCTTATTTGTAAAGGCGGGAGCCATTCTACCGTTGAATGTGTCCAGTGAAGTAACCGGACTGGGGGATGCTTCAATGGCAGGAGGCAAAACTATCTTGATTTATCCTAATGGAACTGCTACCCGTCTGCTACATCTCCCGTGTGGAGATGGCATTGAGTATGAAGATTGCTTGGTGACTTATGATGAGAAGACGGGTAAACTGAAGGTTAGCAGTGGTACATCGCAGAAATATACTTTTATATTAAAAAATATGCCATCTGTGAAGAAGGTGAAGAATGCTGCTTCTTGGAAGTATAATGCTGAAAAACAAGAACTCCGTATTGATGCCGAAGGTAATGCTTTGAACATAGAAATACGTTGATAGATGTAGGAGGGTGGACGTGCTCTATGCTTAAGAAACGCTTACTGAATATCCTGCATTAATCTCCATTTAGCTTTTCCAAATGATAAAGCGTTCCCTTCATGGATTTCCGGCAAGGTATATTCAATTTCTGTAGTGCACGTCCAAACTGCGCCACCTTATTGATGGCCAGTTTGTTTCTCGTCTTTGTTTGCAGATAATTCAGTATCTGCATGGCAGTGAGCCATTCTCCTTCTTCTTCCGCATCTGCCGGACGAAAATAACAATGAAACAATTGCTCCAAGGGGCTGGCTTGCTCGAACTCACGATTCGTTTGCTTCAGGATGGCCTCGTCCTCATCGTTCAGCCAGTAGCGTTCGCCCTTATAGATGGCGTGTATGGCCTGTGCATAGAGTTGCTTATAGTTGATGGTGACATTCGTTTCGATGGGAGCCGTCACTTCGATGCAAATGAAACGGCGGCTACCGCTGGGGTCGGTGAGCAAATCTTTCTGGTTGCTGGTACCTATGAAAGAGGCGTAACGGCGTATCTCCTGGATGGTGTTTCCGTAAGGTTTCCGCAGGTTGGCAACAGGTTTCTGCAACAAATGTTTCAGGAAACCTTGTTGGTTGACATTGATCTGGTCAAATTCGTCAATGTTAATCAGGAAGAAACGCCCCAAGTAACGCTCTGCCTCCTGTTTGCTCTTGAAGTCGATGCTGTCCGTATAGCCGAAACGAAGTTCGGGTGCCAGCAAAATGCGACAAAAGGTTGATTTGCGGAACCCTTGGGCACCTACCAGCAAGGGCGAAGTGCTGTTTCCATGCTGTTTGTCAAGCCCCATCCAATGAGCCACCATGCTGAGGAACCAACGGTAGAACAGTTCCTTCCAGTGCGGATTGCTGCACGGCACCAGTGCGGCGAGTGCCCGGATACGGTCTTTCCCGTCCCACTGACCTGTGTCGTAAAGGTATTCTTCGACGGGATTGTAGAACGGAATATATTCCGAAGTCAGGAAACGGTCCACGTCACGGTCCCATGCACGGATACCCTCTTTCAGGGCGCTGATGGAGATGCTGTTGCGCACGCGCTTGTCCACAGGTTTGAAATAGAAGTGGATAGAGTCTCGCTGGCGGTATTCCAGAGCATCGAGCACGGTGTTGTAACGGAATTCATAACGTCGTTCCATGAATTCTTCCAACAAGAAAGCGGTCTCTTGCTCCTTGTTGAGACTGTTTCTTGTACCGAATCCTTTACATTCCTGATAGAGGTTGTGCAAAGTCAGCCGTATCTGTTGTTCGTCCGCCTCGCGGTAATAGTGAATGAGCGTTTGCCGCACGGCTTCTTCTTCGGGGATACCCGCCTTGTAGCAATGTTCGGCCAGATGGATGAGCAGCGGTTGCAGGTCGTCGCCTCGCTTCCAGTTGCTTATTTCTTGAAAGGCGCGATTCAGGGCTGCTTCGTAAATTATCGTGAAGGTTCCGGCTGTTTCATGTCCCGGTTGCAGCCGTGCCAGCGGATTCTTTTCCTGCTGCTTCCGTTGCCGGAAAGTCTCTTCGCCGGGCATGGAGAGCGGCTGTTCCAGGCAGAAAGCTACGGCATCGGGGTTGTAATAGGGACGCTTGTCCAATGTCATGCGGCAATTCTGTGTCAGTGAGGGTTCTTTCAGGGCGATGTCGAACGGAAAGATGGGCTGGTAGCACTTCACAGCCAGACGGTAGGCATGGGCATGAAACAGGGCGGCTTCTTTTTCTTTCGCGGGCAATCTGCCGCCGTCGGGCAATACGAAGCGCACCCATATCTTTACGCTCCGGCCACTGGAACCGCAAAAGGCGGCGAAAGTCTGGGGTAGGAGTGCTGCCTGTTGCTTCACGTACTCCACTTCCGCCATTCCTGCCAACTTGTTCACTTCCAGTTGCACCAGTCCGTTGTACTGTTTCATCCGCCGTTCACCTTCTTTGGTGCGGGTGTATTCTACGGCCGGATAAATGCGGGGCAATTTATCAATGTGCTCGTACTGTGAATGTGTACCTTCCAGTGCCGGCAGAATGTTTCGTAGGGCTGTGATATGTCCGGATTTCGTTTCTGTCTTTATTTTTTCGAATAATGCGCCTGTCTCGCAGGTGCTGAGAGCTTCTTTGCCGTGCTCTTTATCGGTTCTTATCAGGGTGACTTTCATGTTTTAATTTGATGCTTTACTCTTGCAAAGGTAGAGAATTTAATCAGGATAAAGAAGGTAATGCCTGTGTTTCTTCTGATTATTGTCCTTACTTTGTTTGCTTTTCCCTATGAATTGTTTATCTTTGTCCTTAACATTATGAAAGGCTCACATCTGTGGATAAATTTATTCATGGCTATAAATAAATTTGTTCATAACTGTGAACTAATTTGTCTACAGATGTGAGCCTATGAAGAATGTGAAGCCTAAATATAAGAAACATTAGGCATTTACCCATATTATGTGGGGCATAAATAGAACAGAAACAGTTACTTTGAAACATAGAACAATGGCGATATTATTTGATTGGTATGAAGTTCCGAAGCCTTCGGACAAACAAGAGGGAGAGAAAACATTGCATCCGCGCATCAAGTTGAATGGCTCTACGGGTACCGACGTGTTGCGTCGCCGCATTCAGAGTCGCTGCTCGCTAACGGAGACTGACGTCTCGGCTGTGCTCGATGCCCTGTCGCACGTCATGGGTGAGGAACTTGCCGAAGGTCGGCAGGTGCATCTGGATGGCATCGGCTACTTCTATCCCTGCCTCACTTGCACGGAGCCGGTGACGGTGGACACTAAACGAAAGTCAACCAAGGTAAAGCTGAAAAGCATCAAGTTTCGTGCCGACCAGGCATTGAAGACTGAATTCGGTGTCCTCAAAGTGCAGTGCTTGAAGGGGGATTTGAGTTTTAAGAAAATCACCAACGAAGAGATTGACCGTCGATTGGAGAATTACTTCCGCACGCACCAATTCCTGAGAAGAACCGATTTCCAGAGTTTGTGCGGAATGGTGAGAAGTACTGCAATGCGCCATATCCGCCGCCTGCGCGATGAAGGAAAGCTGGAAAATATGGGTGGACTGATGCAACCGATTTATGTGCCGGGAAAAGGATATTACGGTAATAATTAATATATTAAGGAGAAAATATTGCGGGATGACTATGAGAGTGAACGGTTGCTCTCATACCACTCTCTTGGTTTGCTCTCATGGCTATATATCCGATGAATAAAGGGATATGGATGGTTTATGAGAGTATGGGAGTAAAATCGGATTATAACTTCTGTTGTTTGATATACTCTGACGGAACCATTCCATATTCCTCCTTGAAGCATGTCCGAAAATAACCTAAGTCATTGAAGCCGCTTGCGTAAGCCGCTTCGGAAACATTGAGGCTTTCTTCCATCAATAGGCGTAAACTGTTTTTCAGTCTTATTTTCCGAATGAATTCATTGCAGGATATGCCCGTTAATCCTTTTATTTTCCGGTAAAGGGTGGAGTGGCTCATGTTCATTTTGTCCATCATGAAAGACATGTCGAGCTTGTCCATGTCGATATTCTCTTCTACTATTGCAGTAAATCTATTAAGAAACTCCTCATCCAGTCTGCTCAATTTTATGGCTTCCTGAGATTGTTCCGCTTTCAACCCTTTGGTGCGGTTGGTTATCAGCGAGGCTAATTTTTTGCGTGATTCTAATAAATTATGAACACGGCTATGCAGTAACTTGGCACTGAATGGTTTTGTCAGATAAGAATCGGCACCGCTTTCATAACCTTCTTCCTTGTCTTGGATGGAATCTTTGGCTGTCAGCAAAATTACAGGTATGTGGCTGGTGCGAACATCTTCTTTTATCAGTTTACATAATTCGATGCCGTCCATTACGGGCATCATAATGTCGCTGATAATAATATCAGGTATATACTTTAGCGCTTGTTCTATTCCTTCTTTTCCATTCGTTGCAGTCATGATGTGGTAGTTGTTGCTGAAAGAAGTAGCGATGTATTCGCGAATATCATCGTTATCTTCCACAATCAATATCACCGGAAGAATATCATTATCTTCTTCTTTCAAATTCTCTGGTCTTTCTGGAATGCTTTCTGCTTTTTCTTCTTTATGTAAGGCATCGGGATAGGTGTTTTCAGTGAAAATCCGGAAGGTAAAAGTAGTTCCTTTACCCGTTTCACTTTCTACACGCAGACTGCCCTCGTGCAGGTCGGCCAATGATTTGACCAATGCAAGCCCGATACCTGTGCCTGATGCCTGATGTTTTCCTTTCACCTGATAATAGCGGTCGAAGATATGAGGGAGAGCCTCGGCATCTATTCCGTATCCGGTGTCGCTTACTACTATCTCTGTATATTTGTTTTCTTCTTCAACGATTGGACGCATTATGAGTCTGATTTCTCCTTCAGGTGTATACTTTATTGCATTGCTGAGTAGATTATTCAATATTGTAGAGATGATGTCAGTATCAAAATAAAGCTTGTGATTTAAGGGTTGGACGTGAATATGGAATTTTACTTTCTCATTCCGGTTCAATTCTTTGTAACGCAAACCTATTTCTGTAATCAGATTACTTAAATCACCTTTCACTACTGTCAGTTTTCGGTTTTGAGTTTCCGTTTTACGAAATTCCAGTATTTGGTTGATAAGATTCAATAGTCGGATAGCACTGCTGTGAATCATCTTTATCTTATTATTATAAAAAACAGGCATGTTAGCATCATTGACTAAATCCTCCAGAGGACCGAGTATCAACGTTAGTGGTGTGCGCAGTTCGTGTGTAATGTTGGTGTAGAAGCGCAGACGTTCGTTATTAAGTTCCAGTTCGTTCTGGCTTCTCTTTTTTTCCAGTTCAAGGGAGTTTTCCAGCATAAGTTTACGTTTATAAAAACGGAACCAGATAAATAGACCAAGTAATGCCAGCAGAATATACAAGACTTTTGCATACCACGTCAACCATAGAGGTGGATGGATATGTACTTGCAATGTAGCTATATGACTATCGTCCCACTCCTGGTTTCTCAATCTTGCTTTTACTTTGAATGTATATTCTCCCGGAGAAATGTTTCGGAAAGTAATCAGGTTTTCTCCTAAAGTATTGGTCCATGTATTTTCTAATCCTTCAATCATGTATGCGTATTCCACTTGTCCGCTTTGGGAATAGTCGGGTACGGTGAATGAGATGCGGAAGGAATTCTGGTTATAGGGCAGGTTGATGCTTCCCGCAAAGGTTGGAATGATAGTTCCTTCACTGCGGCTCTCTATTAGGTTATCAAGACTTTTGCATTCTATAATTTGTATCGGTGCTACTTGCTGCTGCATCATGATATTCTTAGGGTTGAAGTAACAGGCTCCACTTAAGGTACCGAAATATAGAGTGTTATCTTTGGTACAACAAACCGAACCTTCAATAAAATTTCCCGTTGGGATGCCATCACGATAATCATAGTTTTTAAACTTTTGTTTTTCTTTGTTCCATAAAGAAATTCCGTTATTGGTGCTGAGCCAGATGTTGCCGGATTCGTCTTCTTGGATGGCGCGTATAAAGGTGTCTTCCAAGCCGTGTTCATAATTATAGGATTCAAACTTTTCGGGATGCTTGGTATCTTTGATGTATCCTACGCCGTTGCGTGTAGCAATCCAAATACCACCAGCTGTATCTTTGCATATTTGGGTGATTGAGTTGGAACAAAATCCAGACTCCATATTCAGTGTGGCAGTGGCTTTCTTGTTCTTGTCGAAGACAATTACTCCTGCGCCACTGCTTCCTATCCATAATTTGCCTTGATTGTCTTGTACTATGCTGTAAATGCTTTTATCGGGCAATTGGCGATATAATTCTTCCTCCTTACAGACTTTTTCGTTTTGATAGCTGTATATTCCATATTCTGCACCAATCCATATTTTTCCGTCTGTATCTTTAGATAGAGTAAGTATGTCCATGCTGGGTATATCTAACTGAATACGTTCAATGTTTCCGCTCCGTGTGTTATACTTCAGTAGACCGTCATCATAGATACCAAGTAATAAATTATCGCGTCCGTCACTAATTATAGAAAGAACTTGGCCGTAAGGTCTTGTTAGATATTGGGAAATATCAACGACCTTCAATAGTTTATTGTCTCGGAATAGAACGATTTCATTTTTTCCACCTATCCAGACTTGTTCTTTTTCGTCTTTGCAGACTCCACTGACGGGCTTGTATATAAAGCGATTCCCTTTTTCAATCGTATATGGAAGTGTGCGAAATGTAGGTGGTAAATGACTGATGAAATCAATTCCGCTACTATAATTTCCTATCCATATATTACCGAAAGAATCTTGCAACAGATCGCGTATATTACCTGAAGATATTCCGTTCTCACTGTTATCAGCTTTGATATTATAGAATTTGATTTTCTCGGGAGACTGAAAGGCTATACTGTGAAGATCCAATATGCTGATGCCACCGATATCGCTGGCTATCCAGAGTGTATGGTCGTTCATCTCTTTTATGCAATAGATATGGTCGGCAATGAGTGAATTCGGATTAGTATTGTCGTGGCGGAATACGTTGAATTGCTTTGTTTTGGGATTAAATAAGCCAAGTCCGTTATTGGTTCCCACCCAGATGTTTTCTAAATGATCTTTATAAATGGAGTACACACTATTTCCGGGCAGACTATGCTCATCTCCGGTTATAGGGGTGAAGTGGCATATCGTATTTTCTTTTAAGTTTACGATACTCATGCCTCCTTGTGCATGCCCTATATAGAGATTCCCTTCTCCATCATCGAAAATGCACCATACTTTGTGTTGAATATGGATGCCTCTATCTTCGAGTGAGGTGAAAATATGCGTCTTTGTATCGTAATGCAATATGTTTTTATGATATGCAGCAATCCATATTCCACCATCCGAAGCATGTGTAAGATGCACAACGTGATTAATATTTATACCTTCTTCTGTCCCATAACTCTTGAATTGGTAGGTAGAACAGTCTAATGTATATATACCCTTGAAATAACCTCCTATCCATAGCTTGTTAGCCGTTTTATCATATAATAATGTATTTATTGTATTGTTGCTCAATCCTGAATTGTTACTTTTATAAGTGGTGAACTTGCATCCATCGAATCTGTTTAAACCGGCTTCTGTAGCTATCCATACAAATCCTTGCTCATCTTGTACTATGTCGCGTACATAGTTATTGGATAAGCCGTCTTCAACACCGAGGTGTTGCAATGTATAGGATTGGGCATTACTGTACGTGGCAGCCATTAGTGTACTGCATAATAGGAACAGGAGGAGTGTATGTTTTGGCATAATCTATTTTTGCTATGAATTTGTCTTGAAAACAAATATACGATAATTTTCTATTGTGTAATCGTAGGCATTCGTTTTTGCCTGATTTGCCCTTGTTGTTTGGCAGATTTGCCTATGTATATATGCTACTAATAGAGTCATGCTTGGTTTCATGAATGAAAGAGAGACAAAACGGGCAATATGAAGGGTACATTGTGCATGACTAATATGTCTGTGGTGTTTAGTCTACTTGTCCTCTGTTACCGAATAGTTCGGGTTGTATATTTGCATCGTTATTCGGAAACGGATACAAATGAATGTTATTAACCAAATTCTAATTAAAAGAAAAACAATGAAATCAGATTTATCAAGAAACAAATGGAAGGCATATGCAGCCTTATTGTTATGTGCTGGTCTTATTGCCGGACATCCTCTTGTAATGAGAGCCGAAAGCAATGGACAAAGTGTGCAAACTGTTCAGCAACAGCAGATCAGGGTAAAAGGTACGGTTAATGATACAATGGGACCCATTATCGGTGCTAGTGTTGTGGAGAAAGGAAATATTTCTAATGGTACCATTACTGACATTGATGGCAACTTTGTACTATCGGTAAAACCTGATGCGATACTTGTAATTTCTTATATCGGATATCAGTCGCAAGAGATACAGGCTGTGCCCGGAAAAGTTATTAGTATTGTTTTAAAGGAAGATAGTGAGATGTTGGATGAAGTGGTGGTGGTAGGCTATGGTACAGCAAAAAAGAGTGATTTAACGGGGTCTGTAGTCCGGGCGGATATCAAAGCATTGGAAAATTCTCCAAGCGTGAATATTTTTCAAGGATTGAAGGGGGTTGTACCGGGATTGAACATTGGAACATCGACTACTGCTGGTGGAAATCCTGAAATATCTATTCGTGGTAGAAATTCAATCTCTGGTACAACTGGGCCGTTGATTGTTCTTGATGGAATCATTTATAGAGGAGAGATAACTGATATAAACCCGAGTGACATTGAATCTATCGATGTGCTGAAAGATGCAAGTAGTGCTGCCATCTACGGTTCTCAGGCTGCCAATGGGGTGCTGATGATTACAACGAAGAATGCGAAAGGCATGTCAAAGCCTATCATCGAGTATTCTGGTTCTTTCTCTTTTCAAAGTTTGATTAATCATGATTTAAAGAGGCTGGATAAAGATGGGTTTCTTAACCAGCTTGCTGATTTAAAGATAGGTGAAAGTAGGATGGGAGATGATTTGCTTCAAAGAAATCCAAATTTTGATCCGACATTGAGCTTCCGCGATGAAAATATAGCCGGTGGATATCTGAATGGAACGAATGTGGACTGGGAGGGGCTCTTGACAGAATCTGTTCCATATATTCAGAATCATAGTTTAAGTGTTCGTGGCAAAGGTGACCTTTCCAGTTATTTCCTTTCCTTCGGATTTACCGATCAGAAGAATTTGGTGGTGAATGACACTTATAAGCGCTATAACATACGTGTCAATTTGGATACTGAAATCACAAAATGGCTTAAAGTTGGAACTCAATCTTTTTTCACTCTTAGTGACTTTTCAGGTGTTGCGCCCAGTTTTTCAAACGTAATAGGAATGCCGGTATTTGTTAGCCCCTACAAAGAAGACGGCAAGACATTGAAGGAACAGAATTATATGGGAAATGTGAATCCTCTTTTGGCTATTCAAAATCCGAATACAGACAAACGTTATTTGTTGAATGGGACCTTTTATGCAGATGTAAAACTACCGGTTAAGGGATTAAGCTATCGGGTAAATTATTCGAATGCCATGACCTTTTATAGGAATTACAAATTTGAACCTTATGCCAATAGTCAGTTGGGACAAGGGTACAAGAAGAATTCTCACCAAAGCGAATGGACTCTTGACCATATCCTTACCTATAAAAATGATTTTGGTAAACATTCGGTGAATGCCACATTTGTGTATGGAGTGGAAAAACGATCTTATGAAACAACTACTGCCACAGGGTATAATTTTACAAACAAGTCGTTGGGGTATGATTATATGGAAGCAGCACAAAGTGATTTAAACAAAATCACTTCTGAGGCTTGGGAAGAAGCAAGCCTTTACAATATGCTTAGGCTGGGATATACATTTGATGGAAAATATATGTTTACTGGTACAATACGTCGTGATGGTTTCTCCGGCTTTGGAAAAAATAATAAGTTTGGATATTTTCCTACTGCAGCTATAGCATGGCGAATCAATGAAGAATCGTTTCTAAAGGATAAGCAAAACTGGATCGATAACCTTAAACTCCGTTTGTCTTATGGTATGAGTGGCAATCGCACTACAGGACGCTATTCTACTATGGCACACATGTCCACCAAATTGCCTTTTTCTACATCTGGCAGTGAAAGCCCTGGAGGTTATGTGTTTGGTGATGGCGCTACTGGGCAGTTAACTCAGGTGGTCAGTAAAATGTCTAATCTGGATTTAAGTTGGGAGACAACAACAGCCTTTAATGTAGGGGTTGACTTCAGTGTGTTGAATGCTCGTCTATTTGGAAACTTTGAATTTTATGTGTCAAATACAAAGGATTTACTATATGATATTAATATCCCTAATATGAATGGTATGTTTTCAAGTACAGTTCCTACCAATATAGGAAAACTGAAGAATGTAGGGTATGAATTCAGCATAACAGGTGTGCCTGTAAGAACTAAAGATTTTGAATGGTCGGTTACAGGAAACTTTTCTTTAAATAAGAATAAAGTGGTCAGTATCTTGGGAATTGATGCCGATGGAGATGGACGTGAAGATGATTTGGTATCAAGCAAAATTTTTATGAATAAGCCCTACGGAGTAGTCTATGATTATAATATTATTGGCATGTGGCAAGTGGAAGATTATAATAAGGGGATTATTCCAAGTGGATTTACTTATGGAACCTATAAAATTGAAGATATCGACAAAGATGGTAAATATACGGCAGATATGGATAGAAAAATCTTAGGTTATACAGACCCCTTATACCGGTTTAGTATTCAGAATGATTTTAAGTATAAGAATTTCAATCTAAAAGTATTCATTAATGCTGTTCAGGGAGGCTCTGACCATTATTTGGGGCAACCAGCAAGCGGTATACCTACTCCGGATAATTTAAGTACGTGGAGTTTTTATAAGTTCGATTATTGGACTCCTGAAAATCCAGATGCTAAATATCGTCAGCTTGGTACCTATACAGAAGCATTGGGGGCTGGTTTCTCGCCGTATGTGTCTCGTAGCTTCATACGTTTACAGGAACTGTCACTTTCTTACAATTTGCCACAAGATTGGTTGAAAAAGATATTTATAAGCCGGGCAAAAGTATATATCAGCGCAACCAATCTATTTACCATAACTTCTTGGGATGGATGGGACCCGGAGATTGGTATGGGACTTACTTATAATACAAATTATCCAACGCAAAAGAATTATACTATTGGTGTTAATTTTGAATTTTGATACTTATATATTATGAAAAAGTTAAGAATTTACATTATAGCTTCGGCTTTGTTGGCCGTACTTATTTCTTGTAATGAAAACAATTGGTTGGAAGAGACTCCCAAGTCTTTTTACACTCCTGATAACTCGTATGAGACTTCAACGCAATTCAGGCAGTCTCTTAATTACCAATACGATTTGCTGCGGTCGTTCCAGTGGACATTAGGTGGTTTGAAGGGTGGAAGTGCCGAAGGAGTAATTGCATTAGCTCTTGGAGATATAGCTTTTGGTGGTACTGATTATCCGGATGGAAAGTATAATAATTTTAAGGCTTACTTTACGCCTACGAGTGCTCCTACATTACTTTTCTGGCAAGTGGCTTATAATGCTATTGCGAATGCAAATATTGTGATAAACAGATTGGAACTGAATGACAAAATAGGTATTGAGGATAAAAAGGGGTTTAAGGGCGAAGCTTTATTTTTCAGGGCATACTGGTACAACTTTCTGGCCAATCTTTATGGTGGAGTACCACTAGTATTGGAAGAATCGAGTTCTCCGCGCAGGGATTATGTTCGTGCAACCCGTAATGAAACTTATGATCAGGCACGCTTAGACTTGGAAGAAGCTATTACCCTACTAAAGGATATAGATGGTGTGGAAGATGGTATGATAAGCAAACAGGCTGCCTTGCATGTTATTACTGAAGTCTATATCTCGCTTGGCAGATATCAGGATGCTATTAATGCGGCCTCAGCTGTTATCGATAACCCCAATATGGGTTTGATGACTGAACGTTTTGGATCGAGAGCCAGTGAATCGGGTGGCGACCCTTACTGGGACTTGTTTCAACTGAATAACCAAAATAGATCGAGTGGTAATAGAGAAAGTATTTTGGTACTTCAATATGAATATCAGAATTCAGGTTCAAGTTATGGAAACTTTTATTCACGCTGCACTTTACCACAATATTTTAATGCTAAGGTGGAAGGTAAGGATGGGAAATCCGTATTAGCTTTTACTGGATTTACTGCAGAAAAAGGCGGACGTGGAATTGGAGTTATTCATCCGACGGATTATTTCTTTAATGATGTATGGGGAGAGGATTTTGATACTGATTTGAGAAATTCGTCAAATATGATTGTCCGTGATTTCAAGATAGACAATCCTGAAGCAAAAGGTTTTGGAGAATGGATGGTCAAAGACGGTTGGGTACAAGAAGGGGATTTGCTTAGAAACTGGTATCCTTTTGTCATGAAATTCAGCCGGCGTGGTGGATTCCCTGATGAACTCTATGAAAAGAATACTGATGGCACTATTAAGACAACTGCGCTTGGAGAACATATTTTGGCTTATACTTCTTGGACAGGATCTCCTGCAAATATCTCATATAAAGATGAATATTTGTTTCGGTTAGCGGGTACATATCTATTACGTGCTGAAGCCTATTTGAAGAATAACCAGTCTGATAAGGCTGCTGATGACATTAATGAACTCAGAAAAAGAGCACATGCAAGTGAAGTTAAAGCTTCGAATATGAATATAGATTTGATTCTTGATGAACAAATGCGTGAACTTTATTTTGAGGATTTCAGAGTGGTTACTTTAATGCGGTTAGGGAAATTGGTAGAAAGGACTCAGGAACATAATCCTAGAGGAGAAAATGTAGGTAACAATCAGAATCTTTTGCCTATTCCATATCCGGAAATAGAACGAAATATTTTTGGAAAGATTGAACAAAATCCGGAATATTGATGGAAATGTAAACTTTAGATATAATGAAAATGAGATTGATTGTGACGTTTTTGGTATTCTATATAATTGTTTTCTCTGTTCTTAATGTACATGCTCAAAATGAGTTTCTGATTAAGAAGGATGCGGAAAAAAGTTATTATATGAATCCTATTCTAGGTGGTGATTATCCGGATCCCACCATTGTAAGGGATGGAAATGATTATTATATGACTCATTCTGCCTTTAATTATCTGCCGGGATTAACTATTTTTCATTCTAAAGACTTGGTTAGGTGGGAGCCTATAAGTGTTGCTCTTGTCCGATATTTGGGTTCTGTATGGGCTCCAGATATCTGCAAGTACAAGGATAAATATTATATTTACTTTACTGTTTCTCAGGGTAAGGATGATTTCAGTAACCACGTTGTTTATGCTGATTCTCCTGAAGGACCTTGGAGTGAGCCTGTTAATTTGAATATAGATAGATGGATAGATCCATGCCATGTGGTGGATGAGAGTACGGGGCAACGTTGGCTGTTTCTTAGTGGTGGACACCGTGTAAAGTTGTCTGAAAATGGGTTGTCTGCTAATGGTAAATTGGAAAAAGTATATGATGGGTGGGAGATCCCAAAGGACTGGACTGTAGAAGGTATGGCATTGGAGGGACCTAAAATAAGAAGAATAGGTGAGTATTACTATCTTTTGAATGCTCAGGGTGGAACTGCGGGTCCACCCACCACCCACATGGCAGTGGTTGCCCGTTCTAAATCTATTAATGGTCCTTGGGATAATAGTCCCCTAAATCCTTTAATTCATACTTATAGTGGAACAGAACGATGGTGGTCTAAAGGACATGCTTCGCTTATTGATACTCCGGATGGACGGTGGTGGATTGTATATCATGCTTACGAGAAGGATTTCCTGAATTTAGGAAGGCAAACTCTTTTGGAGCCTGTGCAAATAACTGAAGATGGCTGGTTAGAGGCTCCGTTAGGAAGGAAAGCAGAAGAGAAGATTGCCTGTCCAATTCCTTTGGCTAGTGAATGGAAAAATTGCGACAGACTAAAGGAGTTTCGTATTGGCTTAGATTGGAAGTTCTATAAGCAGTATGAGCCCGGACGCTTTAGCATAAAGGACAGCATGTTAATGTTGAAAGCACAAGGTTCTAATCCGGCAGAGTCATCTCCCATAATGTTTGTTACCGGTGCGCATGGCTATGAAATGAGCGTGAAGATTGAATGTGACAGCAGTGCTGTAGCAGGCCTTATACTTTATTATAATGATAACTTTTATGTAGGTACCGGATGTGATACTCAGTATAGATACAGGTGGCGTAGAGGAGAACTGAAAGGAAAGAACAAATATAGGGAATTTGGCGCTATATGGTTGAGACTTCGTAATGAAAATAATATTGTTACGGGATATTATAGCTATGATGGTAAAGAATGGATAAAGGAAGCGTGGGGAATGGAAATTTCCGGTTATAACCACAATACACTTTCTGATTTCCAAAGTATCCTTCCCGGTTTATTTGTATATGGTAAAGGGAAGGCCTGCTTTAAAGAATTTCAATATAGATGTTTGGACTCTTTTAGATGAACGATACAAAAGTAAATGGAGAAAAAGCTAAATTAGTACCTCGTGATGAACAATAATGCAGGTGATTGCACATTACTCCATGTCCTGTTTTTATGTTCTTCCCTATTTTTGCTGAAATTTATATAATATCATGAGAAACTTGAAGTTGAAACTACTATTTGCACTTTGTGCACTTCTTCTTTTTTCTGCTTTTACTACCGGAAAGAAGGATGTAATCACCATTTTTATGATAGGTGATTCTACCATGGCTAATAAAAGTCTGAGGAATGGAAATCTTGAACGTGGCTGGGGACAGATGCTTCCGGGCTTCCTGACCGATGATGTACGGGTGGATAATCATGCCATGAATGGTCGGAGTTCACTGAGTTTTATCAATGAAGGTCGTTGGGATACTGTACTCTCTAAACTGAAAAGTGGGGACTACGTGTTCATCCAGTTCGGACATAATGATGAGAAGCCTGCTGAAAAACTGCATACAGTTCCCGGAAGCACTTTCGATGGGAACTTACGCCGGTTTGTAAGGGAGACGCGTGAAAAGGGTGCTCATCCGGTACTGTTCAATTCCATTGTACGCCGGAACTTTCCTCCGGAAGGAGCTACCGAAAATAAGGGCAGTTATGAGGTAGAAGGAAACACGTTGGTAGACACTCATGGAGAGTATCTGGAGTCACCGCGAAGAGTGGCAAAAGAAATGAATGTCCCTTTTGTGGATTTGAATAAACTGACACATGATTTAGTAGTCGGCATGGGAGTGGAGAAGTCAAAAAGCCTTTTCATGTGGGTACCCGCCGGGAAATATGATTTCTGTCCGCAGGGGAAGATTGATAACACCCATTTGAACATTTATGGTGGAAAGGTGGTAGCCGGGATTGCGATGGAAGCAGTTGCCAAAGTTGTGTCGGAACTGGCGCCTTATGTACGTCATCATGATCCGGAAGTATATGTAGCCTCCGACTCGGGAAAAGTAGTTTATAACGGCATACCTTGGTTCGACGAACAGGGGAATATTGTCAATGCACATGGTGCATGCATTGTGGAAGATGGTGGGCGGTATTACTTGTTCGGAGAGTATAAATCGGATAAGAGTAATGCCTTCCCGGGATTCAGTTGCTACTCTTCCGATGATCTGGTTAACTGGAAATTTGAAAGAGTGGTGTTGCCGGTGCAGCCCGATGGTATATTGGGACCTGACCGTGTAGGCGAGCGGGTGAAAGTGATGAAATGCCCTTCTACCGGGGAATATGTTATGTATATGCATGCCGATGATTTGGGATATAAAGACCCTTATATCGGTTACGCTACTTGCAAAACAATTAATGGGGAATACAAATTGCAAGGACCTCTGCTCTATGATGGTAAACCCGTCAAACGTTGGGATATGGGAACTTTTCAGGATACGGATGGCAAAGGCTATCTGCTTATTCATCACGGGCCTATTTACAGATTGAGTGAAGACTACCGCTCGATAGAGGCTGAAGTTGCTCATGTCAAAGGGGCGGGCGAATCGCCTGCCATGTTCAAGAAGAATGGCATGTACTATATGCTGTTCTCCAATCTGACGAGTTGGGAAAAGAATGATAACTTCTATTTTACGGCTCCGGCTATTGAAGGCCCTTGGACAAAGCAGGGGATATTCTGTCCCGAAGGAACCCTGACGTATAACTCACAAAGCACTTTTGTTTTTCCTTTAAAAAAAGGTAACGACACGATTCCTATGTTTATGGGTGACCGTTGGTCGTTTCCTCACCAGGCTTCTGCCGCTACTTATGTGTGGATGCCCTTGCAAGTGGAAGGAACCAGAATTACCATTCCCGAATATTGGCAATGCTGGGATATCAATCGTGTGAAACCTGTTGACGTATTGCGCAATGGAAAAATGATTCCTACCAAGAAGATGATGCCGGATGCCGCTTGGAAAGAAGAAAACGGACGGTTGCTTTCAAATATGAAAGGGAGTGTGTTGGCTGTTCCGTTCCAAGGAACCCATGCGGCGGTGACCGGTGAATCTGATTGCCATAGCGGATATGCCAGGATAAGTGTGCTGAATGCCGGGAAAGACACCGTCTATTCTTCATTAGTCGACTTTTATAGTAAATATCCTGAGAAAGCAATCCGAATAATGACTCCGAAGCTGCCTAAAGGGGATTATACATTATTAATTGAAGTCACAGGCATAAAGCCGGTGTGGACGGATAAGTCTAAAACCATTTACGGAAGCGACAATACTTTTGTGACAATAGATAAGATTTATTATTTTTGAACTATAAATAACTGACCATGAAAAAAGGGATTTTAAGTTTATTCTTGTTTTTAATAACTCAACTTTGTTGGGCACAATTCAACCTACCTTCGGGGAAGCCAGTCAAAATATCCTGTGATAATGCGGAAGAAAAGGTGGTACATACCGCTTTAGATTTATTATCCCGTGATTGCAAAGCAGTACTTTCCGCATCGCTGTTGGTAGATAATGAACAAGGTGATATCATTATTGGTACTGTTGGTAAAAGCCCGTTGATAGCTAAGACCGGAGCGGATCTTTCTTGTCTGAAAGATAAAAAACAAGCCTTTCTTCTGATTGTTTTACCGGATGGAAAACTACTGGTAGCCGGAAGCGATGCACATGGTACAGCTTATGGTATCATGGAGCTTTCCCGCCTGATAGGAGTATCGCCGTGGGAATGGTGGGCGGATGTGGTGCCGGAAAAAAAGACATCTTTCACTTTACCCGCAGATTACCAAACGACACAGTCTCCTTCCGTAGAATACCGTGGTATCTTCATCAATGATGAAGACTGGGGATTGATGCCTTGGAGCAGTAAGAATTACGAGCCTGCCGATCAGCAACAAATCGGTCCTAAGACGAACCGTCGCATCTTTGAGTTATTGCTCCGCCTGCGGGCTAATACTTATTGGCCTGCCATGCACGAGTGTACCTTGCCCTTTTTCCTGACAAAAGGTAATCGGGAAGTAGCTGCCGAATTCGGTATTTTTATCGGTTCTTCTCATTGTGAACCGATGGTGTGTAGTGCTGCCGGCGAATGGAGAAGAAGGGGAAAGGGCGATTATGACTATGTGAATAACAGTGCCTCCGTTTACAAGTTCTGGGAAGACCGTGTGAAAGAAGTGGCGGGACAAGAAAATATCTATACTTTGGGTATGCGTGGTGTGCACGACGGGCAAATGCAGGGAGCCAAGACTGTTGCAGAACAGAAAGCTGTGTTGGAACGCGTGCTTAAAGACCAGCGTGGTTTGCTGGAAAAGTATGTCAATAAAGATGTCGCCGCCATTCCGCAGGCTTTCATACCTTACAAGGAAGTACTCGACATTTATAATGCCGGATTACAGGTGCCTGATGATGTAACGCTGATCTGGTGTGATGATAATTATGGCTATATCCGTCACTTCCCTACGCCGGAAGAACAAGCCCGCAAAGGTGGAAACGGCATCTATTATCACGTATCCTATTGGGGACGTCCGCACGATTATCTCTGGCTGGGTACTTTTAGCCCGTATCTGCTCTATCAGCAGATGAAACTGGCCTATGACCGTGGCATCCAGAAAATGTGGGTACTGAATGTGGGTGATATTAAACCTGCCGAATATCAGATTGAGCTATTCCTCGATATGGCGTGGAATATAGAACAGGTGGCTGAAGAAGGTGTTACCACCCATTTGAAGAACTGGTTGGGCAGAGAGTTTGGTACGGAATACGCAAAGACTCTGCTTCCGGTGATGAAAGAACATTACCGCTTGGCCTATATCCGCAAGCCCGAGTTTATGGGGAATACGCGTGAAGAAGAACGTGACCCTATTTATAAGAAAGTAAAAGACCTGCCTTGGAGTGAACAGACCATTCGTGAACGCTTGAAAGATTATGCCGCTTTGTCTTCCGTAGTCGAAGAAGTTGAGGCCAAACTTCCTGTCCACCGGAAAGATGCCTATATGCAATTGGTAAAATATCCCGTACAAGCTGCCGACCAAATGAACCGGAAGCTCCTGAATGCGCAACTTGCCCGTCACGGAAAGGTCGATTGGGAACAAAGTGATGCAGCTTTCGATAGCATTGCTTCACTGACGCGTCGGTATAACGCTTTGCAAAACGGAAAGTGGATTCACATGATGGATTTTCAACCCCGCAAACTCCCTGTCTTTAAACGTGTGGCACATGAAACAGCCGTTACGTCTATGGTAAATGAGAAAACTCCTGCCTATAAATGGAATGCTATGGATTGTACAGCCGGAAATCCTTTACAGTGCGAAGGGTTGGGATATGAGGGTAAAGCAGCAGGTATCGGCAAAAACACTTCTCTTACTTTTGCTTTTGATGATTGGAAGACCGATTCTGTGGAAGTTGAAATACGCTTGTTACCCAATCATCCTATGGATGAAAAACAACTGCGTTTCACACTGTCAGTTGATAAGTCGGCTCCGCAAACCGTTTCTTATGAAACCAAAGGGCGTAGTGAAGAATGGAAAGAAAATGTGTTGCGCAATCAAGCCATACGAAAAGTGAAACTACCCGTCAGCAAACGAAAATCGCATAAACTGGTGATTAAGGCATTGGACGAGGGTGTCGTTTTGGATCAGATCATGCTTTATTGATAATTCCAATTGTTACAAAATAGTTTAAGTGGAATCTCCCTTAAGAAGTGGACTTAGGGGAGATTCTTGTTTACTTCAACTGTTTTATATACTCTGATGGAGACATTCCGTATTCCTCTTTGAAACATTCTCTGAAATAAGATACGGAATTCAGCCCAACCTGATGGGCTATTTCTGAAATATTATACTTTCCTGAGAGCAATAGTTGCTCTGCTTTCCTGAGCCTCAGTTTACGGATAAATTCTCCTGTTGACATCCCGGTCAGGGCTTTTATTTTTCTATAAAGAGAGGAGTAGCTCATTGATAACTCCTGGGCTATTGTGGGCACATCTATTTTTTCATCCATCAAGTTTTCTTCTATGATCCTTGTTATTCTCTCAATGAATTCATTATCTATTTTGTTTAATGATTCTTTGATGATAGATTGTTTAAGATGCGTGCTTGAAGATATTAAGGAAGCTATTTTTTTCCTTCCTTCTAATAGATTGGCCACTCTGCTTTTAAGTAAAGATGCGCTGAAAGGTTTGGTGACGTAGGAGTCGGCACCGGCATCATACCCTTCTGTTTTATCTTGTAATGTGTCTTTTGCTGTCAGTAGTATTACAGGAATATGGCTGGTTGCAATGTTGCTTTTAATTTCCTTGCATAACTCGATTCCATCTTTTACGGGCATCATTATATCGCTGATAATTATATCGGGAATACTTGTGAAGGCGGCCTGGCATCCTTGTTCTCCATTCTCTGCAACAAGAACATCGTAAGACCCCATCAGTGCTTCAGCAATATAATCACGGATATCGCCCTCGTCTTCCACCACTAAAACGATGGGTTTGCTTGATTTCTCTTCATCTATGGATTCTTTGAGATTAGTATTGATATGTATGGCATCGGGATAGGAATTATTGGTTATTAACCGGACACGGAAGGATGAACCTACATTAGGTTCACTATCCACCAGGATAGTTCCTTCATGCAAATCTACCAGGTTTTTCACTAAAGCGAGCCCTATACCGAATCCGGGTATGTTTTTTCTTATATTAGTTTGATAATACCGTTCGAATATACGTGAGATATCCTCTTGGGAGATTCCGATCCCTGTATCAGCTATTTCAATTTCGGTGTATTCTATATCATTGGCTATTACTGACCGCAAAGCAAGCGTGATGGTTCCCTTATAGGTATATTTGAATGCATTGGATAAAAGGTTATCAACAATCATCGAAATTACTTCTTGGTCAAAATATATCTGTATTTTGTCTGCATCAGTAATAATATCAAATGTGATATCAGCATTTCTGTTCAGTTCTTTATATTTGAAACCGATTTCCTGAATCTTTTCGACAATGTTTCCTTCAATTACACATAACTTCTTGTTTTGAGTTTCTGTTTTACGGAATTCCAATATTTGAGTGACCAGGTTTAACAGGCGGATTGTGCTTTTATGAATAAGAGAAATCTTCTTCAGGTGTTCCTCTTGAATTCTTGAATCGCACTGCAGGTCCTCAAGTGGTCCGAGTATTAACGTCAATGGAGTTTTCAGTTCGTGAGTGATATTGGTATAAAATCTTAATCGCTCTTCATTCAATTCCTGCTGTTTCTGGGCTTTTTCTTTCTCAAGTGATAGTGAGCTACGTAACTGCAAGCGTTTTTTATAAGATTTGATTATGAAGAATATGATGGTGGCTATACCTGCTACATATATCAATTTAGCCCACCAACTGAGCCAAAACGGAGGATTGATGCTTATGAACAGCGTTGAATAATTATTTTGCCACTCCTGGTTTTTATAACGGGCTTTAATATGCAATTTATAGTTGCGATAAGGAATATTGCGAAATGCAACTTGATTTTCTCCTCCTATATTGATCCAGTTTTCTTCCAACCCTTCCAGTTTATAGGCATATTCAACTTTACCTTGCAGGGATTTGTTCATGACGTTGAACGTTATGCTGAATATATTCTGATTATGATTGAGTGTGACTTTTCCGTCTGTCATAGGTATGGATATGTCAATTGCATCTTCGTGAGGATTTCTACCATAGACTTTGAATTCGGTAAATATTACCGGAGGAAGAATAATATTGGAAGGCCTGTCATTAGGATTAAAGTAGCACACGCCATTGATGCTGCCGAAATAAATAGTTCCGTCTTGAGTCTTACCGACAGAGTTGTTCATATATGTACCAAATAGGGTACCGTCTTTATGGTCATAATTAAGAAATCTTTTTTCTGGCTCAAAGAAACAACTGATACCTGAATGGGTACTCAGCCAGATATTACCTTCTGAATCCTCTTCAATAGAACAGACTAAATTACAGGCTAGTCCGTTTTGGGTGTTAAACAATTGGTAAGCATCTGAATGCTCATCAGGGAATAAGACTAATCCTTCTGTTGTTGCAATCCAAATTCTGTTTTTAGAATCTCTGAATATTTGGTTGATTGCGCAATTCTCAAATATGGTGTGTTCATTTATATGTTTCATTGTCTTGCTCTCCGGATTATATATACTAATCCCTCTATTGAGAGTACCGATCCATATGTTCCCGTTTTTATCTTGTGAGACAGCTCTGATTTCATTAGTCAATAGTTGGCTGTTTTCTTTATTAAGAAAATCTTTTTTCTTAGTTATCAGGTTGTAAATTTCCAACCCGTTGCTGCTGCCAATCCACACATTTCTCTGGTTATCTTCAAAGAGGCAATAGATTATTGAATTGTTTCCCTGGGGAGTGTAATGGGTAAATCTATTTTCTTTGCTTAGAAAAATATCAATACCTATTTCATTATACATATTTCCGAACCATAAATCTCCATTAGAATCTTTTAGCGAAGAATGATAAGCATTTGACGATATCTCTCCTGTATTGTGAGAATAGATTGTGCCGTTCTTTCCATCTTTGTTGACATTGATACCTCCCCCATCGGTTCCCATCCATACATTTCCATTGTCGGCAACACATATTGTCAATACTTCTTTGTCATTGAGTCCATTAGTGACTCCCGGTATTTTATTAATTTTCCAACTATGAAAGAAAGATGAAGTGCTGCTGATGAAACTGGCTCCTCCGCCATTTGAGCCTATCCAAACATTTTTGAAAGAGTCTTCAAAGACGCTATGAACGGTTGGATTTGATATTCCCCAATAGATATCCTGGATAAACATATGATTGACATCCTTTTTCCCGGATAAAATCAGATCTGTGTCTTTGGAATCGAAATAACAAAGGTCGGACACTGTACCCACCCATATTCGTCCATCACTAGTCTTATAGACATTATAAACTGCTCCTTGCATCGTGTAGTGAATCCCGCTGACATCTTTGAAATTGCGGAATGTTTCTCTGAAAGGATCAAAAAGTGACACTCCGTTGTTGGTCGCAATCCAGATTTTAGAATTAGCGTCAACAAATATGGAATGTACAGTATTGTTGGGGAGCGAATTTTTGTTTAGAGGTGAATGAGTGAAATTTTTAAAGCTTCTGTTATCCGGAGAGAAGATGGTGAATCCGCCATGAGTATGTCCGATGTATAAATCGCCATTACTGCCTTCTGCCAATGTCATAATGCCATTTGAGGGGAAGTTGGGAACGGTTGACGTATTATAATGTATGAACTGTGAATTCTCGGGATTATATAAATCTAATCCTTGCGTTGTTGCAATCCATACATTTCCGTTGGAAGTGACCAGAATATCTTTAATTTCATTGGATATCAGTGTTTCCGGGCGATTTTTATCATGCAAAAAAGATGAGAATTGCTGTGTTGCACAATCAAATACATTTATGCCCATCCATCTGTTGGCAATCCATACTTTATTATTAATGGTATCTGTTGCAATCTTATTAATATCATTACTATTAAGTAATGCTTTATCGGGTTCCTTTAGATAGACAGTAAATTTATCTCCGTCAAATCTATTAAGACCATATTTGGTTGCAATCCATGTGAAGCCATACTTATCCTGAGCGATATCCGTTACATAGTTGCTGGATAATCCATCTTTCATGACCAGATTAATAGTCGGAATCTGCTGGCAGAAACCTCCTATGGAGTAAACTACTAACGAGAGTAATAAGATTAACTTGAATAGGCCGCTCTGTTTCATTTTCATACTATTTTTATCTTCAAAATTACTACTTAATCTCAAACAAATACAAAAATCAGCATTAATAAGCACAATGATGGTCGTAATCCTTCCAAAAGTCGCCCACAATTCTGTCATTGAAAAAATAACGGCGGTATTCTGAATGATACAGATGCCTGAAGTCCTGGCTTGAATTTACCTTTGTCCGGTGAAATCTTTTGGAGAGCTAATTCTCCATGCTATGTGAAACCTTAAAATGATTGCCTATGAGAAGCACATAAGAGTTACAGTTCTTTTTTATTTCATTAGCTGAAAAACATAATGAATTAGTTTAAGTAGTTAATTTTAAATCACTATTATTTTATGAAACATTTTCTTATTTGGATTTTCTTGTTTTTTTTCGCTATGTCCGGTCTTGCGCAAAATTTGAATATCAAAGGGCAAATCACGGATACATCCGGTGAATCGATTATTGGTGTGAATGTAAAGGTGAAAGGTAAGGATACCGGGACTATAACAGATATAGACGGCAACTATCATCTTCAGGCTACTCCGAATGATATTTTGGTCGTTTCTTATATAGGTTTTATTACTCAGGAAGTGCCTGTAAAAAATAGAACGGTTGTTGATATACGTTTAATAGAAGATGTGAAAGCATTGGATGAAGTGGTAGTAGTGGGATATGGAACACAACGTAAGGCTGACTTGACGGGTGCTGTTATACGTGCAGATATTAAAACGTTGAAAAGGTCTCCCAATTCAAATGTGTTGCAATCTTTGCAGGGGAATGTTCCGGGACTTAATATTGGGCAGGTGACCAATTCGGGAGGTACTCCGTCCATGTCTATCCGTGGTACGAATACTTTGGGAGGAAACAAAGATGTTCTGGTCATTCTGGACGGTATCATTTATACAAGCTCGTTATCTTCTATAAATCCTGATGACATTGAATCTGTTGATATCCTGAAAGATGCAAGTTCTACTGCTGTGTATGGTGCACAGGCTGCCAATGGAGTAGTTATGATTACTACTAAAAAAGGTATGGAAGGGAAACCGAAAATCACTTTCTCCAGTAGTTATACGTTTTCCAACCCAACTCACAATTATCGTCCGATGAATCGTGAAGAGTATTTGGATAATGTCAGAGACTTCTATTATACGGAGGCTTTCCTGGGTCCTGATTATACTACCCCTAATCCGGATTTTGATCTCGCGTCTAAATTGCCGGATGCTCCGTTGAGAGATGAAAATGGAAATGTCAGTCCTTATAATTATAACTGGTGGGACGAAGGTACACAAAGCGGACATCTGTTTGAAAACCGTTTTAATATATCCGGTGGCAGTAAATCCATCAATTATATGCTTTCGTATTCCAATACGGATCAACGTGGATTTATCGTGAATGATGATTTTAAGAGAAACAGCGTTCGTATGAATCTGAATGCGGAAATAGCTCCCTGGTGGAAAATAGGAATTCAGACTTTTGGTGCATTTGTGAATCAGGATGGTGCGGAGCCGGGTTTGTGGAATCTGATAACCCAATCTCCATTGATTGAACCTTATGACGAAAATGGCAAAATAAAGCCATATCCTTTTAATACATTGGATACCAATCCTTTTATGGGATCGGATATTGATGATTACGAACGTCATAATTACTTTTTCGGTAATATATCATCCGAAATAAAATTGCCTCTTAAAGGGTTAGTGTATCGGTTGAATTTTGGTAATAACTATAGGATAGATAATCATTTTCAGGCCAGCCAGTATGGATACAATCTGCAAGGAGAGGCTTATAAAGAGCATACCGGTTACTATGATTATACTATAGATAATATTCTGGCTTACAATGCCACATTTGGTGAACATCATATTGATGCCACATTATTATATGGAGCTTCAGAGCGTAAGTACGATTATACAAAGGCTTTGGGACAAGGATTTACACGCATGACATTGGGCTATAATAGTCTGGAACAGGCAACCACCCGCTATGTATATTCGGATGCCTGGAGAGAAGCCCTTTGTTATCAGATGGCCAGAGTCAGCTATCGTTTGATGGACCGGTATTTGATAACGGGTACAGTGCGTAGAGATGGTTTTTCGGGATTTGCGGCTAATAATAAATATGCCACTTTTCCTTCCATAGCTTTAGGGTGGATTATCTCAGAAGAGTCTTTCTTTAAAATACCCTGGATTGATTATCTGAAACTGCGTGGGGGATATGGTATTAGCGGAAATCAAACCAGCAGATACAAATCTTTGTCCACAGTTGCTTCTGAGATCAGGTATGTTTTTGGTGATGGTGGAAAGCCTGTAATCGGACAGGAAATCTCAGCTTTGGGAAATAATAATCTGAAATGGGAAAAAACAGCAGGGATAAACTTGGGGCTTGATTTCACAATTCTGGGTCAGAGACTCACCGGTTCCGTTGAATATTATTCGACAACTACGAAAGACTTGTTGTATGATGTGGCTTTGCCCGATATTACGGGATTTTCAAAGATTGCTTCTAATCTTGGAAAAATCAAAAACAAGGGTTTCGAATTTATTCTCACTTCGAAGAATATACAGACTTCTGATTTTAAATGGACTACTTCACTCAATTTCTCGACAAACTCCAATAAGATCGTAACTTTGACAGGAGAAGATAATGACGGAGATGGCATAGAGGATGATAACATATCCAGTAATCTGTTTATAGGCCAGCCCATTTCTGCGGTATATGGGTATGTGGTAGATGGTATTTATCAGTTGGGTGATGATATACCTGCCGGTTTCCATCCGGGCAATTATCGTATTGTAGATATGACCGGAGAGGGAGAAATAACCCCTGAAGACCGTGTCATTTTAGGGAAAGGAGATCCGGCTTACCGATTTGGTATTATGAATACGTTGGAGTATAAGAACTTCACACTTAGTTTCTTTATCAATTCTGTTCAAGGAGGAAAGGATGGGTATCTGGCGGCAAACTCTTCTTCGTTAGTCAGAGATCAGAATAATCTGCGCTGGAATCGTATAAGTGCATGGGATTACTGGTCACCGCGTAATCCGGATGCAGTCTATGCACGCTCCATTAGTACCCCGAAAATAACTCCTACGGTATATGAAGACCGCAGCTTTGTACGTTTGCAGGATGTTTCATTGTCTTATGCCTTTCCAAAGTCTGTTACGAACAAGGTTGGTTTGAGTGAAATTGATCTGTTTTTCAGTGGGAAAAACCTGCTGACTTTTACAAAATGGCATGGTTGGGACCCGGAAGCCGGAAGTACTTATTCGGGCAGACCGGTAATGAGAAGTTTTTCTTTTGGTGTTAGTCTTACTTATTAATCTGATTTATTATGAAAATAAAAATATATACTATTACCTTGTTGCTTTCAGCAGTGCTGGGTTCGTGCAGCAGTTCTTTTTTGGATGAGAAGCCTTTGGATTTCATGAGTGCAACCAATTCTTTTCTTACCCAAGAAGATATTGATTGTTCAATAAACAATCTCTATTACCTGATAAGAAGAGAATTTTATAGTAGGGATGAAAACCGTCCGATGGATTACCTTTACGGTACGGATATTGTTTATGATGGCGAACCGAATGGTACGGAGCGACATTCCAATATGATTTCAGCTTATCATTCAACCGGTAATATTGCATCGGTACACTGGTCATTACTTTATCATACCATATCAACTGCTAATACTATTATCGATCGTCTGCCTGTTTCTGAAGTATCGGAGGAGCAAAAGACGATTGCCGAAGCCAAAGCCCGTTTCTTTAGAGGATTTGCATACAGGACCTTGACCTATCTGTACGGTGGGGTACCTCTTTTATTGACGGAAGTCATCGAGCCTAAGTTTGATTATGTCAGGGCATCCAAAGAAGAGGTGTTGAGGCAGGCACTTACGGATGTAGAGTTTGCGGCTGCTCATTTACCCAGTTTGTCCAGTGTGCAGGATGGAGAAGTTTCTAATGCGGCTGCATATCATTTGCTTTCAGAACTTTATCTGGCAACAGCTCAATATCAGAAAGCGGTGGATGCTGCTACAACAGTCATCGATGATCCGGCTACCGGATTAATGTACACTCGCTTTGGTTCCAGAGCTAATGAACTTCCGGGAGATGTATATTGGGATTTATTCCGAAAAAATAATCAGAACAGAAGTTCCGGAAACACAGAAGGAATCTGGGTTATTCAGATTGAAACTGACACTCCCGGTGGAAGTGGTTCCTTGACAGCCAAAGACCAGACATACACTTTGGAAAGGCATCATGCTCCGATGGTTCGTGACGTGAAAGCACATGGCATGAATCCTTTTAGCTGGCCGATTGGTGATTATACCGGAGGCCGTGGCATTGGTTGGGCCATTTCGACCCGATATTTCAGTGATGAGATATGGAAAGATGATTTCTATGGAGACATGAGAAACGCAAATCATAATTTTGTGAGAAAGTTTGCAGTTCATAATAAAGAGTATGCCAAACTTTACGGGGACACCATTGACACTCAGAATCCGCCGGTAGGGGTTACGGTTCCATCCCGTCCGCTCTATGCTTATCAATCCAAGTGTACTACTCCGTATAATCATCCGGATGGTTTGTATTCCAATTCCAAAACTTTTGCGCTTAACAGTGGAGCCGGTGCTACATATACGGATCAATATATGTTCAGGCTTGCCGAGACTTACTTGTTGCGTGCTGAGGCTTATCTGGCTTTAAATGATAAGGATAAGGCAACGGCTGATATCAATGTGATTCGCGATAGAGTTCATGCTAAGCCTGTATCGGCATCTCAGGTAACATTGGATTATATATTGGATGAGAGAATGAGAGAGTTAGGCGTAGAAGAAAGACGTAGAATCACGTTGATGAGAATGGGAAAGCTTTACGACCGCGTGATGAAATGCAATCCTTATTATGCCAAGGAGATGGAAAAACATTATGAATTATGGCCAATACCTTATAAGGAAATTGAAGCTAACAGAGGAGCTGTGTTAGAACAGAACCCCGGATATGAATAAAGATGATAAGTAGTAATTAAAATATAGTTTATGTTATGATGAGATTTTGGTTTGTATTCATGTCTATGTTTCTTCCGGTAATATGCTGGGGACAGATTATTGTTAAAGAAACCGGGGGCATGGCAGCCTTTCCGTTAGTGTCTTCCCATAAGACAGTGATTTATTATGATGCCGGGGATTATGGTGTAGTAGAAAAAACGGCTTGTCTTTTGGCTGAAGATATAAAGCGGGTGACTAATAAGAAAGTACCTGTTTCTTCGAAAAAGGTTTCGTCGGAGTATGCCGTTGTTGTGGGAACAGTGGGACATAATGCTTTTATTGACCGATTGGTGGCAGAGGGACAATTAGATGTGTCTGCTATTCGTGGTGGTTGGGAACAGTTTGTTGTTAAAACGATAGATGATCCTGCCAAAGGAGTGAAAAAAGTGCTTGTCATTGCCGGATGCGACAGGCGTGGCACAGCCTATGGCGTATTCACACTGTCAGAGGCTATAGGAGTGTCTCCTTTGTACTGGTGGGCCGATGTGCCAACAAAAAGAAAGTCTCAATTATATATTGAGAACATAAACTATGTTTCTCAGGCCCCGTCTGTTCAGTACAGGGGTATCTTTATTAATGATGAAGGTTGGGGAATAACTCCGTGGGCCGGAAAAACGTTTGATAAAGAACTGGGCGACATCGGACCGAAAACTTATGCTAAGGTGTGTGAACTGATTCTCCGGATGAAAGGTAATATGCTGGCACCTGCGATGCATCCTTCTTCGGGTGCTTTCAATAAATATCCTGAAAACAAATTAGTTGCTGATAGTTATGGAATTATAATGAGTTCTTCTCATTGCGAACCGTTACTCTTTAATAATGTAACGGAGTGGGATAAAAAAACAATGGGAGAATGGAATTATATAACTAACAAAGGAGGAATCAATAAGATACTCGACCAACGGGTTTCCGAGAATGCCCCGTATGAGAACATTTATACGATTGCTATGCGTGGTATTCATGACGCCGGACTCGTAGGTGTTCCCAAAGATAAAGAAGTCAGCTTGGTAGAGGAGGTCATTGCTGACCAAAGAGGCATTTTGAAGCAACATGTAGATTCTCCTCTTGACTCTATCCCTCAGATTTTTGTTCCCTATAAAGAAGTGCTTGATATCTATGAAAGAGGGTTGAGGCTTCCGGAAGACATTATGTTGGTTTGGCCGGATGATAATTTCGGTTATATCAAACGATTGAATAATAAGGAGGAAAGAAACCGTAAAGGTGGATCGGGCGTATATTATCATATTTCATATTTAGGCGAGCCGCATGACTATTTGTGGTTGAATACAACTCCTCCGGCATTGATGTTCGAAGAAATGCGCAAGGCTTATGATACCGGAGCAAAACGCTATTGGTTATTGAATGTGGGAGACATCAAACCGGGTGAATTGGGTATGAAAACATTTCTGGATATGGCCTGGGACATTGATAAATTCAATTTTGATAATATAAACAATCATCAGGTGGACTTTTTGGTTTCCGTATTTGGTGAAAAGTATAGAGAAGATATTGACGATATAATGAACAGTTATTATCATTTAGGTTTCCAGCACAAACCGGAGGCAATGGGATGGGGATATGAATGGAATAACGAACATGCTCAGGAAAGAATGACGGATACAGACTTTTCTTTTGCAAATTATAATGAAGCAGAAGGCAGAATGCAAGAGTACGACCGTATTTCTGATAAGAGCGAAAAGATATGGAACACGTTGCCGGAATCTTATAAGGCTGCTTTTTATGAGCTGGTTTTCTATCCTGTGAAGGGAGCAGCGCTTATGAATAAGAAAATGCTGACTGCGCAGCAAAACAGATGGTACGCGCGTCAAGGACGTGCAGCAACCAACTATTTGGCTGATAGAACAAAGGCTTATCATGATAGTATCGATTATTATACCGGTAAGTATAACTCCCTGCTTAATGGTAAATGGAACCATATGATGGCTCTGGCACCCGGATGGACTGCTACTTATCAGAAGATGCCGCCGGTAACGACCATCGATGTACCGCAGAAAGCAGAAATGCGTGTTTTTCTTCCGGGACAGGACTCTCCTTTGGGAAAGATTACATTGAATGTACTTCCTTGCGTAAATCCTTATACCCGGAAAGAATCTTTTATTGAATTGTATAATATGGGAGAACAAGCATTTACGTGGAATGCTAAAGTTTCGGATTCGTGGATCAAACTCAGCAGGCAGAGCGGAACCACTCTTCTGCAAGAACGGATTATTGTATCTGTTGACTGGTCGAAAGTTCCGGTAGGAGAAAGGGTAACGGGTGAAATTGATATTATATCCGGCAGCAATCAGGAAAAGATTTACTTGCCTGTTTTCAATCCTGCTTATCCTACAGTCGGCGAGTTGAAAGGATGGTATGTGGAGGATAATGGTTGTGTATCTATCAATCCGGGAAAATTTCATAGAAAAGTGGAGAATGAAGATATAAAAATGAAAGTAATAGAGGGATTGGGATATGAGAACCAGTGTATACAATTAGGAGAGGCTACAAAACCTGTTCAAAATCCACGTCGTTCCAGACAGGCTGCCAAAGTGGAATATGATTTTTATACTTTTAATGCCGGTTCAGTAATGGTTTATACATATGCATTACCTGTTTTTCCGGTGAATTCGGAACGTGGTACTTGCTTCGGCATAATGATAGATGATGGCTTATTGAAATATGCTTCGAATAATGCAAAAGAATATTCAGGCGAATGGAGGGAAAATGTATACCGCAACAGTACGATAAATGCTGTAACCCTAAACATTGATAAGCCGGGCAAGCATACTTTGAAATTGATATGCTCTGACCCGGGTATGATTATTCAAAAGGTGGTGATAGATATGGGAGGAATGAAGCGCTCTTATCTTGGCCCTGAAACTACAATCGTACGATAATGAGTCAGACTTCTATATAAAGAAGAGCGGCTGTCATTTCATAACGACAGCCGCTTTTTATTGCCTGTATAAATCAGATTAGTATTTGAAGTTTTCCCCCTTCACATAAATCTTGAAATCCTTAATGCTTCCCGGTACTTCGCTTTCCATTCGGGGTAAGCATTGGAAACCAGTCACGGCATGACTGGCGCCCAGATCGATTACAATCGTATGCGGATAAGGACTACCTTTCTCTGTGCTCCAATAGGTGGATTCCTGAAGGTCGAAAGTCTTGTCGGCAGAGCGGTTGACGTGAGCCACGTCTTCGCTGTCGGCATACTTCACAATCCAAGGCTCGCGGGACAAACGGCTACCATCCTTGTCCAAGAAATACATTTCGGCAATACAAGCCAGGTCTTTTCCATCCTGTGAGTTTAATGCTTCAATGCAAACATAGCGTCCGGTGACCGGTTTGTTGAATTTAACTTCCTGCCAGCCGTTACCCGGTTTGAAGCTTCCCGTGAATACAGGCTTTTCACCTGACAAGTTCAGGTTTTCGCCTTCATTGCGGTGTGTCAAGGGTTTCTGTACAAGCAGCTGGTCAAGGAGCGGTTCACTTAAACCTTCGGACTTAGCTTCTTTAGGACCTACGATATCGAAAACTACGATTTCATTCTCACCTTTCTTCAACCAGCATCCCGGTACATAAAGAGTTTGCTGAGGACCGATCTCCCAGATACGGCCTAATGCATAACCGTTCACATAAACCAGTCCTTTGCCCCATGTTTCGAAGTTCAGGAAAGTATCGCTCGGTTTCTTCACCTGAAATTTAGCACGGTAAACACCCGGAATACGTTGTCCGAGGCGGTCTGTCAATGACTCTATCGGCTGGAACTTCATGCCCTGATAGAATTCATAGGTATCTTCAATGTTGAAAACTTCCCAGTTCTTCAGGTCGCAAACGAAAGGATATCCGTTGATGTCCATAGAGAGTTCTACGTTTTTCGTGATTCCTTTGAAGTCTTTGATGGCACGTCCGAAGTTGATGCGGCCCATGGCTTCTACCAGAATATCAAGTCTGGAGCCTTTGACGCAGGCGGGGAGTACCAATTGCTTTTCACCGTTTCTTCTGTCGAGCTTGCCGATGTATTTCCCGTCTACGAATACCTGTGCATAGTCGTGCGCATCGTTTACTGTGAGGGTAGCGGGTGATTTCAATTCAGGCAGGGTAGTGCGGTAGAGGATGCTTCCGAAGCCTTGGTTATATTCTTCCATGGTGCGGATGTTTTCATCCTTCTTTGCTGCGGGCAGGTTCTCGAACAGTGGTGCCATTTCTGTGAATCTGAAAGCAGGGATGCTGATAGGTTTGATCAGTGCAGGTACTTTCGCCTGTTTCTCACCATCCATGTATTTGGCCATGGCTTCTCTCAACGCCCAATACTTAGGAGTTGTCTGACCGGATTCACTGATAGGCGCATCGTAATCGTAAGACGTCACATCGGGTGCAAAGCCGGGAGAGTTGGCGCCTGCCCAGTGTCCCCAGTTCGTACCTCCATGTGTCATATACAGGCTGAATGAAATGCCTCTTGATAACATATCGTCGATACCTTTGATCATATCTGCGGCAGGACGCGTTTCGTGGTTGGCACCCCATTTGTCGAACCAACCGCTCCAAAATTCAGAACACATCAGAGGGCTGTTGGGACGAAGCTGTTTCAGTTTGGCAAATTGCTGGTCGACGTTGGCGCCTGTACCGAAGTTCATGGTCCAGATCAGGTCATCGAGTCCGTTCAGGGTGAAGTTAGAAGCCCAGTCGCATTGGAACAGAGCGATGTCATTTCCGAAGTTGGCACGTACGATGTCTCTGATTTGGGATACATACCCCTTATCTTCTCCGTAAGATCCATATTCGTTTTCTACCTGTACCATGATGATGGGGCCGCCATTGGCAATCGTCAGGTCTTTCACTTGCTTGGCAACGGCTTCTTCGAACAGAGCTACACGTTCAATGAAGTAAGGATCGGATTCGCGCAGACGCACATCCTTTTTCTTAAGCAGCCACCACGGCAGACCACCCATTTCCCACTCGGCACAAACATACGGTCCGGGGCGGAGGATGACATACATATCATTTTGCTGGCACAGACGGCAGAATTCAGCCAGGTCGTTTTGCTCCGTAAAGTCATATACGCCGGGTTGCGGTTCGTGAGAGTTCCAGAATACATAGAGGCAGACAGTGTTCATACCCAGTGCTTTGCACAACTTAATGCGTTGGTCCCAATAAGGTTTCGGGATGCGCGGGTAGTGCAGTTCGGCGGCTTTAACTACAAATGGTTTGCCGTTTAGCAGGAAAGTTCCTTTGCCGGCTTCAAAACGGCCTTGATTTTCGAAATTGTCGAAGCTCCATTTGTCACGCCAGGGAATGGTGATTTTATCACCTTCGAAGGAGAAAGGAAGCCATACATAACGTGAGTTTTCCAGGTCTTTCTTATTCCAGCGGTCGAACATGGCAATGTACATGTCTTTCTTGCCCATAACTTTCTGCACGTAAGTGCTTTGAGCATAGAAAGTCTTGTCGGCATCTGTTCCGGTACAAGGGTTGCCTATTGTTTTCCATTCACCCATAATGGAATCAGCTACAGCCAGTTCTGCCTGGTTCGGATCCCATCCGGTACAGCCGGAAGAGAGCATGTAGTATTTTCCGTTACGTTTGAAGACGGCGGGGGCTTCACGGCTTTCCTTGACGAAGTTACGGGTATAGCGTCCGCTCGGTCTCTGATAGTCGTCCGTCAACTCGCTGATGTACAGGGTGGCATTGTTTTCGGAAGAGTAGAAATGATAAGCGCGGCCGTCGTCATCCACGAATACGGTTTGGTCGCGGCTCATGGCATTGTTAGGACGGAAGCTGCCCAGATAGGTGAATTCTCCGGTAGGGGAGTCACTGACGGCTACTCCGGCGCAGGCTTTGCTGTAGTCGGCACTTTCCACGTGTGCCCACATCACGAATTTCTTGGTTTTTGGGTTATAAATCACCTTCGGACGTTCCAGTACCTTGCTGGTGTGCAGGTCGTGGCCTTGGTCGTCCTTTACTGCGGGAAGCACAATGCCTTCGAACTTCCAGTTCAGCAGGTCTTTGGATGAATAGCAGCTCACGCCGGTTACATCCGTGCGGTAACACTCCCATGTGGCCCATTCGGGCAGGATGGTTTTACCTTTTTTGTACTCACCGTACCAGTAGTACGTTCCTTCATGGTAGAGGATACCGCCACCATGTGCATTGATGGGGTTACCGTCGGTGTCGTTCCATACTTCACCCGGTACGATGGCATTGTTGGCGGTTACTTGTTTTTGGGCTTGCGCTGTAGCAGCTCCAAATAAACAGGCAACAACTAATGTCATACTCCAGAAAATGTTTCTCATGATTTGAATGGTTTATTGTTAGTTTACGAATTAATTTCTGTTGCAAAGATAAGAATGACTTATCATTTAATGTTCCACAAATAATTCAATATAGGTAGACAGATGTTTCAATTTAATACGATTTATAATTTATATCTTTGTAGTCAGTAAACGAAATTATAGAAAACATTAACATGAAACACTTACAATGGTTATTGGCAACTGCTTGTATGCTTGCGGTTTGTCTGTCTGTCTCTGCTCAAAGTGGCAAGAAAGTAAAAAGTATCTCGCCTGAAAAATGGGTAAAATCGAAAGTCTGGAGTGAAGGTTTGAAGGCGAAGCCCCATTCTTCTACGAATTTAGCGGAATTCAAAGCGCAGTACGAAGCGAATCCGGAACAATGGAAGGCGGCTTTTCGCTGGTTGGCGTCGCACGACCTGACTACTATCGAGAAGGGAAAACATCCGATAGAAGGAACGTCACTTGTGGTTTCTGTTGAAGATAGTAAGAATGAACCGTTAGAGAAGCGGACATCCGAATCACACCGGAAACATATAGATTTGCAGTATGTGGTGAAAGGAACAGAACGTTTTGCATTGCTGGATCATGAGTCTTCAAAGGCTAATTGCGAATATAGTGAGAAAAAAGATGTTATTCACTATGATTTTGATCCGGAAAAAACTACCTTTATCGACTCTGTTCCCAGTGAGTTTTTCTTGTTCTTCCCGTCCGACTGGCATATTGCAAAGATAGCTACGGATAAGGAAGATCAGGATATAAGGGTGATCGTGATTAAGTTGGATTATATATGATATACGCGCGTACCTATATATATGGTATATAAGAAATCACTAAAGAATTACCGGAGTATGACCTGCTCCCTACCAACTCCCTGTCAAGTCCGTACCAACTCCGTACCAAGTCCAAGCGTATAGATACGGAGTTGGTACGGACTTGGCAGGGAGTTGAATATGTCCGGTAATGGATAAGACTATTATTTGCTTTGCCGGAATGCAATTGCTTGATCAACCAGAAAATAGAAGAATCTGGCAGATATGCTATCACCAGCTACCGTTAATGCTTCCGGGTGGAATTGCACTCCCCAGATAGGTTTTCCTTCAATGTTTTCAATGGCTTCGGGAATACTGTCCGTAGCCCATGCCGTAATCCGGAAACCGGGTGCCACTTGCTTGACGGCCTGATGATGGTGGGTGTTGGTAAATAGTTGTGTCTCTCCTGTTATCCGTGCCATTTCAGAATCGGGAAGCAAGTTGACTGCATGAGTGGGTACACTACTCGGCTCTTCCTGATTATGTCGCACGGTAGTATCCGGATGTTGGGCTGGAATATCCTGATAGAGTGTGCCACCGAATGCCACATTGATTAATTGTTCGCCCCGGCAGATTCCCAACATGGGTACACCACGTTGCGCTGCAAGGCGGATAAGGGAAATATCATAAACATCACGCAGTGAATCTACCTCTCCCAGTTGCTCGATAGGTTCTTCATTATAATAAGAAGGATGTATATCCGCCCCTCCGATTAAAATAATCCCGTCCAGTCGACTGATGATGTCTACCAGAACTATACTGTCTGTTGTGACTGGTATAAGCATTGGAGTGCCTCCGGTTTGTATGACTGATTCGGTATAAGTCGTTCGTGCAGACGAATAGTCGCTGGGATGTGAACAAGATAGGCCGATAAGTGGTCGTTGCTTGTGAGATGAACTTCCGGATTGACATCCGGTAAATGACAGGAGAATGAGCAGTACAATAGATAATAGTAGTTCTTTCATTGTAAGTTTGGGGGTTAATGATTTTGCTGTAAAGTTAAGAAAATCTTTCTGTTAGTAGTGATGTGTTACATAACATAGTTTAGTAACACTATCGATTTATTGCTTTTCTTTTGATAAATTCATAATTTGCGCCTCACTAAAAGTTAAGGGTATGCGAAGGCATACTGAGTTATTCATTTTAAATCTTATATATCATGAAAGTATATCAGACGAATGAAATTAAGAACATTGCCCTGCTTGGCAATGATGGCTCGGGTAAAACCACTCTCACAGAAGCGCTGCTCTTTGAGAGTGGTATTATAAAACGTCGCGGCAGAATTACTGCCAAGAATACAGTCAGCGATTACTTCCCGGTGGAGCAAGAATATGGCTATTCTGTGTTTTCCACCGTTTTCCATGTGGAGTGGAACGGTAAAAAACTTAATATTATAGATTGTCCGGGAAGTGATGACTTCGTTGGAGCTGCCATGACAGCACTCAATGTTACCGATACTGCAATATTGCTTCTGAATGGCCAATATGGTCCTGAAGTAGGTACCCAAAATCATTTCCGATATACAGAAAAGTTAGGTAAACCGGTGATTTTCCTGGTGAACCAGCTTGACCATGAGAAGTGTGATTATGATATGGTACTTGAGCAGTTGAGGTCTGCTTATGGTTCGAAGGTAGTTCCCGTACAATATCCGTTGGCTACCGGACCGAACTTCAATTCGTTGATTGATGTACTTTTGATGAAAAAATATTCGTGGGGTCCCGAAGGTGGTGCACCTACCATTGAAGATGTTCCTGCAGAGGAAATGGAAAAAGCAACCGAATTGCATAAAGCATTGGTGGAAGCAGCTGCAGAACACGATGAAAGCCTGATGGAGAAATTCTTTGAACAAGAGTCTCTGACGGAAGATGAAATGCGTGAAGGTATCCGTAAGGGACTGGCTTCACGTGGTATGTTCCCTGTATTCTGTGTTTGTGCAGGTAAAGATATGGGTGTGCGCCGTTTGATGGAATTCTTGGGTAATGTGGTTCCGTTTGTAGACGAAATGCCTCCTGTACATAATACACGCGGTGAAGTTGTGAAACCAGATCCGAATGGACCTACGTCCCTTTATTTCTTTAAGACCGCTGTTGAACCTCATATCGGTGATGTTCAGTATTTCAAGGTTATGAGCGGTAAAGTGCACGAAGGAGAAGACTTTACGAATGCTGACCGTGGTTCAAAAGAACGTATCGCCCAGATTTACGCTTGTGCAGGTGCCAACCGTATTAAGGTGGAAGAAATGGTGGCTGGTGATATCGGTTGTACTGTGAAATTGAAGGACGTGCATACCGGAAATACACTAAATGGTAAAGGTGCTGAGAACCGCTTTAATTTTATCAAGTATCCGAATTCTAAATATTCTCGTGCTATCAAACCTCTGAATGAATCCGATACGGAGAAAATGATGGTTATCCTTAACCGTATGCGTGAGGAAGATCCGACTTGGGTGATAGAGCAGTCCAAAGAGTTACGTCAGACTATTGTTCACGGACAGGGTGAATTCCACTTGCGTACGCTGAAATGGCGTTTGGAAAATAACGAAAAATTGCAAATCAAATATGAGGAACCGAGAATCCCGTATCGTGAAACTATTACGAAGGCGGCTCGTGCAGACTATCGTCATAAAAAACAATCGGGTGGTGCAGGCCAGTTTGGTGAGGTGCATTTGATTGTAGAGCCTTATTATGAAGGCATGCCGATACCCGATACTTATAGATTCGGCGGACAGGAATTCAAGATCAATGTGAAAGGTACTGAAGAAGTTCCATTGGAATGGGGCGGTAAACTGGTATTTGTTAATAGTATCGTGGGCGGTTCTATTGATGCACGCTTCTTGCCGGCTATTTTGAAAGGTATTATGGCTCGTATGGAACAAGGTCCATTGACGGGTTCATATGCTCGTGATGTGCGTGTAATCGTGTATGATGGTAAGATGCACCCGGTAGATTCCAATGAAATTTCCTTCATGCTGGCTGGTCGTAATGCATTTAGTGAAGCATTCAAGAACGCAGGTCCTAAGATTCTTGAACCTATCTATGATGTGGAAGTATTTGTTCCGTCAGATAGGATGGGTGATGTGATGGGTGACTTGCAAGGACGTCGTGCTATGATTATGGGTATGAGTAGCGAAGCTGGTTATGAAAAGCTGAGTGCTAAAGTTCCTTTGAAAGAGATGTCGTCTTACTCTACAGCCTTGAGTTCTTTGACAGGAGGACGTGCTTCATTTATCATGAAATTTGCCAGTTACGAACTTGTTCCAAGTGATGTACAAGATAAGCTGGTTAAGGAGTTTGAAGCTAAACAAGCCGAAGAATAAAAGAATTCACTTCGTCTGTTTTTATAATTTGTTAAAGCCGTTACTCCCTCAGAACGAGGGGTAATGGCTTTTTTATTAACACTGATTAAGAACATGTGCAAATGTGAATGCGAATAATTAATTTTTTATTAAATTTGCAAACCAAAGAGACTCCTATTTGTTATAATGCTCGTAATGCAACTTAAAAAAACTCTTTTCGGTTAATTTACGAGAACTTGCGGTTAAATCAGGTTAATGTGTTAGGAGTGTTAATTAGGGAGTGTTAATTTTGTGACTATGAAGAAGTCAACAATATGGATATTAGGCGTCGTTATGGGGTTATCTTTCCTCAGTCTCTTGTACCTGCAAATCAGTTATATAGAGAAGATGGTAAAGATGCGTAACGAGCAATTTGATGAATCGGTGAAGCGTGGTCTGATGGCAGCTTCCAAAGAAGTGGAGTCCGCGGAGGTTGACCGTTGGTTAAGGGAGGATATCTCCGAGGCAGAAAAGAGAGCGTGGGAATTGACTGCGCAGGGTAAAGCAGTGGTGCAGACACAGCGGTTTACGGCTACATCGCCAGATGGTTCTCAGTATTCAGCTATAGAACTGCAGACGATAACAAATAATCCGTCAGAGCTGCCGCGAGCCATGATTTCGCGTAAGCATGGTGCCAAAACGATACCCAAAACAGCTCGTTCGCATGTCGATTTCGTGAAGAATCGTTATGTATACCAGCGTAACTTGTTGGATGAAGTGGCTTGGCAGATGGTATATACAGCAAGTGACAAACCAATAGAGGAGCGCATCAACTTTAAGAATCTGGATCAGTACTTAAAGTCGGGTTTGGTAGATAACGGAATTGATCTGGCCTATCACTTTAAAGTGATTGACCGGGATGGACGGGAAGTATATCGCTGTTCGGACTATGTAGATGAAGGTAATGAGTATTCTTATTCCCAACCTTTGTTCCTGAACGATCCACCTGCCCGTATGAGTATTGTAAAGATACATTTCCCGGGTAAAAGGGATTATATTTTCGACTCAGTCAACTTTATGATACCGTCGATGATATTCACCTTTGTACTGCTGATAACATTCATCTTCACGATTTATATCGTGTTCCGCCAAAAGAAACTGACGGAGATGAAGAATGACTTTATCAACAATATGACGCATGAATTCAAAACACCGATATCGACGATATCACTGGCAGCGCAGATGTTGAAAGACCCCGCAGTGGGGAAATCGCCTGCTATGTTCCAGCATATATCGACGGTCATCAATGATGAGACGAAACGGTTGAGGTTCCAGGTAGAAAAGGTTCTTCAGATGTCGATGTTCGACAAACAGAAGGCTACCTTGAAAATGAAGGAACTAGATGCCAATGAGTTGATTACAGGTGTTATCAATACATTCACCTTAAAGGTGGAGCGTTATAACGGTAATATAGAGTCGGAACTGAACGCAACAGACCCGGATATATTTGCAGATGAAATGCATCTTACGAATGTGATTTTCAATCTGATGGATAATGCGGTGAAGTATAAGAGACCGGATGCGGATCTGGAATTGAAAGTGAAGACTTGGAATGAACCGGGTAAGCTGATGATTTCTATCCAGGATAACGGTATAGGTATTAAAAAAGAGAATTTGAAAAAGATATTTGAAAAGTTCTACCGCGTGCATACAGGTAATCTGCACGATGTGAAGGGCTTCGGATTAGGGCTTTCTTATGTGAAGAAGATCATAACAGATCACAAGGGAACCATCCGGGCAGAGAGTGAACTAAACGTTGGAACTAAATTTATTATTGCATTACCTTTACTTAAAAATTAATGATATGGACGAGAAACTGCGTATTTTATTGTGCGAAGATGATGAAAATCTTGGCATGCTTTTAAGAGAATATTTACAGGCGAAAGGTTATTCTGCCGAGTTATATCCCGACGGCGAAGCTGGATACAAAGCTTTTCTGAAGAATAAATATGACTTGTGTGTGTTTGACGTAATGATGCCAAAGAAAGATGGTTTCACACTGGCTCAGGAAGTACGTGCTGCAAATGCCGAAATTCCTATCATCTTCCTGACTGCAAAGACACTGAAAGAAGATATTCTAGAAGGCTTTAAGATCGGTGCGGATGATTATATCACCAAGCCATTCAGTATGGAAGAGTTGACATTCAGAATTGAAGCTATCCTGAGACGTGTACGTGGAAAGAAGAACAAAGAGAGTAATATCTACAAGATTGGTATGTTCACTTTCGATACACAGAAGCAGATTTTGTCGACACCTGAAAAGCAAACGAAGCTGACTACTAAAGAGTCTGAACTCTTGGGCTTGCTTTGCGCTCATGCTAATGAAATCCTGCAGCGTGACTTTGCTTTGAAGACGATCTGGATTGATGACAACTATTTCAATGCCCGTAGTATGGACGTGTACATCACGAAGTTGCGTAAACATCTGAAAGAAGATCCTTCTATTGAAATCATCAATATCCACGGAAAAGGATACAAACTGATTACACCGGAGCCGGAAGCTTAATAAACTTCTGCTCTTCACGAAACAAAAAAGGCGGTTACTTTAAAAAAGTAACCGCCTTTTTTATTCTTTTCCGATGATTAGTCTGCCAATTTCTTATTGATAATAATGTATGAAATCAAACCCAGTACCATCAAAACTGCTGAAGTACCTAAAAGGGTATTGTTGTTAACATTACCGGTAAAAGAGCATGAAACTAAAATTACAGCTCCTACCAAGACTAATATCAAGCCCAGATTTTTTAATAAACCTTTCATGTGTGTGTATTTTAATAGATTATTATATTCTTGTCACAAAGAAAAGCATAATTCTTTAACAAGCGAAATTATTTTTGCAAAAAAACTATTATTGAGGGTAAATAGTTGGTTTTGCAGGCTTTCCATAAGCCGTTTATACTAATTCTTTCGCTGTATTTTGCACTAATCTTTCGTATTAAAAAATATTTTTCTTAATACTTCCTGACTTACGCGCAGTTCTTCCACAGTGATACTATGCAATGCCTCTTTCAGAGTTTGGTTGGCAATCACTCGTGCTTGTTCTTCCAGTTCCTTTCCATCTTTGGTGAGGTGGATCAGATTGGTGCGGCGATCTTTCTTGTCAGAGATACGAACCACTAAATGTTGGCGTTCCATATTATCTATCAGGCGCGTCATACTGGGTTTGTCCTTAAAAGTTGCATTACACAACTCTTGTTGCGTCACTCCATCTTTTTCCCACAAAAAGATAAGGACGGTCCACTGCTCCGGAGTAATCTCCAAACCGTTCTGGCGGAAGTTACGGGACAGTTTTCGGTTGATTGCGGCGGAAACTTTACCATTCAGTATGGCAAAGATAAGCCGGATGTCAAAGTTAAATTGCTCGATCATGAAATTATTGTTTAAACAACTTTGCAAAGGTAAGTCACTTCCATGATAAATCCTATCCTCGCGGCACAAAAAAACATTAAATGTTTGTAGATCAAAATAAAATCCCTACCTTTGCACCGCAAATTTTTAAACGAATTATTAATTCATTAATTAAACAAGTATGAATCAATACGAAACCGTTTTCATTTTAACTCCCGTTTTGTCTGATGTTCAGATGAAGGAAGCGGTAGAAAAATTCAAAGGCATCCTTACTGCTGAAGGTGCTGAGATCGTAAATGAGGAAAACTGGGGACTGAAAAAACTGGCATATCCTATCCAGAAGAAGTCAACTGGTTTCTATCAGCTGATTGAGTTCAATGCAGACCCTACTGTAATTGACAAGTTAGAGCTTAACTTCCGTCGTGATGAGCGCGTTATCCGTTTCTTGACTTTCAAGCAAGACAAGTACGCTGCTGAATACGCTGCGAAGAGAAGAAGTGTTAAATCAACTAAAAAGGAGGATTAATCATGGCACAAGTTCAATCAGAAATCAGATATTTAACTCCGCCGTCAGTGGACGTTAAGAAGAAAAAATACTGCCGTTTCAAAAAGAGTGGTATTAAGTATATCGACTATAAGGATCCTGAATTCTTGAAGAAATTCTTGAATGAGCAAGGTAAGATCCTTCCGCGTCGCATCACCGGTACTTCTTTGAAGTTCCAACGTCGTGTAGCTCAAGCTGTAAAGAGAGCCCGTCACTTGGCTTTGTTGCCTTATGTAACTGACATGATGAAATAATAGGAGGAGGAAAGTATGGAAATTATATTGAAAGAAGACATTGTAAACTTGGGTTATAAGAACGATATCGTAACTGTTAAGTCTGGTTATGGTCGTAACTACCTCATCCCGACAGGTAAAGCTGTGATTGCTTCTCCTGCTGCAAAGAAAATGTTGGCTGAAGATTTGAAGCAACGTGCTCACAAATTGGAAAAAATCAAGAAGGATGCTGAAGCATTGGCAGCTAAATTGGAAGGCGTATCTTTGAAGATCGCTACTAAAGTTAGCTCAACCGGTACTATCTTCGGTTCTGTTGGTAACATCCAGATTGCAGAAGAATTGGCTAAGTTAGGTCATGAAATTGACCGTAAGATCATCGTTGTAAAAGACGCTGTGAAAGAAGTTGGCCAATATAAAGCTATCGTTAAGCTGCACAAGGAAGTTTCTGTAGAGATTCCTTTTGAAGTTGTTGCTGAAGAAGCATAATTTAAAAACTTCCTATATAAAAGAAGCCTGGTTTCCGGAAGGAGGCCGGGCTTTTTTATTACTGCATGTTAGTTCTAATTGTATTCTTTATCAATAAAGGTAATTGTTTTATCAATTAGTTCCATGTAGTGGCTGTATGTGAGATGCGGGTCATCATGTACAAAAGAGATTTGCCGCATGGCAGCAAAACCTTCTGGGATGCGGAAGGCAAACTCCCAGGTTTCTCTTAATGACTTATTTTCATTAGAAATTTTTCTAAATTCTTGCTGACTGGTATACTTTTCTATCGCCATGTCTTTTGCTTTGGAGAACCCTTCATAAAAAAGATGTGCGTTTTTTATTACGGCATAGGCTTGGATGATTTCGACAGCAAGCTCTTTGTTTTTAATATTTTGCATGACAGAAGAAGCTCTGAGCATTTCCATAGCATCAGTGACCGGAGGAAAATTTTGTGATTGGAATGGGAAATAGCCGTAGTAATTCAGAGAGTCGGAGGACGCTTCATTCATTTTGTCTTTGTATTGAAGCAGGTAGCATGCACCTTCTTTGTTGAATATTTCTATTTTCATCATCTCTTCTATTGTTTCCCGGTTGATAAGTAATTCACTTTTGACCAACTGTAGGGCCTGTGTCACCTCTTTTTTTTTATTGTGCTCCTGAATCATATCACTTCCCACGAATGTGATTGCAATACCCAGTACGACTGCGATGAAATTGCAGGTGAAATCACCTAATCTTCCTTTGATAGCTGATCGCTTAATTTTTTCTATCAGTTTCTTTTTCATAATATTAGTATAATATGGAGATTAGCAAAGATAAGGATTTTCTGAAATAATCAAATAGGAAAAGTGATGAATCACTGAGTATCTTCAGGATGGTGCAGATGGGTATAAAAAAAGTCTGTTCGTGCTTTCGCACGTCAGACTTTCAATTCTCTCAGTGTGTTGTTCTGAAATTATTCAGCTACAACTGCTGCACTATCTACTGCTACAGTGTCTGCTGCTGCGGCTGCTGCTGCCTCAGCTGCTGCTGCAGCTGCTTCTTCTACTGCTGCGATTGAGTCAGCAATACGGATAGAATCTGCTGTTGCTTTTTCAGCGTCAGCTTGTTTGTTACCACAAGATGCGAAAGATACTGCTACAATAGCTACAGCCATCAAAACTAATTTTTTCATTTTCTTTGCTTTTTTAAAAACGTAATACAATCAATTGCTTTATTAAAACGCTGCAAAGGTATGTACTTTTTTGATAGGTTGTTCTCCAAATCCCAACTTTTTTTATGTTTTTTTTGGAGGTTAGCCCCTTTTGACGACTTTTTGTATGTTTAATAACATACTAATCTACTGCAATACTGTTATATAAGTAGCGCTTGATACTCCTTTTGGGGGTTTTCTCAAATTCGTTAGGGTAGAGCTGTATCTGGCTTACTTTTTCGTAACTGGCCACACTGTTATTCAGGTTTTTCAGATTCTCATCCATAATGGTTTTGATATTTTCCGTTTGGTTCAGACCAAGGGAATCCAGTGCTTCATAATCTGCATAAACCAAAGCGACCAGCTTCTTATTACGCTCGATGATCAGACTTTCCAGAACGAATGGCAGATTGTTGAGACGTGCTTCTATTTCCTCGGGGAAAATATTCTGTCCGCTGGAACTGAGAATCATGGTCTTGCTACGGCCACGGATATAGAGATTGTTATTTTCGTCCAGTTTTCCCAAGTCACCGGTACGCAACCAGCCGTCTTCGGTGAAAACCTCCTTCGTAGCTTCCGGATTTTTATAGTACCCAGCCATTACATTTTCGCCTCGCACTTGTATCTCACCAATTTCAGCTTCCGGATTTTCTTTATAAATCCGGGCTTCCATGATGTCGAGTACACGACCGGAAGAAGTCGGGACGAATTCGTTCCAGGGAGCGTAGCTGATTAATGGTGCACATTCTGTCATACCGTAACCGATAGTGAACGGAAACTTGATGCGGTGGAAGAACTCTTCCACTTCCGGGTTCATGGCAGCCCCGCCGATAATGATTTCTTTGAAACGTCCGCCTAGGGCATCTACCAGTTTTTTACGGATTTGCCCGTAGATTTGTCCGTCGAGCAAAGGAATGCTGAGCGCCCACCTCATAGTTCTCTTATTGATGGCGGGTTGGATAACATTTTTGTAGATTTTCTCGATAACAAGCGGTACGGTAATGATAAGATTGGGTTTTACCTCCTCGAAAGCTTTCATCAGGATCTTGGGGGAGGGGACTTTTCCCAGAAGTGTGACATGGGTTCCCACGGCGGTGGCCGTGAGGAAGTCGAAGGCACAACCGTAGGCATGGGCTAAAGGCAAGAAAGATAATACTTTATCTCCTTTCTTTAATAGCTCGGTACGTATACCGAAGGTGACATTTCCTGCCAGATTGTTTCCTGTCAGCATAACACCTTTGCTGAAACCGGTGGTGCCCGAAGTATAGTTCAGCAGCATCACCTTATCATTAGAGAGGGTTGTATATTGTACGTCTTCCCGGCGGAAACCTTTCGGATAAGTTTCATGCATTTCATCGTCCAGATGTTTGAGGAAACGGTTGATTGTTTCACCGTCACGCTGGTGGAGGCAGCGGAAATCAGAAAGGGAGAACACGGCACGCAGTCCGGTCAGGCGTTCTTCTTCCAGATGATCCCAAATGGAATCGCTGGTAAAGAGAAAAACAGATTCGGAGTGGGTGACGATATGATGTACATCGTTCGGATTAAAATCTTGAAGGATGGGCACAACGATGGCTCCATAAGTGATGGTTGCCATATAAGCAATGCACCAACGGGAATTGTTTTTGCCGATAACAGCTATTTTATCGCCCCGGCGCAGGCTGCAATGTTTGAATAGCAAGTGCAATTTAGCTATTTCTTGTGCTACTTGTCCATAGGAATAACTCTCGTCTTCACCATAATCGGTGTAGCAAGGAAGGTCCCAGTTCTCACGGAAACTCTGCTCGTAGAGTTTGATAAAGTTCTCTTGTATCATTGCACGAAAATTGATGATTTGTGCAAAAGTAGGAAAATTCTAAGAATTATATGTAACTTTGTGGCAGAAATGTGTTTAGAATAGATATGATTGATACCAATATATTTCAAAATAAGACAGCGGTTTACTATACGTTAGGGTGTAAGTTGAACTTTTCGGAAACCTCTACTATCGGTAAGATTTTGCGGGAAGCAGGCGTGCGTACGGCACGTAAGGGAGAGAAAGCAGACATCTGTGTAGTGAACACTTGCTCGGTGACGGAGGTGGCAGATAAGAAATGCCGCCAGGCTATTCATCGCCTGGTGAAGCAACATCCGGGCGCTTTCGTGGTTGTGACCGGATGTTATGCCCAGTTGAAGCCCGAAACCGTTGCAAAGATTGAGGGGGTGGACGTGGTACTTGGTGCCGAACAGAAAAAGGACTTACTTCAATATCTCGGTAATTTACAGAAAAATGAGTCGGGAGAGGCGTATGCTTCAGCGTTGAAAGATATCCATTCATTTGCGCCGTCCTGCTCACGGGGAGATCGTACTCGCTATTTTCTGAAAGTACAGGATGGTTGCGATTATTATTGTTCCTATTGCACCATTCCTTTTGCTCGCGGACGGAGCCGCAACGGAACGGTTGCCTCTATGGTAGAACAGGCGCGTCAGGCTGCAGCCGAAGGGGGAAAGGAGATTGTGTTGACCGGTGTTAACATTGGCGATTTCGGCAAGAGCACCGGAGAGACTTTCTTCGACTTGGTGAAGGCGTTGGACGAGGTAGAAGGTATTGAACGTTATCGTATCTCTTCCATAGAACCTAATTTGCTGACTGATGAGATAATAGAGTTCGTTTCGCATTCCCGCAGCTTTATGCCTCATTTCCATATTCCATTGCAGTCCGGTAGTGACGACGTTTTAAAACTGATGCGCCGTCGGTATGATACGGAACTCTTCGCTTCCAAAGTGCAGAGAGTGAAAGAAATGATGCCCGACGCTTTTATCGGTGTGGATGTCATAGTGGGTACGCGGGGTGAAACGGATGAATACTTTGAGCAGGCTTATGAATTTATTAAGAGTCTGGATGTGACCCAACTTCACGTGTTCAGCTATTCCGAACGGCCGGGTACACAGGCTTTGAAGATAGACCATGTAGTAACTCCGGAGGAAAAGCACCGTCGCAGTCAGCGCCTTTTGGAACTTTCGGATGAAAAGACACATGCATTCTATGCCCGCTATATCGGACAAACTATGCCGGTATTGCTGGAACGCTCCAAACCGGGTGCCCCGATGCATGGCTTTACAGCTAACTATATCCGGGTAGAGGTTCCCCATAATGATACACTGGACAATCAAGTGGTATCTGTACGCTTGGGCAATTTCAATGAAGACGGGACGGCGTTGCATGGAACTTTACTATTATAATAAGGTATAAGAAAAGTATGAAATCGAAACTTATCTACTGGCTGACTTACGCAGGTATGTGGCTGCTGGCTTTGCTTCCTTTCCGGGCACTCTATATATTGTCTGACGGACTCTATCTCTTGATGCGCCATGTGGTGCATTACCGTCGCGGAGTGGTCCGTAAAAACCTAAAGAATTCTTTTCCGGAAAAGTCTCAGGCCGAACTTCGTGAAATTGAGCGTGAGTTTTATCACTACATCTGCGATTATATGCTGGAAGAAATCAAGATGATGCGTATGTCATTCGAAGACCTTTCCCGGCGTATGGAGTATGGTAACACAGAAGAATATCTTGCCATGCTCGAAAAACATGGAGGCATTGTTGTGCTCATTCCCCATTATGCCAACTTTGAGTGGTTGACAGCAATGGGAGCTTTCATGAAGCCGGAAGATGTGCCGCTACAGGTGTATAAACCCTTGCGAAATAAGTATGTGGACGAAATGTTTAAGCTTATCCGTGCCCGGCATGGTGGTTATAATGTGCCGAAGCACTCTACTGCCCGCGAAGTGATCCGGTTGCGCCGTGAAGGGAAGCATGTAGTGGTTGGTTTGATTACCGATCAATCGCCCAATCGTAACGAAGCTCACCACTGGACTACTTTCCTGAACCAGGAAACCGTATTTATGGATGGAGGTGAACGTATTGCCAGGATGATGAATTACCCTGTGTTTTATTGTGAATTGGAGAGACAGGGCAGAGGACATTGCAAAGCCTACTTCGATTTGTTGACCGAGACCCCTAAACAGACAGCTGAAGGGGAGATAACCGAACTTTTCGTACGCCGTCTGGAACAAACGATTCGTCGTGCTCCTGCCTATTGGTTCTGGTCTCATAAGCGTTGGAAACTGAAACGTGAAGAACTGGAGAAACAAAATGGATAAGATAGCAGTTGTAATATTAAACTGGAACGGGTGCGAAATGCTCCGCTCATTTCTTCCCTCCGTAGTACGCTTTTCCGAAGCAGACGGTGCTGTGGTGTATGTTGCTGATAATGGTTCAACGGATGCATCTGTTGAGATGCTTTGTCGGGAGTTTCCTACCGTCCGATTGATACTGTTGGAAGAAAACCAGGGTTTTGCCGATGGTTATAACATGGCTTTACAGGAAGTGGATGCTGAGTATGTGGTACTTCTCAATTCGGATGTGGAAGTGACGGAGCATTGGCTTCAGCCATTGGCTGATTATATGGGGGCACATCCTGAGGCAGCAGCTTGCCAGCCGAAGATACGGAGTTGGCGGCAGAAGGAGAAGTTTGAGTATGCAGGTGCGGCAGGCGGCTTTCTCGATCATTACGGCTATCCGTTCTGTCGTGGGCGGATTATGGGCGTGGTAGAGGAGGACAAAGGGCAATACGATACCATTATTCCTGTATTTTGGGCTACGGGTGCAGCCTTGTTTATCCGCCTGAAAGATTATCGTGAGGCCGGAGGGCTGGACGGACGATTCTTTGCCCACATGGAAGAGATTGACTTGTGCTGGAGGCTTCGTGCACGTGGCAGGCAGATTGTATGTGTGCCGCAAAGTGTGGTTTATCATGTAGGCGGTGCTACTTTAAAGAAAGAAAATCCCCGAAAAACTTACCTTAATTTTCGTAATAATCTTGTCATGCTTTACAAGAACCTGCCTTCGGAAGAATTGTCTTCGGTGATGCGTATCCGTGCTGTCCTCGACTATGTGGCTGCATTGAACTTTGCTCTTAAACTTCAGTTCCCCAATGCATTGGCTGTACTTCGTGCACGCCGTGAATATCGTTGGTTACGTCCTTCTTTCACTGCTGCACGCGAAGAAAACCTGAAAAAAACTTCCCTTTCCGTGATACCGGAATGGACAAAAAGCAGTATCTTGGCGCAGTATTATTTACGTGGAAAGAAATTTTTCTCGCAATTATAGCTTTTTCTTTTTACCGATTGTTTATTATTTAAACGGTATTGGCTTATGACAAAATTAGTTAGAAAGATTGGATTAGTGGCGCACGACGCCATGAAGAAAGACCTCATTGAGTGGGTCCTCTGGAACTCAGAATTGCTTATGGGGCACAAGTTTTACTGTACAGGTACTACAGGAACTCTTATCCTTGAGGCTCTTAAGGAAAAGCATCCCGATGTTGAGTGGGACTTTACCATTCTGAAATCCGGTCCTTTGGGCGGTGACCAGCAAATGGGTTCCCGCATTGTGGACGGTGAGATTGATTACCTTTTCTTCTTCACTGACCCGATGACGTTGCAGCCGCACGATACGGATGTAAAGGCATTGACTCGTCTGGCCGGTGTGGAGAATATCGTTTTCTGTTGTAACCGTAGTACGGCAGATCATATTATTTCAAGTCCGTTGTTTGTAGATCCTATGTACGAACGTACGGTTCCGGATTACACCGGCTATACCAAACGATTTGAAAATAAACCGGTGGTTGCCGAGGCGGTGGAGTCTGCCAAAAAGCGGAAGAAAAAGAGAGGATAAAGGAGAAAATAAGGACGACTTTTTGCTGTTATGCTGCATTTATAAGTCCCTTTCTTAGCCCTTCTCCAATGTAATAACCGGTGGTAGGTAATAATTATAATAGAAACTCTTCCACATTATCTCGCGTGATAACATTGAATGTAGCGTTCGGGTAACTGTTGGTAAATGTTTTTGGTACTTTGGCGATTCTCTTTGGATTCCATTTAAACTCATAAGCTGCCAGTTGCCCGTTGCCTTCTTCAATGAAGTCGATTTCTTGCATGGCAGTGGTGCGCCAGAACCATGTGTTATACCATAGATGGTGGTAATGTAAAAACTTTATTCGTTCCGATACTATAAAGTTTTCGAATAACGCTCCAATATCAGGGCGGGTTTCGGCTAATGCAAAGTTGGCGATAACCGCGTTGCGGATGCCGTTGTCATAGAAATATATTTTTCGGCTACTCTTTAGTTCATTTCGTAAATTACGGCTGAAAGATCCTAAGCGGAAGATGATATATGATTGTTCCAATAAAATGACATAACGTTCCACTGTCTTTGGATCTAAATCACACAGTTGCCCTAATTCATTATATGAAACTTCGGAACCTACTTGAAAAGCAAGAGCTTGTAATAGTTTTACTATTTTGTTGGCTTTCTTTATATGTTCCCAATCCAGGATATCCTTATATAAATAACTGTCGGAAAGTTGTTTCAGAATTTCAACCTCTGAGCCGGGATGGTTCACTACGTCCGGATAATAGCCATATACCAGTCGGTGGGGAAGTAGTCTTTTCTCATCCATAAGTCCATGATGATTTACCATCTCTTCAAAGGAGAGGGGATACATTTTATATTCCCATTTCCTTCCGGTCAGTGGCTCATTGATTTTGTTGGCAAGGTCGAAAGAAGAACTTCCGGTTGCTATCAGTTGAATGTCCGGCAGTTGGTCTGTGATGAGTTTAAGTCTTATCCCAATGTCTTCAATTCGTTGTGCTTCATCTATGATAACAGTTTTATTATTGCCGAAGATATACTTCAAACGCGTTGCCGAGATGTTTTCAAAAAGTGCACGAGTATCCTGTTCGTCTCCATTGAGCCACAATATACCTTCTTTTTCTTTGAACAGATGTTTCAATAAGGTAGTCTTACCTACTTGGCGTGCCCCCATGATGACAATGGCTTTATCTTGTCCCAGTTTATTTCGTATACTTTCTTCTAATACTCTTGTTATCATACTCTTATTGCTTTTTTCCTGAAAGCAAAGATAACAGATAATAAGTGTAAATCCAAAAATATCGTGTTTTTTGCGGATTTCATTCCGTAAAAAACATGATATTTTTGGAAATGTAATTATTGTATAACCCGAAGATGGTGTTTCTCAATTGCTCTTTGCAACTATAGGATTTAGAATATATATCCTACAGAAAGCTGATAGCCATAATCTCTTATACTACACTGATACTGTATTCGCTTAATGGCCTCATAGTATTGGAATGATAGTGTATAATGCCTGCCGATAACAGCTTTCAGTCCTGCAATTCCTCCATAAGTCCAGTGGCGAAGAGGATTGAGATTAATGCGGTATAATTCATAGGGCAAGTCAGAGATATAAAATGCATCGGTATATCCTTTCATCGGATTCCATTTCTCATGTATCTTCTTGCCGTCAGCCGGAGATTTGATGTCCAATGGGCAGTCACCGGCACTAAAGTTATATGAAGCATACATTCCGACTGAAGGAATCAAACTCAACGTCTTGCTAATTTTGAATTTGTATCCTACCTTTAGCGGGATAACGATATGGTTTAGTTTTATCTTAGCATCCGGGAAACGGGGAAGCATGCCATATTCCATTTCCATCCTGCTTTGGGTTTGCATGAACGAGACTCCCGACATCAACATCCAATGTTTTTTGAATTCATAATCCAGGGTTCCTCCAATTTGGAATCCAGTTCCCATGCCACCTATCTTTTGTACATAGTTATCACTGCTTTTAAAGTGTGTCAGGTTCATTCCTGCATCTACGCCGATTCTTATTTGTGCAAAGGCTTGTAGTGATAGGTATAGTGCCAATAGTAGAAATAATGTAATTCTTTTCATTTAATATTATAATATCAATTGTTTATAAATATGTCATCTTAGTCACTTTATGCTTTTGGGGCATTGTCATGCTAAGTGCAGTCGAAGCATTTTCTCTTTCTGAGCACGACAGGAAAACATCCTTTATTGGGGATGTTTGACACGATACCAAAGGCCTGTTCCCATCATACTGCAGTACGCATGCTCCGATATTATTGTAAAACGGGCTTCTAATCTATTGTTGCTGGTGAAACGCCCCTCAAAGGACCTGACGAAAGTTTCTGTTGCTTCGATAGAGGGAAAAGAAGGTTCATGTGGACTTAATATCTGTATTTTCCCATTGTCAAATAAATACTTGGATTTTCCTACCGGATGTTTCATTCTCTCTTCTGGATAGAGGATGTGGATACTGACACTGTCTTCGCTTTCAAATGTTATAGATGTTTCCGAGCCTTCGAAGGTCTCTCCGATAGGGGGAGTAGTCATGATGAATTCTTTTTCTTCGTCCTCATCATTATTGCAGGCCGTTAGTAATAATGCGGCTATTAATAGAAGGTAGTATGTTAGTTTCATAATTTAGTATTATAATATTAATTACCTATAAGTAGCAAACCGGATAATGCATCGTAATCCGGAAGCTACTTATAGGTAAATTCTTTTTTTACTTAGATGAATCGACGGGTAAGAGTGTGGCTACTACACTGCCACTGGAAACGTTATATAGTTTATAAGTTCCGTTGATTTCATCGCGGATGATAGGATCATTGTATTGAAAATATAATGTTCCTAATGGATCTGATTCTACTGTGGTCTGAATCGTTGCCTTATTTGATACAGTTTTGGTATGAGAAAAACCATACCCCAGTTTAGTTGATAAGCTGACTTTTCCTATGCTGCCGCTTCCTTCAATTGAGAAGTCTGCTTTATTGATAAACTCGCTCACAACACTTTTCTCTTGAGTGATTGTTTGGCCTTTATCCCACTCTTCTACAAACATGAAGATAGATAGAGATTTATTATATAGATCCCATGGTAATGTGAAAACCAGATCGTCTGCATTTTTATCGGATTTTTCCGGATAAATCCATTTTGATCTTAGATTCTTAGCATCCACCGTATAGAAATTTTTGGATTGTCTGAATGCTGTAGAGTTCTTGTGCTTTAAATGTATTTTTTCTAACGAGAATGCATCTCTTGGGTTAATAGTAAATGTAAGCTTAGCTTCCATTGCTTCTTTGCTGTCCTCACCTGATATATATGACTTAAAGTGGAACTCGAAGTTTCCATCTGTCCATATCTTCTGTATAATTTCTTCGTTAGTTAGATACCCTTTGTTTTTCTGTGTGTCTTGCAGTGTTGGGTCTTGTGTGGGATCATTAATGGCACTGTATGCATTGGCAGCAATTCTGAATCTATACAATTTCTCTCTGATATATCTATTTAAAGTTCCGGGCTTATTTTCTTTAGTTATTCCATAATAGATATAATCTCTTTGATAGGCGTTGGGAACATTTTTGAATTCGTTCCATGCATCTTTTACAGACGACATTATTTCGCTGCCATTGACATATGCCTCTAAATCTTCTGTAGGTTGCAGATTTATGTCTTCCTCATAGTGTCGTGTCTGAAGTTTTCTTTTACTACCGTCAAAGGCATCACTTAAAAATTCGTAAGTGGCCTCTCCCGATCTGGTCTTGACACTGGAAACTTTCATGCGTTCGTTGTTTTTCACTACGAGACAAGGGAAATCAGGAATGTCTCCCGTTGTCATTTTTCCGATATTTTCACCGTTTTCGTATAACGTATTGTCTTTATCGTCCCGGCATATTACGGATACTTCTTTATCATCCACATTCCATTTTTCTGCATTAAAATCCCAGAATAGAGATAAATCAGGAACCAATATATTCAGTAAAGGAAGAGATTGTTCAATTTGAACGAGTTCATTTTCGTCTTTACAGTAAGACAATAAAATATCTCTGAGACTTTGATTGTCATATACTATTTTGTTTTTTACCAACGGATAGAATATGTCATAATCATTGTCAAATTGTGCCACAGCTTCGGCTTTAAGAAACTTGCGTACGTCAAGGCTGTTGGATACAGCTTTAGACAATGCTTTGGCAAACTTTTTTTGTGCGGTCACTTGGTCTAAAGGAGCCTGATTAATTGTTTTTGATTGAGCCCTATCAGGTTGCGCTGGGAAATCATTGACTTGGTCTGTGCAAGCGCAAAATGCAGCAATGCAGAATAGACTTACGAAATACTTTTTCATAATCATAAATGTTTTAAATTAGTACTATGGTTAACTTAATAATCTTCTGATGTAATTTCTACTTCTATATCTAAATAGGGAGATGTAATTTCTACCAGATAGGGATAAGAATCAGAATTTGGAACGTAAACTGTTTTTCCTTCATAGATGGAGGAATTCAATTCAGAGACGACTATGTTTCCATCTTTATCAGTCACAGTGATATCTGCTTCCTCTAAGGGAAATTGAAAAGTAATAGCTAAGTTGTTGTCTGTTTCGTCAGCAGTTAGGCTAAAAAATAAGGGGCTGCGGGTGGTAGTTTTATAATTTGTACTAATAATTTTAGCATTTACTTTGTGTCGATGCTTTTTGTGGGGGATTGCATTTATGGGCATAATGAATAATACCGATAATAGAATAAATAATACTTTTGTTTTCATTTCTATATTTAATTAATGGTTTATGATTGCAAAGTTAGGGCAAAAAATTATCATGAATGCATTTTTGCAGTCATACTATAGAAATGTAATGTGTTGATAAGTAGGTGAATATCAAATTTAGTAGTCACACCTTACTTTCTTCTCTACTCATTCTCTCTTTCATTTTGTATTTTTTTTGATTGAGAGGGTGCGTATCGGTATAGCCAAAACAAATTGCAATGGCTAATGGGTTAAGTGAAGTTTTCTGTAGGCAAAGGAGCAATTGATCATCTTCCGTTAACTTGGGATATTCTTTGTGGAGGAAAGATATGTAACTTTGATATACTCCGAATACTGTCTTTTTCAGTTGTTCCTGCTCCGTAGTGGTTAAAGCTTTCATTTGTTTTTTATTCGAACTGGTTTGTTTGGATAGCGTAATCACTTTTTGGTAAATGCTGCTTTGGGCAAACAACCAATGGAGTAACTGTTGTTTCTCTTCTTTTAAGCGAGCTATGGCTTGTTCTCTTTCTTCTATTTGCTGTTCTTTGTTTTCATGTTCTTGCTTTAAAATGTTCTGTTCTTGCTTTAATAAGGTAATCATTAGCTGATTGTTTTCAATGGTAGTTTCTAAAGATGATAACTTATTCTGTGTTTGCTCTAATGATTGTTTGTATTGGAGTTGAATACGTTTCTTCCGGTTTATATAGTTTTGATAAGCAAGTATAATGAGAAAGCAAATTGAAACGAATCCTGCAATAGTGCGGTGTATGGTGCGCTTTCCTTTTAATTGTTCCTCTCTTACCCTCATTTTGGTATTGTATTCATAAATCAGTTGTTGTATTTCTGTTGACTGTTCCATGTAAAATAATGAGTCTATGATAGCGGAATGTTCTTCTAAATAGGTATTTGCTGTTTTGTAATCTCCGTTTTCTTTTTCAAGATTATATAAACTTTTTAGACATGAAGCTTTGCTTTCAATGGGTACATCCTCTAAGGCTTTGGTTAAATAGTAAAGAGCAGAGTCTTTATTTTTACCTGTTTTTAAAAGTAAATCTCCGAGATTGAAGTAGCAGTTTCCATGATTTTCCTTTTGAGGTAGTTCTTTGAGAGCCATTTTTTCATAATATAAGGCGGAATCAAGCTCGTTAAAATTATCAAATTTCAGGCTTAAATTGTGTTTAGACATTGCAATCTGTAGAGAATCTCCCGAAGCTATAGCATAATTTAATGCTTCGCGCTGGAACATTAAGGTAGAATCCTTTTCATCTATTAAGCAATAATATGTACTGATATTGTTCAATGCTATTGATTTTTCCAGATCTGTAGTGCAACATTCATACATCGTTTCGTATATTTCCATAGATTTGTCATAGTATCCGGCATCAAAATAGATATTTCCCAATGAACTGAGAAGTAAATTCTTTGTCTTAAGCTCTTTCGGGAAATCTTGTATGATGGTTAATCCCTTTTGGAAACAAGTTGTTGCTTCTTCTGCTTCTTCCATTTCAACAGCCAGTCTGCCTTTATAGAGCAATGCTATCGCTTTTTCTTTCTCGTCATCGTCATAATAATCTAATGCTACATTCAGCAGTGAGTCGCAAGGTAGCAAAGAGAGCTTGCACTTGTCCGTGGCACGTGCAAGTAATAACGCATAGCGTGCGCATTCTTTGTCGGAAAGTCCTTCTATTTCTTCCGGTGATAAGTCCAATGACTGGAGTGCACTGTCGGGATATTCTTCTATGAGTGTATCGGCATGTGAGAATAATGTTTCTGTTTCGCTTTTGTGTGAACAAGAAAATAGTAGTAAAACAGTAAATAATGCTGTTGTAATCTTTAAGTTTACCATTTGGTCGGTTATTTTGTTGGCAGCAAAGGTATAAATAATTATTTATAAAGCTGATGATAAGAGGGCTGTTTTTATAGTTCATTCAGAAAAGCTATGGTTCGATTCATACTAATTTACCATCGCAGTCTATGAAAGGCCAGCAAACTTTCCTGTGCTTTGTTTGTTCCTTCGGCAAGAATGAGTTACTTTTGTCTTATCGCTGCCGAAATAATATGAAAACGGGAACAATTATAGAAGAGAATGTAAAAAGAATACCTTATGGCGTATCCAACTTTGTAGAAGTGGTGGAACAGAATCAATATTATGTGGATAAAACCATGTATCTGCCTTTACTGGAGCAGCAGCCCAACAGTTTATTCTTCATCCGTCCCCGCCGTTTTGGAAAGAGCATTTTCTTAAGTATGTTGCGGGCTTATTATGACATCGCCCAAAAAGAAAAGTTCCGGAAGCGCTTCGAAGGTTTGTGGATAGGCGGTCAGCCTACGCCGTTGCAGGGGAAATACCAGATACTCTATCTCGACTTCTCGCGCGTGGGAGGTATAGGTGCATTAGACTGGAATTTTGATGATTATTGCAGCGGAGCCTTGAATAATTTTGCTCTTATTTATGAACCTTACTATTATCCGGGGTTCGAAAAAGATATGAAAGAGCAATTCGGTTCTGCCAATAAACTGAACTTCCTGGATTGGCAGGCACACAATACCGGTGCTGCCCTTTACCTTATCATTGATGAATATGATAATTTTACCAACGTAGTCCTTAATGAACAAGGCAATGAGGTGTATCATGCCTTGACCCATGTCAGCGGCTTCTATCGAGAAGTATTCAAGAAGTTTAAAGGTATGTTCGAGCGCATCTTCATGACCGGCGTCAGCCCCGTCATCTTGGACGACCTGACCAGCGGATTCAACATCGGATGGAACATCAGTACCGACTTCCAATTCAACATGATGCTGGGATTCAGCGAAAAGGATGTGCGCGAAATGCTGCAATACTATAAGGATGTCGGGCAGCACAATGGCGACGTTGAAGCCATGATAGCGGAGATGAAGCCATGGTATGATAATTATTGTTTCGCCGAAGCAAGCTTAGACCGCGATCCGAAGATGTTCAACTGTGACATGGTGTTTTATTATCTGAGACATTACATTACTTTAGGAAAATCTCCCAAAGAAATGATAGATCCCAACACCCGTACGGATTACAACAAGATGAAGAAACTTATTCAACTGGATCGATTGGATGGTAATCGTAAAGGAGTGCTGCGCAAAATCACTGAGGAAGGTCAGATAGTCACCGCCCTGACCACTACTTTTCCTGCTACAGAGATTGCCAACCCGGAGATATTTCCCAGTCTGCTCTTCTATTACGGAATGCTCACCATCACCGCCACACGCGGACAGCGTATGGTACTTAGCATCCCTAACAACAATGTGCGTAAGCAGTATTATGAATTCATGCTGGAAGAGTATCAGGAGAGACGGTATATTGATCTCAACAGTATACTGGACTTATTCTACGATATGGCTTACGATGGTCATTGGCGTGAATCACTGGAATTCATTGCTCACGCCTACAAGGAGAACTCTTCCGTTCGCAGTGCCATCGAAGGCGAGCGAAATATCCAAGGCTTTTTCACGGCTTATCTGAGTGTGAACGCCTACTACCTGCTTGCTCCCGAACTGGAACTGAACCATGGTTTCTGTGATCTTTTCCTAATGCCCGACCTGTTGCGTTATGAAGTGGCACACAGTTACATCATAGAACTAAAATACCTCTCCTCCAAAGATTCGGAATCGAAAACCGAAACGCAATGGCAGGAAGCAGTGGGGCAGGTAAGGATGTATGCTGCTGCCCCCAAGGTGAAGCAGTTGATACAGAATACGCAGTTACATTGCATTGTGGTACAGTTTCGAGGCTGCGAACTGGAACGAATGGAGGAGGTTTCTTTTTAAACTCTTTCACATTGTACTTCCACTCCTGCCGCATCCAAATCGGCTTCCATGGGCGGATTGCGTTTAGCGAGTTTCAGTTCAATAGCTTTAACAGTGGGGAAAGTGCGGAACAGGCGCTTTACAATACGTCCGCAAACATGTTCCAGCAATTTAGAAGGTATCTCCATCTCAGCTTTCACATTTTCGTATACATCGGCATAGCTGACGGTATGTGTCACATCGTCAGTCTCGGCGGCACGTGCAATATCGACTTTCAATTTCAGGTTAATGACAAATTCATTACCTACTTCCCGCTCTTGCTGACCTACACCGTGGTAGGCAAAGAAACGGACGTTATCAAGGAATATATAACTGTTCATATCAATGGAATATTAGGTTAATGACAAAAATAAGAATAACTGCCCAGTAAACAAAGAAAACAGGTATATTTGTATCCTGCCTACGCTGAATCCGAAAACGATTGAGGCTATGGCGGGGAAATGTGAGTATTACCGTTCCAACAAGAAAGTGAACTATGCCAGAGGTTTTGTGTGTACTACGGAAGCTCTGGCAGTCAGTGTATCCTGTCATCCTGCGAACAGGTAATCACATCTTACGAACAAACAGCCGTGCCCTCGGCAGGTGAATGTATTTCACCTTACGAGGGCACGGCTGTTTCCTTTCATTGTTATCTTGTTTACCTCAAATGGTAACTCCATTTACATGCCGAGGTAAAAGCATTTACAATAGGAGGTAAAGAGCGTTACAATAAGCGGTAAAGGTCGTTACATCCAGCGGTAAATGCTTTTACATCATGGCGAAAATGAAATGTAAATGCAATGCGCTGATAATTAAAGCACTAATGTGTTACCTGAATATTATCCTTTTCGTCCGGTCTGTTCTATCAGTCCTTTGATCTTCTCGTTCAGGCTATCCGCTTTCATCAGTTGTTCCAGCGTCAGGTGCATACGGTAGCGCCAGTAATGTCTGGGGTTGGCAGGCACGTTGATGCGCTCTTCCTGTACATTGGGGTTGCGCCATTTTCCGTCCATAGCCATCCAGTCCTGCAAGGAGAGGATGCACAGGATAGAGTTGCTGTAAAGATGGTTGCGTACCACTTGTTCGCAAAGTTCCGGAGTGGCAACGGCAGGTGCGGCACCGTAATGCCCCAGCATGGCGTTGTAGTACCGTTGCGTTTGTTGGAAATCTTCTTCCCACCAGCCGCGTAGCGTAGACATATCATGTGTAGAGATGGTGCAAACCGAGCGGTACGGATACCAGTCCGGATGTCCGAATTCCTGTGAAGGATCTTTCGGCATGCGTTGTATCTCCAGACTTAGGATGCGCAGATCGTTCATTACCCAAGCTACACAGTCGGGAATCATGCCGAGGTCTTCACCGCATACCAGCATACGGGTGGATTGCGTCAGTTGCGGCAACTTCTTCATGGCTTGTTCGCGCCAGAACTCGTTGTGGCGGTGATAGTAATACTGATCGTACAAACGATTGAACGCCGCCTTTTCCCAATCATTCAGGGCACGGTAGATGTAATCGTGTTGTACACCGATGCGTGGATGGAATTTGTGCGGGTCTTCACGGTCGGGCACAAACAATACGTCACTGATTAATGCGTATAGTCCGTCGCGTATCCAGATGCTGTCTTCGTCCGTCTTTCCGGCAAAGTATGCCTCTACTTTGCGTTGGGTGTCGAACTCAGGGCGCATACGGTATATTTCCCACGTTTCCGTAGGCTCTATGAAGGTCTGCTTTACGTAATCAGTATGCGGGCCGAACATTTGTCCGAGGAAGTATTCATGGATATAGGGTTTCGTAAAGAAATCTTCGCGGAATGCTATTCCGTAACCTTCTATTTCTTCGCGCGTCATTGGCAGGGCGGGGACAAACTGACCCAGCAGTCCGTGTACGGCATGCATCGGGATTTCCCAGATGCGGAAGAAGCCGAGGATGTGGTCGATACGGTAGGCATCGAAGTATTCTGACATTTTGCGGAAACGTTTCATCCACCAAGAATAACCGTCCTGCTCCATTACGTCCCAGTTGTAGGTGGGAAGGCCCCAATTCTGACCGTTTACGGAGAAATCATCGGGTGGTGCACCCGCTTGGCCGTTCAGGTTGAAATAATAAGGCTCTGTCCATGCTTCTACACTGTTGCGGCTGATACCGATGGGAATATCACCTTTCAACACTACACCGTTGGCGCGTGCATGTTCCGTCGCTGCCAACAGTTGCAGGTGCAAGTGGAACTGGATGAAGAAGTAGATGGCAATGTGTGGATAGTCGGCGGACTTAGGTTGACACAGCTTCTCAATTTCTTCGGCCTTATATTCGGAGAATTTCGGCCATTCGCGGAAGTTGGGCGTCTTGTAGGCATCGCGTAGATAGCTGAACACGGCGTATGGTTGTAACCATTCTTTGTTGCTTTCAAAGAATTGGCGGAAAGCTTTGGATGCCAATACTTTCTCGCCTTCCTGTTTGTATATCAGGCGGAAGTATTCCCATTTTGTCTGGTTTACTGCTTCATAATCTACAGTGGACAGGGCGTTCAGCTCTTTTTGACGCTTTTTGAATTCGGCCATTTTCTCTTTGTCTTTCAGCGTTCCCATCTGTTTCAGATCCGCATACATGGGATGGAAAGCATAAATGGAAATACTGCTGTATGGATAAGAATCCGTCCATGTATGCGTCATGGTAGTATCGTTGATAGGCAATATTTGTACGGCTTTCTGATGGGTAAGTACTGCCCAGTCTATCATCTGCCTGAGATCGCCGAAGTCGCCTACGCCGAAGCTCTTTTCGGAGCGCAGCGAGAAGATGGGCACGGCTACTCCGGCACCTTTCCAGTCGGGCAGGGCGAAGTAAACGTAACGGTCACCAATTACCAGTGTTTCGTTAGCGCCTATCTGCGGATCGGCCATGTAGCGGTTGGGGTTGTTCTCCCATGCCACGGCACGATGCTCTTTCTTATTATAAAGGATGAATTTGTACTCCAGCGGGAAACTGATTTTCGAGGCGTCTACTTCGACTTGCCATTCAGGGAAGTTGGAGTCGCTCATCAGAACGGCTTTATCCGCGTCCCAATCTCCCAGAACTTTCTGGTTGCCGCAAATGCCCAGGCAGTGGTCATTGTCGATGCACGGAGCATACGCTTTGATCACTAATCCTTTCTTGTGGCTTTTGGGGGCGGCACTACGTTCGGGATGTGCAAGCAGGGACTCCGTGAAAGCAGATGTGTAGAAGTATTGCTGTTCGGGCAGATTCTTCCAGCAGTCTTGCAGGCGGTAGACCTTCTTCTTGTCAGCCGATACATAGAGCGTGCGGGGAAGGCTGTTCCACTCCGTACGTGTATCTTTGCCGTCGCGATAAATGTGATAACTGTATTGTACGATGCCGTTTTCAGGCGCTTGAATGTCCGCATCTAAAGTCCAGTGAATGCCATCCACTGTTTGTAAGGGTACGGCTTTACCGGGTTGATTGTTACCCAGTTCAGGAATAGATCCTAAGACTCTGACCTCTTCACCCCAACTTGTGCGGTACTCGATATGAAAAGATAGTATCATATAATATTAGATTTAGTAATAGCTGCATTGACTATGCAAGTATAGACATTATTCCGCATAATCAAGCAGCTACCGCTATCTAAGTTTTTTAAATTCCTATGCAAACGTTTGTGCTTGCATTTCACAGGTCTGTTTTTATCCGCAACGTGAAGCTCCGCAAGTGGTACAAATGAGGCAACCTTCCTGATATACAAGTGTTTCGTTGCCGCAGTTCGGACATTTCTTTCCTTTGGCTTCTGTGCCGTCCGTTATGTATTTCTTCAATGCGCGCTCCACACCGTTCTTCCAGGTATTGATGCTTTCGCTGTCCAGTTGCAAAGAGCCGACCAGCTTGATAACCTGTTCGATAGGCATGCGATAACGCAATACTCCGGAGATCAGTTTGGCGTAGTTCCAGTATTCCTTGTTGAACTTTTCGGACAGACCTTCGATGGTGACTTTATATCCGCGTTTGTTCTGGAACTGGAAGTCGTAACGCTTGCTACCGTCCTTGTCCACCTTCTTAATAATGTGTCCGGAAGTAACGTTCTTCGGCAGAATGATACCTTCGTCATCGTCCTGAAGACCGGTGAAGATTTCGTAAGGATGTCCGTCCAGCAAACCGACGAATGCCACCCACTTTTCTTTATTATTCTGGAAACGTACGATGTCGGCATCCAGAACTGACGGGCGGGTTTCTACTACCGTAGGCGGTTTGCAAGGAGGCATTTCTTCTTTCTTATCGCTCTTGGCAGAAATGAGTACGCCCGAACGTGAGCCGTCACGATAAACCGTACAACCTTTACAACCGGATTTCCATGCCTCTACATACAGGCGGTTTACCAGGTCTTCATCCACATCGTTCGGCAGATTGATGGTCACACTGATGGAGTGGTCTACCCATTTCTGGATACGTCCCTGCATCTTGACTTTCATCAGCCAGTCTACATCGTTTGAGGTTGCTTTATAATAAGGTGATTGCTCAACCAATACATCAATCTCTTCTTGTGTGTAACGTTTAGAAGGATTGTGTCCTTGTGCTTCCATCCATGTAACAAATTTGGGATGGAAGACGATATATTCTTCAAAAGCATCTCCTGTTTCATCCACGAAGTCTACGTGTACATTGGTATCGTTCGGATTTACTTTACGGCGACGCTTGTATACGGGCAAGAATACAGGCTCGATACCTGAGGTAGTTTGAGTCATCAGACTGGTGGTTCCCGTCGGTGCAATGGTAAGGCAGGCAATATTGCGGCGACCGTATTTCTTCATATCCTCATACAACTGGGGATCTGCTTCGCGCAAACGATTGATGAACGGATTATTCTTTTCACGTTCGGTATCGTAAATTTCGAATGCACCACGTTCTTTTGCCATTTCTACTGATGAACGGTAAGCACTCAGGGCGACCGTCTTATGTACTTTTTCTGAGAATTCGGTAGCTTCTTCCGTACCGTAACGCAATCCCAGTGCAGCAAGCATATCACCTTCGGCAGTGATACCTACACCGGTGCGGCGTCCTTGTCCGCTCTTCTTATAAATCTTGTCCCACAATACACGTTCCGTATGTCTCACATCTTCGCTTTCGGGGTCAGCGTCAATCTTTTCTATGATGCGTTCTATCTTCTCCAATTCCAGATCGATGATATCATCCATAATGCGTTGAGCCAACGCTACATGTTTCTGGAACAATTCAAAGTTAAAGTATGCATCCGGTTTGAAAGGATTTACCACATAGGAATAAAGATTGATAGCCAGCAAACGGCAGGAATCATACGGGCACAAAGGGATTTCACCGCATGGATTGGTGGAAACGGTGCGGTATCCCAAGTCTGCATAGCAATCGGGTACGGATTCTTTTAATATGGTATCCCAGAACAATACACCCGGTTCTGCCGATTTCCATGCATTGTGAACGATCTTCTTCCACAAATTGGTTGCATTGATTTCCTTTTGCACTGTTGGTTCAGCGGCATTGACTGGATATTGTTGAATATATGGAGTACCTGTGATAGCAGCGGTCATAAATGCATCGTCCAGTTTCACAGATACATTGGCACCTGTAACTTTACCTTCCGTCATTTTAGCATCGATGAATGCTTCTGAATCGGGATGTTTGATAGATACACTCAGCATCAGTGCGCCACGCCGTCCGTCCTGAGCGACTTCACGCGTAGAATTGGAGTAACGCTCCATGAATGGCACCAAGCCGGTAGAGGTTAAAGCCGAATTTTTCACCGGAGAACCTTTCGGACGGATGTGCGACAAATCGTGTCCTACACCACCACGGCGTTTCATGAGCTGTACTTGTTCTTCGTCTATTTTGAAGATGGCACCATAAGAATCCGCCTCTCCATCTACTCCGATCACGAAGCAGTTAGATAAAGAAGCTACTTGATAATTGTTACCGATTCCGGTCATCGGACTTCCTTGTGGAACGATGTACCTGAAGTGGTCGAGCAGGTCGAACAGTTCCTCTGCACTTAATGGATTAGAGTATTTCGCCTCGATACGGGCTACTTCATTGGCTATTCTCCAATGCATGTCTTTCGGAGATTTTTCGTAAATATTTCCGAAAGAATCTTTTACTGCGTACTTGTTTACCCAAACACGTGCAGCTAACTCGTCGCCTTGAAAATATCGTAAAGATTCTTCATAGGCTTCCTCGTAAGAATAAGTTTGTTTTTCCACGATGCTTTTTTCCTTAGATTTATTTTTTTAATAAGTAAGAGTGTAGAAGTGATACCTATCATTAACAAATGTGATTGCAAAGCTAAGAATGTTTTTTATTATAGCAAAATAAAAATAGAATAAATTATGAACAGGCTGTGAGATTTTTATTTTAGAATGATAGTCTGCTGATTTATAAAATATTAGCATTGTGTGGTGAACAAAAAGTTTTCCAAAAAGAAAATTGTTTTTCAAACTTGACTGGATGGGCTAATTCCTTTTAGAAAACATGGATAAACTTTAAATTTGTTCTTTGGTAACAATCTGCCATTCTTTTCTTATATTTGCAAAAAAATAGAAGAATGGAAATCCTAAAACAGAGAAGAACAATCCGCAAATATCAGCAGAAAGATATTTCTTCTGATTTGTTAAATGATTTGCTTGATTCTGCGTTCCGAGCCTCTACAGTCGGGAATATGCAGGTGTATAGTGTAATTGTAACGCGTGATGCAGAAAGGAAAGCTAAGCTGGCACCGGCTCATTTTAATCAGCCGATGGTGAAAACTGCGCCTGTAGTTTTAACATTTTGTATAGACCTGCGTCGTTTTACTAAATGGTGCGAACAACGAAAAGCAACTCCCGGGTATAATAATTTAGAGTGGTTCGTAACCGGTTCTGTAGATGCCTTGTTGGCAGCTCAGACTTTTTGTGTAGCTGCGGAAGAAAAAGGATTAGGTATATGCTATCTGGGTACGACGACTTACAATCCGCAAATGATAATTGAGGCCCTGGAGCTGCCTGAATTGGTGTTTCCTATTACAACAGTGACAGTGGGTTGGCCTGCTGAGGAACCTGCGCAGGTAGATCGGTTGTCGTTGGAAGCTATTGTACATGAGGAGACGTATCATGATTATACCCCTGGAGATATAGATCGCCTGTATGCTTATAAGGAATCTTTGCCTGAAAATAAGCAGTTTATTCTTGAAAACAACAAAGAAACTTTGGCGCAAGTCTTTACTGATGTACGTTATAAGAAAGAAGATAACGAAGTAATGTCGGAGAATCTTTGGAAAGTAATAAAAAAGCAGGGATTTTAACCCTGCTTTTTTAATGATGCTTGGATATCATCTATTTCTGCGCGGAAAGCCTTGTCTACTTCCCGTAATTCTTTAATGGTTTTGCAGGCGTGCAATACAGTCGCGTGATCTTTGTTGCCTATCAGTGTTCCTATCTTAGCCGTTGAGAAATCTGTGTAAGATTTGGCGAGGAACATAGCTATCTGGCGTGCCTGCACTACTTCACGTTTCCGTGACTTGGTATGGATTGTAGCGGTATCCAGTGAGAAATGCTTGCATACCACATTGATGATGTCATCAACAGTAACCGCTTTACTTTCACTTTTCACTACCTTCCGCACAATGCGTTGTGCCAGTTCCAGATCAATTTCCTTGTTATATATAGTAGAATGTGCCATGATGGAAATAACGATGCCTTCCAAGTCACGCACACTGTCGCCTACATTTTCTGCGATATAATCGATTACTTCCGGAGGGAATTGTAATCCGTCACGGTGTATCTTATTACGAAGGATGTTCTTGCGCAATTCTACAGTCGGTCTTTCCAGTTCAGCTACCATGCCCCATTTGAAACGGGTGATGAGTCGTTCTTCCATACCTTGCAGCAATACGGGAGCACGGTCCGAAGTCAAGATAAGCTGTTTGCCGTTTTGGTGTAAGTGATTAAAGATGTGGAAGAATGTATTCTGCGTTTTGGTAACACCGGCAAATTCTTGAATATCATCAATAATCAATATATCAATTGATTGGTAGAAGTTGATGAAGTCATTTGTTGTATTATTACGTACAGAGTCAGTATATTGTACCTGGAACAAATGTGCCGATACATATAATACTCTTTTGTCCGGATAGAGTTCTTTAATTTTTGTGCCGATAGCATTTGCGAGATGTGTCTTGCCTACACCTGACGCTCCATAGAAAAACAGCGGATTGAAAATTGTTTTTGCCGGATTCTGAGCGACAGCTTCTGCTACGCTGCGTGAAAGTTTGTTGCTATAGCCTTCAATAAATGTTTCGAAGTTGTATTCAGGATTCAGATGTGGATCTAAATCTGCAATAGGCGCTTGCGGTATCTCTTTGCCGATTATCTTTTTCTGTGGAATAATGGTGCGGGGGGTAGATTCGAGATTAACGGTAGTACGTGAACTCTTATCCACCATTACATTATACAATAACTTGGTACCATCACCAATGACTTTATATAGAGTTTTACGTAACAAGTCAACAAACTTGTCCTCCAAAAACTCATAGAAGAACTGGCTGGGTACCTGTACGACCAGCGTCTTGTCCTCATATTTTAAAGGTATGATGGGGAGAAACCATGTTTTGTATGTCTGCTCCGGAACATTGTCTCTGATGATTTCAAGACAGCGGTTCCATAGCCCGACATGATTTAATTCACTCATAACGGCTTTGAATACATTTATTAATTAAGCAAAACTTCTACGCTTGCAAAATTCGCAATCTTATTTGAGAAAAACAAATGTGTTTTTTCTTGTTTTTCTGTTAAAAGTAATAAGCTCTTTACTTTCAATCACTTATCTATTTACATGTAAATAGCCCCTTTTGAGGGCTATTGCATTTTTATAAGTATCTGTATTATAATATAATATGCACTTAAATAACAGGATTTTAAACTTTCTGATGGATTGTGCAGAAGGGAATACTTTAGTTCCTACATGGACTTACCGCGGCTTTTTCTTTCAAACCTGTTTGCTCCTGTTATTTAGACTTATTCTATTTAATAAGTTTTTCCCTACTTATCTTTTTTGCCGAACAAGGAGAAATGAACGTACCTTTTGGGGTGCGATTTCAGGTCTTCAAGAAGGCTGGCTGCATTGGCTGTTGTGGCATTCAGATTGTTGTAGAGCGACGGATCATTTAATAATAAACCAATCGTATTGTCTTTCCTGCCTAACTGGTCTGTAATCATTTTTACATTAGCTAATGTAGAGTCTATGCTGGCAAACGCAGCGGCATAATCTATTTCTTTCAAGTTATTACTGACTGTGATGAAGTTATCCCCGATAGTATTCAGCTTTTGCGTGAGTTGGGGAATATCTTTACTCATGATAGCCTGTAATTGTTGGCTGGTCACTTCCATGTTCGCCATCGTGTTTTGTACGCTATGAAGCGTACCCGGGATTGCCGGATCTCCAAGTATCGTATTTAGTGAGGCAAGAATTGAGTCCAGCTTGGGAAGCATTTTCTCTACTTGTGGCATAACTGCGGCTACTTGGTCCATGACGCCATTGTTGACACTACCTTGTAAAGTATCGCCTGTCTGGTACTTTTCGCGCGGGTTATTTGCCAGCAATAGATTCATTTTGACACCTCCCATAAGTTCAGAGGTCAGTTCAGCAGTACTACCTTTCGGAATGCGCAATTCCGGATCTACATCGATTTCTGCTATGACTTTTCCGGATTGTGTGTAGTCGTAATAAAGATCGCGTACAATACCTACACGGAAGCCATCGGCAAAGACCGGACTTGATTTGGTTAATCCATTTATGTTATGGAACTTGACGTAGAAATAGTTGGTAGGCTTAAACAGGTGGATACCTTTCAGGTAATTAATACCGTATACTAATATGCAGAGGGCAACAATACCCGCTATTCCTATTCTAACCTCTTTCGTAAGATACTTCATCATGATGTTATAGTCTTATTATTTATTTCTTTTTCTTTTTGAACTCCTCGATAGCCGTTTGAACGTTTATCTTCTTACCATTCTTAAAAGCGATGATAAAAGCGTCCTTAAACTTTGGCGTTATTTCACGTTTGGTACGTACTACCTTGTTATAGTCTGTTGATGAACCGTATGTATATTTATAAAGTCCACCTTCCTGGAAATGTTCCACACCTTTCAAACCTTTCAGTCTTTTATCATTGGCTGCGATAGGACGTGAAGAGGTGAGTATTTGTATTTTAAACACTGGACTGCCGGAATCGGTTTGCGATTCGGTAACTTTTCCTGCATTTTGTTTTGTTCTGGTAGTATTGGGAGAGGCTGCCGCTGGTTTTTGGGGGATTTCGGGAGATTCCTCAGTCTTTTCGTTGGTAGTATCTGATTCCTCTACATTGCCGGCATCTGTTTCTTCCGGTAATATGGTACGGCTACTTCCTGTCATACGTATTTCATGTTCACGTTTATAGGACAGGAAAGCGCGGAAGATTCCGTTTGCCAATGTAGTACTTCCGGTTTCCGAGTTTAGATAACGTTCCTCTTCCGGGTTGGATATAAAACCGAGTTCTACCAGGATACTGGGCATGGCACTGGCTTTGAGTACCAGGAAACCGGCCTGGTGCACACCACGGTCTGCACGTTTACAGGTATGGCGGAACTCCTTTTGTACCAGTGAAGCCAGATGCACACTTTGAGACATGTATTTGTCTTGCATGAATTCAAAGATGATGTACGATTCTGCAGAATTCGGATTAAATCCTGCATAGCGTGTTTTGTAATCACTTTCGTATAAAATCACGGAGTTCTCCCGCTTGGCTACTTCCAAATTAGCGTCCGACTTAGCTAAACCGAGTGTCCATGTAGAGGCGCCTTTGGCTGTTTTACTACCTGCCACAGAATTGGTATGAATGGAAATGAACAGGTCGGCTTTAGCGTTATTGGCAATATCCGCACGTCGGCCAAGAGGGATAAATACATCCCGTTCGCGAGTATATACCACTTTTACGTCCGGACAGTTCCTCTTTATTTGTTTTCCCAATTTGAGGGCAACATTTAGATTGATGGTCTTTTCTTTGGAGAATTTGCCTAAAGCGCCAGGATCATGCCCGCCGTGTCCGGCGTCAATAACGACAACGAAATCTTTCGCTTCGATGCTGGTGGTACAAAAAGGAGAGATGAACAGCCCGAAGCAAATACTTATATATAATATGTATCGTTTATAGAGTTCCATACTAAAAGCCGTTGCAAATGTAGTGGAAATTTATAGAAAACTGATGCTTTGTGTGAAGTTTTGTCACTTTTCTCCCGGATTTGTGATAGATTTCTTTAAAAGGGACTAACTTTGCACCCGCAAATTAAATAGAAAAAGGTATGTTAGTTCGTTTTCTTAAGAACTGGACGTTGCCAATGGCAATGCTTTCAGGTACTTTGGGGTACTTCATCCTTGCGAATGTCCCTTTCTTGGCGCCTACCAAACCATATATCAGTGATTTGATTGCGTACATAACCCCTCTGCTGATATTTGCCCAGCTATTACTGACCTTTTGTAAGGTGGAGAATCTGAATGAATTGAAACCAAAAGCATGGCATGGCTGGTTGCTGTTAATTCAGACGTTGTCTTGCCTGGCACTTGCTGCTTTGCTGGTATGTTGTCCGATGCCGGAAGTTTACAGGGAAGTGTTTGAAGGAGCTATGGTTTGTCTTATTTGTCCAACGGCTACAGCGGCGGCTGTTATTACCGGAAAATTGGGAGGCAGTGCGTCTACATTGACTACCTATACTTTATTATCTAATTTGTTGGCAGCAGTGGCAGTCCCATTAGTCTTTCCATTGGTGGAACCTCATGCTGATATGACTTTCTTTGCAGCCTTTTTGAAGATTCTTAGTAAAGTCTTTCCTTTATTGCTTTTCCCTTTTCTTCTGGCATGGTTCCTACGGCTATTTATGCCGCGTGTACATCATTTCTTGTTAGGTTTCCATGATCTTGCTTTTTATCTATGGGGTGTGGCGCTTGCCATCGTATCCGGACAGACAGTCCGTTCATTGGTAAATAGTGATGCGCCGGTTTCTGTTGAAATTCTGATAGCTCTTGCAGGATTGATTACTTGTTGTCTGCAATTCTTTTTGGGTAAAAGGATTGGTGGGCATTATAATGATCGGATCAGTGGAGGACAGGCTTTGGGGCAGAAGAATACCGTTCTTGCCATTTGGATGGCTTATACTTATTTAAATCCTTTATCTTCTGTAGGGCCGGGATCTTATGTTCTCTGGCAAAATTTGATTAATAGTTGGCAACTATGGAAGAAAAGAAAGAAACAATCTGTGCCTTAAAAACGTTTAGCATTCTCAAGGGGGGATTGCCTTGGATATCCCCCTACCGTTTCAGATAATATACCTTTAATCGGTAGGGGGTTGTCCTTATCAAGCAATCTTGAGGTTGTAGTGCAATTTTAACCTCGCTCTCTATGTTGATGCGTTGTGCTGTTGCGATATCTTAAGTGCTTTTTATTAGATATCGCAGGGCAGAAAATCTTTGTGTTTGCTCCTTTTTAAAGAAAAGTAGGAATATATAAGATCGATGTTACTGATCAAATGACGTTCCCTTTTCTTTACTTGTATTAAGATAGTATAAATCTTAATATTCAATAACTTGATTAATGCTACAAAGTTCTTTCTTAATTCGACCAAAACCAAAAAAGATGAGTGAAAAAGGAGTACGGATATTTGCGAAAATGTTCAATTGTTGATATGTTGACAAACTTTAACTCTAGAGAGCTTGTTGAAAGAATGGATAGAATGTGCATTTGCCCGGATTAAATGTATTTTTGTAGAAATTTACTAGAAAAAATTGTAATGGAAGAAAGTAGACTTCTTTTTGAAATATCGGAAGATATTGTAGCTAAGGAAAATGTTTCGGCAGATGATTTGCAGGATTATTTGGAGAATCCTTATCATGTAAAGGGAACTATCTTTGTGGTATGTATGAAAGGAAGTATAGAAGTTACATTAAATTATGGAAGATATATTGTTCGTGAGAATGATTACATCACTTTGCTGGATAACTCTTTTCTACAGATTCATAACGTTTCACCAGATCTTCGCTTTTCATATGCTGGCTTTTCTCCGAAGATCATGCATGAGGTGGAGTTTTTTAAAAAAGCATTTGATTATTTGTTTATTATCTTTGAGGAGCCTGTTAAGCATATATCTGAGAATTTGGAACTTTATATGCTACGTTCCATATCGTTATGGAAAATGATACGCGAAGTTCCGGAAATCTATAATAATAAAGAAGTGTTGAGAAGTATGTTGGGCACTTGCATTCATACGAGTATTGCAATGTATTATCAGGATAATTTGGAAGAAAGATGGGCTAAATCCCCAAAAAATGTTAGAATGAGCCGGCAATTTCTTAAATTGGTTGCGATACATTATAGGACAGAACGAGGAATATCATTCTATGCAAAAGAATTAGGGACTTCGAAGGAGAATTTGTGCCGTAATATTAAGAGTTGTACCAATATGACTGCTTTGGATGTGATAGACTACCTTATTATTATAGATGCAAAAACGCAACTGAAATCTACCAGTACTAGCATAAAAGAGATAGGTATATCATTAGGTTTTGATAATCTGGCTACTTTTTGCCGTTTCTTCCGCAGGCATACAGGAGTTTCTCCATTGAAGTACAGAGATAAATGACCCTTTTCTCTTTTAACGTAATAATAATTCCTCCTCGTTGTAGCGTGGACGATCTTTTACTTCAATGTAGATCTTTCCGATGTACTCACCCACAATTCCCAGGGATACGAGTATAGTACCACCTACTAACCAAAGAGAAATCATCAGGGATGACCAGCCGGGTACTGTATTGTGAAGAAAGTATGCACGTAGGGTCCAGATAGTGACGCAGAGAGCTATCAGAAGGAAAATGCAGCCCAACCAGAATATCATGCGTACAGGCTTGACTGAAAAAGACGTGATTCCGTCAATAGCAAAATTCAACATCTTCTTAAAAGGATATTTCGACTCTCCGGCGAAACGTTTGTCGCGATTATAATAAACGCAGGCGGTTTGATAACCAATGAGAGGCACTAATCCACGCAGATAAAGGTTACGTTCGCGGAAGCGACAGAGTTGCTGGATGGCACGGCTACTCATTAACCGATAATCTGCATGATTATAAACTGATTTTGCCCCCATCGTTTTCATCAGTCGATAGAAGGCGAGGGCGGTGGTGCGTTTGAAAAAAGTGTCAGTCTTGCGTTCACGTCGAACACCATAAACAATATCATTGCCTTCCATATAGCGTTCTATCATCTCAGGGATGACATTGACGTCATCCTGCAAGTCGGCATCAATGGAAATAGCTGCGTCGCAACGTTCCTTTACAGTATTCAGTCCGGCCATAAGTGCGTTTTGATGGCCCACATTTCCAGCCAGATTCAGCCCGCAGGCATACGACGTATTTTTATAAAATTCCTTGATGATTTTCCAGGTATGGTCTGTACTACCATCGTTTACATATAGTATATAACTTTTGGAAGATATGCGTTCTTCAGTTATCAGCCGATCGAGCAATTGGCTGAGCCGTTTATGTGTTTCGTGTAAAACAGATTCTTCCTTATAACAAGGTACTACGATAGCAAGTACTGGAGCTTCTTTCATAATCAATAGTTCTTTTTGCAATATTCGTAAGAAATCGGGAGAAAAACAAATTATCTTCCTTTGTATTTGAAAACGAATCTAACCAGCAAGAAGTTTACCGGAATGCCGATGGCGAATACCGGTATGGGTGCAAATGGTTTGGATATTCCAAACCAGAGAAATAGATTCAGCAAACTCATATGTAGAAGGTAATTGATCAGATGTGCTCCACCAAACCCAAAAGCCTTTTTCCAGGACGGCTTTTTTCTGAAAGTGAAAAAGGCTGTAAGGTAAAAATTGGCGATGAAACTGAGTACGTAACCTATGCTGTAGGCTATGTTGACATTGATGACCTGCTGGAGTATAATATATATTCCATAGTGTAGGGTGGTAGCAAAGATGCCTACCATAATGAAACGGACAAATGCAGGTAGTTGTTTCAGTCTCTTCATGTTCATAGAATTGAGATGGCAAAGTTAGGGATTGTTGCAGAATAATTTGTACTTTTGCGCACAGAAATCATTAAAAACAGAAATATATGTCAGATGATAGGAAGAAAGCATTCTGGTTTATAGCACTGCTCAGTGTGCTTGTGATACTCCCTTTTCTAGGAGAAACTATTTTTTATTCCAAAGGAGAACCACGCGAGGCTATCGTTGCATTTTCTATGCTGGAGAGTGGAAATTGGATACTTCCGGTAAATTATGGAACTGATATAGCTTATAAACCTCCTTTCTTTTATTGGTCAATTGCCACTGTGTCGTCGCTTCTGGGTGGAGTGACGGAATATTCGTCCCGCCTGCCGTCTGCTCTTGCATTTCTGGCTATGCAGTTGGTGTTTTTTTCTTTTATAGCAAAGCGCAAAGGTGTGAAGACGGCTTTTCTTGCTTCCATTCTTCTCCTCTCTTCTTTCGAAGTGCATCGGGCAGCGGTAGCTTGCCGTGTCGATATGGTGCAGGTATCATTTATTGTCATTTCATTATGTCTGTTGTTCCGCTGGGATGAGAAAGAATGTCGCGGAATTCCATGGCTGGCTATTTTATTGATGGGCTGCGCCACGTTGACCAAGGGGCCGGTAGGTTCCATTTTCCCTTGTGTCAGTATCGGTCTCTACCAATTATTACGCAGACGTCCTTTCTGGAAAACATTTTTCCGGTTATTTGTGATAGGAATACTTTCCCTGATTCCATATGCTGCTTGGATTAGTGCGGCTTATGTACAGGGAGGCCAATCTTTTATAGATTTAATGCTGGAAGAAAATACAGGCCGTTTCATGGGTAAGATGTCTTATGATTCGCATGAAAATCCGCTATGGTATAATTTCCTGACCATTATTTGGGGATGGATACCTTGGACTTTAGTACTGTTGATTTCTCTCTTTGGTTTGAAATGGAAAAATATAAGCTTATTGCCTGAAGGTTCATCTTTCGGTGAACGTATAAAGAAAGCCTGGAATAAATTCCGTTCACAATCGCCTCTGCAATTATTCACATGGGTAGTTATACTCTTTATTTTTGTGTTCTATTGTATTCCTAAGAGTAAAAGAAGTGTTTATCTGCTTCCTATCTATCCCTTTATGGCGGTGTTGATAGCCGAGTATCTGCTGGCTTTGGTACAGCGGGGAGCGAAAGTCTTTAAAATTTCGGCTTATATCTTTGCTTCGCTGGCTTTGTTGCTCACGATAACGTTTGCTGTGGTGCGTCTCGGACTGATTCCTGATAGTGTTTGGGGAACGGGAAAGCATGCCATGGAAAACGTAGGATTCATGAATGCATTGGAGAATGTGGATTTGTCATTCTCTAAATGGTTGCTTGTGGCTTTGCCGCCAATTGCAGGTGTCTGTATGTTGATTGCATTGGCAAAAAAGGCGGATTCTCGTTCATTATTATATGGTATAGCCGGTTGTATCTTGTGCCTGTTTGTTTCCTTAGACGGTGTTTATCAACCTACGGTACTGTCTACGAAATCAGACAAGCGTCTGGCAGAAGAAGTAAATACTTATGTGCAGGACGGGGTCATGTATTCGTACACTACACGGCTGATTCGTTTTTATTGCACTAATTACTATCTGAATGATCGGATGAGGAATTTTACTCCCGGTCTTTCCGGAACGGGATATGTGATGCTTTCCGAACGAACCAAAGAGGACTTTCTGAAAGAGTATTCAGATAAATATCAGTTGGAGGAAATCTATCTTACTCCTTATCGCAGCTGTGATTTACGCGATAAGGTATTGATTTATAAATTCAGTGAAAAATGAATCCGATAGAATTGATTGATGCATATTATCCGGAAGATAATGAGCGGAAGCATATCTTATTGGTGCATAGCCGTCTGGTAGCCGAGAAGGCTCTCCGCATTGCAGACGGCCATCCGGAACTTAACTTGGATAAAGACTTTTTATATGAAGCGGGTATGCTTCATGATATTGGTATTTTTCTGACTAATGCTCCGGGTATCTTTTGTTTTGGTGATCAGCCTTATATCTGTCACGGTTATCTGGGAGCTGATTTGATGCGCCGGGAAGGGTATCCCCGTCATGCGTTGGTATGTGAAAGACATACAGGCGCAGGACTTTCTCTAGACGATATTATTGCACAAAACTTGCCTGTACCTCATCGGGATATGCTTCCGGTGAGTATGGAAGAGCAAGTAATTTGCTTTGCCGATAAGTTTTATTCCAAAACTCATTTGGAACGGGAAAAAACGGTAGAGAAGGCTCGAAAAAGTATCTCTAATTTCGGTAATGTAGGCTTGGAACGTTTTGACCATTGGTGCGAACAGTTCTTGTAGCATTCTAAATTTCTTTAAAAAGGGAGATTATCCGTATAATTTACGTACTTTTGCCCCTTCAAGCGGAAACTATTAGTTGATTACGCCATTGAAAGCAAATACATTCATATCATTCATACTACTACTAGTCTTACTCCTGATCCCTGACGAGGCCTTTTCGCAACGTCGGCGTGGAAGGACTGTTCCTACAGGAATCGAACGGACTGACACCTTTAATATAGGAGGTGTGCAAGAGGGAGATACCCTGTTGAGAGGAGATACGCTGCAAAACGATACGATTCAGTTGCAGCCTGCCAAGAAGAAGCAACCGCTGGATGCTCCGGTTATTTATGAAGCTAATGACTCCATTGTGTTTACACAAGGTGGTGTGGCCAACTTGTATGGCGACGGCAAAGTGAATTACCAAAATATAGAACTGGCCGCTGAAGTGATAACCATGAATATGGACAGTAGTACGGTCTTTGCTCATGGTGTGGAAGATTCGTTAAAGGTGATAAAGGGAAGACCCGTCTTCAAAGATGGAGATACACCTTATGAAACAAATACGATACGGTATAATTTTAAAAGTAAGAAAGGGCTTATTAGTAATGTAGTCAGCCAGCAGGGTGAGGGATATGTTACCGGTAATAATGCCAAGAAGGGTATGAATGATGAGTTGTACATGAAAAGCGGTCGTTATACCACTTGCGATAATCATGATCATCCACACTTCTATATGCAGATGACTTATGCCAAGGTGCGTCCCAAGAAAAATGTTGTGACGGGACCTGCATATCTGGTAATTGAAGATGTTCCGTTGCCTCTTGCTGTTCCCTTTTTCTTCTTTCCTTTCTCCAGCAGCTATTCGTCCGGTTTCATAATGCCGAGCTATATGGATGACTCTGCTCGTGGTTTTGGTCTGACGGATGGTGGTTACTACTTTGCCATTAGCGATAAGATGGACTTAAAGTTAAGGGGGGATATTTTCACGAAAGGTTCATGGGCGCTGAATGCAGAAACTAATTACAATGTCCGTTATAAATTCTCAGGTCTGTTTCAGGCCAGTTATCAGGTGACCAAGACGGGTGACAAGGGTTTGGAAGATTATATGGTGGCAAAAGACTTTAAAGTTGTATGGTCACACCGCCAGGACCCGAAGGCTAATCCTAACTCTTCATTCTCGGCCAGTGTGAACTTCTCTTCCAGTAGTTACGAGCGCACCAATATCGGTAATATGTATAACTCGCAGGCTATGACACAAAATACTAAAACATCCAGTGTCAGCTATTCGCGTAACTTCCCCGATCAGAAACTTTCTATTGCAGCTACCGGTAACATTGCACAGAATATGAAAGATTCATCTATTGCTGTGACTTTGCCGGACCTAAACATTACCCTGAGCACCATTTTCCCTTTTAAACGGAAGAATGCAGTAGGAAATGAGAAGTGGTATGAGAAGATCTCTGTTCGTTATAGCGGACGTCTTTCTAACAGTATTACTACAAAAGATAATCTTCTGTTCAAGTCTAATCTGATCAAGGACTGGAAGAATGGCATGAAACATGAGATACCTGTCAGTGCAACATTTACGTTATTCAAATACTTTAATGTAACCCCGTCTGTTAGCTATACGGAGCGTTGGTACACCCGTAAGGTGATGAAGGATTGGGATCCGAATTCAGGTACCAGTGGGCAGGTTGTGAATACTGATACTGTCTACGGCTTCCACCGAGTATATAATTATAGTGCGAGCCTGGGTGTCAATACAAAGATTTATGGCATGTATAAGCCTTTGTTTATGAAGAAGAAAGAGATACAGATTCGCCATGTCATCACTCCTTCTATCAGCATCAGTGCATCGCCGGACTTTGGCTCTTCCCGTTATGGCTACTATGATACTTATCTTAAGCCCAATGCTGACGGAACACAGGATACCGTTGTTTACTCTCCGTATGCTGATCAAATGTTTGGTGTGCCGGGACAAGGTAGGTCGGGAAATATTTCATTTCAGATTTCCAATAACCTGGAAATGAAATACAGGGATAAAAACGACTCTATACGTAAGGTGAGTTTGATTGATGAGTTGGGTGCCAGCATTTCATATAATACGGCTGCTCAAGTACGTCCATGGAGTAATCTTACCCTAAATCTACGTTTGAAATTGAGCAAGAGCTATACCTTCAGTATGAGTTCAGTTTTTGCTACTTATGCTTACGATTTTGATAAGAATGGTAATGTAATAACAAGTAATCGTACGGAATGGTCTTATGGGCGTTTCGGGCGTTTCCAGGGATACGGAACTTCTTTCAGTTACACGCTTAATAATGACACGTGGAAGAAATGGAAAGCATTCTTTACCGGAGAAAAAGCGGATGATGATGGCAAGGGAAATGGGCAGACTGATACGGATAGTGAAGGTGATGAAGCTGATGATTCTGAGTCAGGTGCTCCTACAAAGCGAAAGAAAGAAAAAGCTGCTGTAGATAGCGACGGCTATCAGGAGTTTAAGATGCCTTGGTCCATAAATCTGAGTACAGGTTTTAATATTACGGAAGATAACACAAAGCCTATCAATAGAGAGAGTATGCGTTATCCATATAAATTTAGCCTGAATGCCCTCAATATCAATGGTAATATAAAAATCTCAAATAAATGGGCTGTCAGCTTCAACTCCGGTTATGACTTTAATGTTAAGAAGATTGTGCAAACCTCTTTCAATATAACGCGTGACCTGCACTGTTTCAGTATGTCTGCAAGCCTTTCTCCTTTTGGCACATGGAAGTATTATAGTTTTGTGATTCGCGCAAATGCGAGCATTCTACAAGACTTGAAATATGACAAAAAGAGTCAGACTCAGACGAATATCAAGTGGTACTAAGAGAATTTAAGATCCTTTCTTACCATGCAATTTCCTGTTCACCATGTTCCTTTAAGTAAGCGTTTGCTCTGCTGAAATGCTTGTTTCCAAAGAAACCATTGTAAGCTGATAGAGGGGAGGGGTGTGCGGATGTCAGTACCAGGTGCTTGCTACGATCAATAAATGCACCTTTACGTTGCGCATATGATCCCCAGAGAATAAAAACAAGGTGTTCCCGTTGTTCGGCAAGAACACGTATAGCTGCATCGGTGAATGTTTCCCAACCGCGGTTTTGGTGAGAACCTGCCTGATGGGCACGAACGGTCAGTGTAGCATTCAGAAGCAGAACTCCCTGCTCGGCCCAGCGGGTCAGATTACCTGTGTTGGGCGCATCGGTGCCGATATCATCTTTAATTTCTTTGAATATATTAATCAGCGAAGGGGGAAAACGAACCCCGTCATTGACGGAAAAACATAACCCGTGAGCCTGTCCGGGACCATGGTAAGGATCCTGACCGATAATGACTACTTTCACTTTGTCGAATGGGCAAAGATTGAAAGCATTGAATATCAACTTTCCCGGAGGATATATCGGATACTGGCTATATTCTTCCCGTACAAAATTAGTTAGTGTGCGGAAATAGTCTTTTTCGAATTCCGGTTCCAAACGTGCTTTCCAACTTTCTTCTATTTGAACATTCATAATTTTGTATGTTAAAAGTTTCGGACGCTAAGATACTATTTTTATCCGGTTCCGATGGCAGGACATTGGCTTTATTTCTTAGAGTGGGTGATAAACAAAGAGGCAGAAATCAAAAAATCTCTGCCTCTTCCTGTTATTGAGAAAATGTTAAATCAGATATATATTATGCTCTTTACATTCCTGACGCATATCTTCTGGCCAGATACTGGCTTGAATTTCACCGATATGTGCTTTGCGGAGATAGAACATACAAAGGCGTGATTGCCCTATACCGCCACCTATAGACAGAGGTAATGTATCACTCATCAAACGCTTGTGGAAGTAAAGTTCCAGGCGTTTCTCTTCTCCTTCCTGTTTTAACTGGCGTTGTAAAGCTTCCTTGTCTACACGGATACCCATGGATGAGAGCTCAATACTGCGTTGGAGTACATCATCCCATAGCAAAAGGTCACCATTCAGTCCGGGGAGGCCATTCAGACCTTCTGAAGTATAGTCATCGTAGTCCGGGGCACGTCCGTCGTGCTTCTCTCCGTCACTTAACTTACAACCGATACCGATAATGAATACTGCACCATACTTTTTGGTAATAGCATGTTCGCGACATTTGGGTTCCAGGTCCGGATAGAGTTGGCGCAATTCTTCAGCGTGAATGAAGTGCAGCTTTTGAGGCAGGCAAGGCTTGATTTCCGGATACATCTCATACACCATATATTCTGTGCGGATCATGGCGGCATAAATGCGGGTTACTATTTCTTTTAGGAAATCCACATTCCGGTTTTCAGCAGTAATAACACGTTCCCAGTCCCATTGGTCTACATAGAGTGAATGTAAGTTTCCCAGTTCTTCATCTGAGCGTATGGCATTCATATCCGTATAGATGCCATATCCGGGTTCAATATTATAATCTGCCAATGTCAGTCGTTTCCATTTGGCAAGTGAATGTACAACTTCAGCTTGTGCGTCTCCCAGATCTTTGATAGGGAATGATACGGCACGTTCCACTCCGTTCAAGTCATCATTGATACCCATTCCTTTTAATACAAAAAGCGGGGCGGTGACGCGACGCAAACGTAATTCCGATGAAAGGTTCAACTGAAAGAACTCTTTAATCTGTTTGATTCCTAATTCTGTTTGTTTTAAGTCCAATAAGGGTTTGTACCCTTCTGGTTTTATTAGATAACTCATAAGTGTATACTATGTTTTTGTTCGGCAAATATAGGTATAATATTTATATTTGCATCGGTTTTGAACGAATTTGTTGTCAAATTGTTCCTTATTAACTACCTGTTGCTCTCAAAATAACATTCTTATTTTGAAGTCTTTGCAGTAAAAAAAGATAAATCATTAGGAATATGCCCGGATTTTTTATACTTTTGTCCCCGCATTTGAGGCCTGGTAGCTTAGTGAATAGAGCGTCAGATTCCGGTTCTGAAGGTCGTGGGTTTGAGTCCCACCCGGGTCACTATATAAGAAAAAAGAGGGGATACTATTTAAAGTATCCCCTCTTTCTTATATAGTATGTTAATCTTCTATTTTTATCATTTCCAATGGTAGTATTGAGTATGTTACTCTCAGTGTCTTTATTTCCGAATCAGTGGCATAAATGAATATGCACCTATTGACAGTCGGAATCTGTATTTTTCTTATCTTTTCTTTCCACTTATATTGTACATAAGTGGTAGGGAGGTGGCTTATGATGCCTTTGTTATCCAAGTCTTCCCTTATTTTTTTTTCTTTCCAAGGTGATGTTAGTACGATGTACCAGTTCCGTGTTTCGTTGAGATATTTTTTTATGTCTTGAAGTTTCATGGTTAGTAAGCTTGCTTAACTACGAAATCGAAGGTTGTGAAGAATTGGGGTTTGTTGGCGATAGCTATGGGAAGAATAATACTGACTGCTATCTTATTACCTTTTCGGATATCTTTTGGGTTATATATCTTTTTGTTTTTTGTACCTTCCATCAAGATGCTTGCTGTACAGGTTTCACTAATTTCACTATTACCGTTTATTATTTCTTTTGAAGGGGAAGATTCTGATTCCGGGTAAAGCAATAGCCCTGAGGCGCGTCCGTTGATGATGAATTGCGCATTTTCCCAATTGACTTGCGCAGCATCAGATGAATTATTCCGGATAATTATTTTCCAAAAACTTTCATTAGGAATGAACTCATAGGTGAGATTTCCGTTTATACATTCCAGTTTTCCTTGTTGGTTTTCATGCCATTTGAAGCTTATGCAACAGTTTTTGTCTACATATTGGGCTTGCATAGTGGCTGGTAAAGTCCAAAAAAGCAAAAGTAGGAAGCTTTGCTGCTTTTTATATTTGCGATAGTCGTTGTATATCCATAATAAAATTATCAAAATACAGATAGGAATGGCTATAAGTATAAGGATTAATAACGTCATAGCTGTTAATTGTTTATATGATTTTGTGACAAAAGTATCAAAATATATCTGATTAAACAAATAAATTATGAATAAAATGAAGTGTATGAACAGATAAAATTTTATTTTTCATTCTTTAGGTCTAAATTATAAATCGTACCTTCATTAAAATGGAAAAGCCCAATATATACATAGGTGAAATTATAAAAAATGTCATGGCTGAAAAGCAAGTGACAAAGGCGGAACTTGCAAGAAGACTGCAAGTTAAGCCTCAAAGTGTTGATTATATGTTGACACGAAAAAGCATTGATACAGATACTCTCTATAACGTATCAAAGGCTTTGGATTATGATTTTGCTCTGTTATATTCTATTAGTAAGGAACAGATAAATTGTGATAAAAAAGACGAAGCTTACAAAGTGCCGACTGCTAAGGTTCTGATAGAGTTGGAATTAAAGCCGGAGGAAATCATAAAATTAAACTTGAAGAAAAAAATAGCGGAGCTACTGAAATGATTTTCTTCTTTTCCAAAAATATCAAAGTGTCCGGTTTATTTGTCCGAATGCTTCATGTAATTTCTCCCAATTATCACAAAATGCCTGCATGGACGGGAATAGTACATTTGCTCCCGCATCTAATAATACTTGTCCATTGATAGGACCTGTGTTGACGGCTATAGTGAATATACCTGCGGCTACACCAGCTTGTACGCCCATAGGTGCATTTTCCACCACGATAGCTTCATTGGGTTTTACTCCCCCTTTCTGCAGAGCCATCAGATAGGGTTCCGGATGGGGCTTACCATATTTTACATCAAAGGCGGTTACCATCAATTCTCGGTGAAACATACCGGGGAAGTTGTGTGACAGCCGGTCTAACAATGAATGTTGCCCGGAGCCGGTAACTACCATAGGGACCAGTCCGTCTGCTTTTATTTTTTGCAGTACTTCCCATGCGCCGGGCATACGTTCCGGTTCAGGATTACTATTGAACTCAGCACTCTTTTCTGCATATATACTCTTTATCATTTCAGGGGTGGCATCTTTACCGTATTGCCGCTGATAAACGATATTTATGGTAGCAGCTCCGGTTCTCCCCTCATGCAGATAAGCTTCTTCACGGCTCAGATGGAGGTCATGGCGTTCCATAACCTTGTGCCAGGCATCGGCATGGTAAGGCATAGAGTTGAACAATACACCGTCCATATCAAAAAGGACAGATTTCAATTGAATTTGTGAGTGCCCGCTGGATTGAAGATAACGGGCGATAGCTTCTTGAAACATAATACCTATTGTTTTATAGCTGCAAAGATACAATAAAAAAACGAGGTGTGAATGAGTTTAATCATTCACACCTCGTCTATCTGTGTTTAACTTACTCCTCTTTAGAGTCTTGCCTGGATAGCTTTTGACTCTTCTTCGTATCCCGGCTTATTCAGCAGAGCAAACATATTCTTCTTGTATGCTTCTACACCTGGTTGGTTAAATGGATTAACGCCCAGCAGATAACCGCTGATACCACAACCGATTTCAAAGAAATAAAGCAACTGACCGATGTTATATTCGTCCAGTTTTTCGATAATGATACGCATATTAGGCACACCACCGTCTACGTGAGCCAATTGAGTACCCAGTTCGGCCATCTTGTTTACTTCGTCCACACGCTTACCTGCCAGGAAGTTCAGGCCGTCCAGGTTTGCTTCATCAGAAGGCACTTCCAGTTTGTGGTCTACTTTCTCTACAGAGATTACAGTTTCAAAGATAGTGCGTTCGCCTTCCTGAATCCATTGTCCCATGGAGTGCAGGTCAGTAGAGAAGTCTACAGCAGCCGGGAAAATACCTTTATTTTCCTTACCTTCCGATTCTCCGTAAAGTTGTTTCCACCATTCGCTTACATAGTGCAGTTTCGGGCAGAAGTTCACAAGAATTTCAATCTTCTTGCCATTCTTGTACAACTCGTTACGAGTAGCGGCATATTGTGCAGCCAAGTTCTCTGCAAACGGAACATTTACTCCGCAAGCCTTTTCCATATCCGCAGCACCGGCAACTAATTTTTCGATGTCGAAGCCAGCTATTGCAATCGGCAATAAACCTACCGGAGTCAGTACGGAGAAACGTCCTCCTACGTTATCGGGGATAATGAATGATTTGTAACCTTCTTTATCGGCTGTAATGCGGGCAGCGCCTTTCTTTGCATCCGTGATGGCAACGATTACTTTCTTAGCCATATCCTTACCGCGTTGGTTTTCGCATTGCTTTTTCAGCAGGCGGAAAGCAAGAGCAGTTTCGGTAGTAGTTCCTGATTTGGAGATATTGATGACACCGAATTTCTTGTCTTTCAGGAATTCGGTCAGTTCATACAAATAATCTTCGCTGATATTGTGTCCTGCATAGATCATGACAGGCGCAGTTTTCTTTTCCTGTAACCAGGTGAAACTGTTTGATAAAGCCTCGATAACTGCACGTGCGCCGAGGTAGCTTCCGCCGATACCGGCAACGATTACTACATCGCAATTGTCGCGCATAACCTGTGCAGTAGCTTTCAGGTCGGCCAGATGCTCTTGACTGATAGATGAAGGGAGGTGCAACCAGCCCAGGAAGTCATTTCCTTTTCCGGTACCGTTTTCCAATGCTTCCTGCGCAGCCTTTACCTGAGCTTCGTAAGCAGCAACAGATGCTTTGGAGATAAATCCAAAAGTCTTTTCGATGTTCAAACTAATCATAATATTCTAGGTTTTAAAAGCCTCTCCTCTCATCCCTTTCCCATGGAAAAGGGGGAACTGAGTTGCTTTTGATTTAAAAGATGTTTATTGTATGTTGTTTATTATACTTCTATCTGAGCGAGTCAGTCAGCAACTTGATTTCTATCATGGGTGAAATGCGTTCGTACAAGATGTTATAGACAGCATCCAGTATCGGCATGTTGACATGGTGATGTTTGTTGATTTCCTTGATACACTTTGTTCCGTAGTATCCTTCAGCAATCATCTCCATTTCTATCTGCGCACTTTTCACAGAGTATCCCTTACCGATCATTGTACCAAACGTACGGTTACGGCTGAAATTAGAATACCCTGTCACCAGCAAGTCACCTAAATAAACAGAATCATTCACGTTTCTGTTCAACGGATGTACAGTTTGCAGGAAACGATTCATTTCCTGTACGGCATTGGATATCAATACTGCCTGGAAGTTATCACCATATTTCAGACCACTGCAAATACCTGCGGCAATGGCGTACACGTTTTTCAGTACAGAGCTGTATTCTATACCGGCTACGTCATTGCTGACAGATGTTTTAATGAATGAACTGGCCAGACGGCGGGCGATGGTGCATGCTTTGTCTGTGTCCGGGCAGGCAATGGTGAGATAAGAGAGACGTTCCAGGGCTACTTCTTCCGCATGGCAGGGACCTGCCAATACAGCAATATTTTCAGGTGGAACGCCATATTCTTTTGTGAAGTACTCCGATACGATCAGATTGTCATCGGGTACGATTCCTTTAATAGCAGTGATGATGAATTTATCCCGTATCCGCGTTTTCAGTTTCTTTAAGTGGGCTTTGAGATAAGGGGAAGGAGTGACAAATATCAGCGTATCAGACTCTTTCACCACATCGTTGATGTTCGAGGAGAAATTGATACGTTTCATGTCAAATTTGACGCCCGTCAGGTAGGCAGGGTTATGGCCCAGTCGTTTAAAATCAGCTATACGATCATCTCGTCGCATATACCAGTTAATCGACTCAGCCTGAGCAAGTACCATTTTTGCAATGGCTGTAGCCCAGCTTCCTCCGCCCATTATGGCTATCTTTCCGGGTAGTTTCATATCGAAATTAATAATTAATAATTAAAAATTAAAAGAGGGAAAGGAAAGTAAACTCCTTTCCCTCGTTCGATCTTTAATCTTCTTATTTAATTTTTAATTCTTTAATTCTTAATTTTTTCGATCCAGCCTTCTACGTCGTTTACAGACGGGTTGGTCAGTTCCAATTTGTATTTTTTGTTGATACCGCAAATGTCTTGATGTAACTTTTGCGGATTTACACCTTTCATGTCTTCTATTGTGTTGTAGCCGGCTTTCTGGATAACGGGTACCCAGTCTTCGGCAATACCCAGTTCCATATATTTGGCCGGAGCATCTTTCGGGATAACCTTCTCGGGACGCATTTGCGGGAAGAATAGCACTTCCTGAATATATGACTTACCTGTCATCAGCATAGTAAGACGGTCGATACCAATACCGATACCAGATGTAGGAGGCATACCGAACTGCAGAGCACGCAAGAAGTCTTGGTCGATGAACATTGCTTCATCGTCACCCTTTTCGCTCAGGCGTAACTGATCTTTGAAACGCTCTTCCTGATCGATGGGATCATTCAACTCACTGTACGCATTGGCAAGTTCTTTACCATTCACCATCAATTCAAAACGTTCAGTCAGACCCGGTTTGCTGCGGTGCATCTTGGTCAACGGACTCATTTCAACAGGATAGTCAGTGATGAATGTCGGTTGGATAAAGGTTCCTTCACAGAATTCACCGAATATTTCATCTATCAGCTTACCCTTGCCCATGGTGTCATCAATCTCCATCTTCAGCTCTTTACAGATCTGGCGGATTTCTTCCTCACTCTTGCCATTGAGGTCGTAACCGGTTTTTTCCTTGATAGCATCCAGGATAGGCAAGCGGCGATATGGTGCCTTGAAACTGATAGTCTTACCGTCGATGGTAGTCTCTTCGCTGCCATTTACAGCAATGCAGATACGTTCCAGCAATTTTTCGGTAAAGCTCATCATCCAATTGTAATCCTTATATTGTACGTAAAGCTCCATACAGGTGAACTCCGGATTATGGTTCTTGTCCATACCTTCGTTACGGAAGTTCTTGCCGATTTCATAAACACCCTCAAAACCACCTACAATCAGACGCTTCAGGTAAAGCTCGGTAGCGATACGCAGATACAGGTCGATATTCAGTGAGTTGTGGTGGGTAATGAACGGGCGGGCGCTTGCTCCACCTGCTATAGATTGCAGAATGGGAGTTTCCACTTCGGTATAGCCGGCTTCATCCAGTACGGCACGCATGGTCTTAATGACAGTGGCACGTTTTAAGAATGTATCTTTTACGCCGTCATTTACAATAAGGTCGACGTAACGTTGGCGATAACGCAGTTCAGGATCTTCAAAAGAGTCATAAGCTACACCGTCTTTGTATTTTACGATAGGCAGTGGCTTGATGGATTTTGCCAATACGGTCAACTTCTGGGCGTGGATACTGATTTCGCCCATCTGAGTACGGAAAACAAAACCTTCGATTCCAATGAAGTCGCCTAAGTCGAGCAGGCGTTTAAATACAGTATTGTAGAGTTCCTTGTCTTCTCCCGGACAGATATCGTCGCGAGTGATATACACCTGAATGCGACCTTTGGAGTCCTGCAATTCAACGAACGAAGCTTTACCCATCACCCGGCGCGTCATCATACGTCCGGCTACGGATACCTTGCGAGGTTCTGCGTCATCTTTAAATTCCGCTTTTATATCTGTAGAGAAAGCATTGGTTACATACTCTGCAGCGGGATAGGGGTCAATGCCCATCGCGCGAAGTTCATTCATACTATTACGTCGAATGATTTCCTGTTCACTTAGTTCTAATACATTCATTTCGTTGTACATTAACACAATTTGGGAGCAAAAATACGAAACATTTTTCATATAATGGCATGAAGAAGGGGAGAATTAGGAAAAGTTTAAAGTCAACGTGTACATTCTCAGTGGAGTGAATGAATTTCTCTTTGAAGTAGCGATAATCTCTTTGTTCTCCTTTTTTTGTTTGCTTATGGGAAAATCAGTACCTTTGCACCCTAAAATAGAGGAATAGGTATTATGACAGGACAAAAGGCACCCACAGCGTTGGGAACAGAACAGATTGGAAAGCTACTGATGCAATATGCCGTACCGGCAATTATCGCTATGACGGCATCTTCTTTATATAATATGGTGGATAGCATTTTTATCGGTCACGGAGTAGGCACAATGGCTATTTCGGGATTGGCGCTAACTTTTCCCCTGATGAATCTTGCTGCTGCGTTTGGCTCGTTGGTAGGAGTTGGAGCTTCCACATTGGTTTCGGTTAAACTGGGACAAAAAGATTACGATACAGCCCAACGTATTTTGGGTAATGTACTGGTGCTAAATATCGTGCTGGGATTGGCATTTACGGTTGTTACGATGATATTCCTCGATCCCATCCTTTACTTCTTTGGGGGTAGTGACGAAACAGTGAAGTACGCCCGCGAATACATGCAGATTATTTTGCTGGGCAATGTCGTCACCCATCTTTATCTTGGCTTAAATGCTGTTCTACGCTCTTCCGGACATCCGCAAAAGGCAATGTACGCCACTATCGCTACAGTAGTCATCAATACGATACTTGACCCTTTGTTTATTTACGGTTTCGACTGGGGGATTCGTGGAGCTGCTATTGCCACCATCATAGCACAGGTTATTTCACTGTTGTGGCAATTCAAGATATTCAGTAACAAAGACGAACTGCTACATTTCCATCGCGGTATATTCCGCCTGCGCCGTAAGATTGTGATGGATTCGCTTGCTATCGGTATGTCTCCTTTCCTGATGAATCTGGCAGCATGTTTTATTGTAATTGTCATTAATCAGGGGTTGAAGCGCTATGGCGGAGACTTGTCTATCGGTGCATTCGGTATTGTCAACCGCCTGGTATTTATATTCGTAATGATCGTGATGGGATTGAATCAGGGCATGCAGCCTATTGCCGGATATAACTTTGGTGCGCAGCAATATGCACGTGTTTCCCGGGTGCTGAAACTGACTATAATCTTTGCTACGGTTGTCACCACATCCGGTTTCCTGATGGGGATGATTATACCCGATCTGGTGGTTTCCATATTTACTTCTGACGAAGAACTGATAGCTATTTCGGCACGTGGACTACGTATTGTAGTGATGTTCTTCCCGATAATCGGTTTCCAGATGGTGACGTCGAATTTCTTCCAGAGTATCGGGATGGCGAGCAAGGCTATCTTTTTGTCTCTTACCCGCCAGATGCTTTTCTTGCTTCCGGCACTGATAATTCTACCTCGTTTCTTCGGTGCGGCCGGTGTTTGGTATAGTATGCCGGTTTCCGATTTGCTTGCCAGTTTGGTGGCAATGGTGATGTTGGTTAGCCAGTTCCGTAAATTTAAAAGAGGCGAAGGATAGTGTGAAAAACATGCGGTTCGTGGTAAAGTTAGTTATAACCGGAAAATTAGTATAGATTATTTTTTTGTTTTTTTCCTATAAATCCTTACTTTTGCTATTAGTAAACCAATATTTAGATTGAAGCTATGAATAAGAAATTCGTTGTGAACATCGGTCGCCAATTGGGAAGTGGCGGAAAGGAGATAGGGGAGAAGTTGGCAGCCCGTTTGGGTATCGATTTCTATGACAAGGAGTTAATAACTCTGGCTTCCAAGGAGAGCGGTCTATGCCGTGAGTTCTTTGAGAAAGCCGATGAGCGTGCTTCGCAAGGGATTATCGGCGGACTCTTTGGCATGCGTTTCCCTTTTGTGGGAGATGGTGCTTTACCAACCCAGAATTGCCTCAGTAACGATGCACTTTTCAAGGTGCAGAGCGATGTAATCCGTCAGTTGGCAGCAGAGAAATCCTGCCTTTTTGTAGGCCGTTGTGCTGATTATATACTGCGTGATCATCCTCGTTGTGCCAATATCTTTATTTCCGCTTCGCATGAAGCACGCGTTGCCCGCTTGTGCGCTTCACATCATGTTTCAGAAGAAGAAGCCGAAAATATGATGAATAAGGCTGATAAAAAACGTTCGGAATATTATAACTATTATAGCTACAAGACCTGGGGAGCTGCGGCAACCTATCATCTGTGCATTGATTCTTCCGTGCTGGGGATTGAAAAGACTATCGATTTTATAGAAGATTTTGTGAAACTTAAAATAAAGTGAAACAGAACAATTTCTAACCCGGATCATACCTTCCCCGTATCAAGCCCGTACCAACTCCATACCAAGTCCAAGTGTATAGACACGGAGCAAGTACGGAGAAAATATGGTTTTGGTAATATGAAGGGGAAAAACAGAACAAAAAAAAGAGAGACTACAATTGCGTAATCTCTCTTTTATTTATATATCATCTGACATTACATCATTGTCAGCAATATCATCTGGCCTGCCAGAATACGCAGGAACATTGTTAACGGATAAACAGTAGAGTAACCTACTGCCGGAGCATCATTGCCGGATGCCTGGTTAGCATAAGCTAATGCAGGAGGGTCTGTGTTACTACCGGCAATTAATCCCATCAGGGTGAAGTAATTTACTTTGCAGTAGAAGCGGGCAATCATACCGATAATCAGCAAAGGAATAACAGTGATCAGGAAACCATAGCCTACATACAGCAAACCGGAGCCTTCTACCACTGTTTCTACAAAGTGGGCGCCGGCTTCGATTCCTACGCTGGCAAGGAAGAGTACGATACCGATTTCACGCAGCATCAGGTTGGCACTCATGGTTGTATAAGTCACCAGTTTCAGCTTATGGCCGAAGCGACCGATAAGAATAGCCACTACCAGCGGACCACCTGCCAGACCGAGTTTGACTGGAGTGGGTATGCCCGGAAAAGCGATAGGAAGACTACCCAACAGGATACCCAGGAAGATACCCACGAAGATAGTCACAATATTAGGCGTATCCAGACGTTTCAGTTGATTACCCAGTACTCCTGCAACACGCTCTACGGCATCTTGCTGGCCAACGACCATTACACGGTCACCTACCTGTAGTATCAGGTTCGGATCAGCAAACAAGTCCATACCGGAACGGTTGATACGGGTTACGTTTACTCCGTACATACTACGGAAATGGAGGCTACCTAATTTTTTACCATTGATTTCGGATTTTGTCACCAATATACGGCGTGAAACCATCGGCATGTCTTGTTTTTCCCAGTCCACTTGAATTTCTTTACCGATGAAAGCGGTTACTGCTTCAGCGTCTTCTTCGGAACATACAATAAATACCTGGTCGCCGATATGGAATTCAGTGTCTTGGTTAGGGATACTGACGTGTCCCTCGTGACGGATGCGTGAGCATACAAAGGGACGTCCCATAAACTCCTTGATCTGGATGAGCTTTTTTCCATCGATAGATTCGTTGCGGACTTCCAGATGTAACATGTGGGGCATATGTTTCATATCAGAAGTCTGAACGGCCAGTTCATCCTCTTCTTTTTTCAGGTTCACCCGGCAGATGTAGCGGACGGCAATGATGGAACCGATGATGCCGACAACACCAAGAGGGTAAGCGCAAGCATATCCCAGTGCGATAGGATCGCCCGTGTAGTTCAACTGATTCAAAGCTTCCTGTGCGGCACCCAATCCCGGAGTATTGGTAACAGCACCGTAGAGAATACCTACCATCATGGGAAGATCGATTCCACCGTCAATGAAATAGATACCCAGAGCTACTGCTATATTCAGTACCACAATGCCTACTGCAAGCATGTTTAGGGTCATTCCACCTTTCTTAAAAGAAGAGAAAAACGACGGTCCTACTTGTAGACCGATACAGAATACAAATAAAATTAACCCGAATTCGCGGATGAAGTGCAAAATGTGTGTTTCACCCGTAAAACCGAAATGTCCCATCAGAATACCAGTGAAGAGCACAAATGTGACACCCAATGATATCCCGAAAAATTTAATCTTACCCAAAAGCACGCCGACAGATATTACGAATGCATACAAGCATACAATATGGGCGACGGAGGCAGGGTCCCATAACAAACTCTCTAACCAATCCATAGTTACTTTTGTTTATCTTTTTTATTAGCTTATTGAATTTTCGCGCAAAGGTAGGCATTAAAAGGGAGGTGGCAAAGGGTTTGCTGGAGTTTTTCTTTTGGAATATAGGTAAAGGTGCCAGAGGCTAATTGGGTAGTATGCAGGGATATTAATTTATACTCTAAAATGTAAGGTGTACTTTGCAATCATGTATATACATACGGAAATCATGCTTGCAGAATGTCATTTCTCCATGCGAATTTTACTTAAAAGACCTTGTATTATTAAGTTATTGAGTATATTTGCGAATCCTATTCTAGACAAATAGGTAAATGAAGAGATTACTTATTATCTTTATTAATTATAAAATAAACTATGGCAGACAGTAAAGAAAAACTCTTCTCGGACTTTGCTCCCACCACCACCGAACAGTGGATGGAGAAAGTAACAGCTGACCTGAAAGGCGCTGATTTTGAGAAGAAACTCGTTTGGAAAACAAACGAAGGATTCAAGGTAAAACCTTTCTACCGCATGGAAGACCTCAAAGAATTGAAAACGACGAATGCACTTCCCGGTGAATTCCCTTATCTCAGAGGTACCAAGAAAGACAACAACGAGTGGCTTGTTCGCCAGGAAATTAAAGTGGAATGCCCTAAGGAAGCCAATGCGAAAGCACTGGACATCCTGAATAAAGGTATCGATTCACTGGCTTTCCGTGTAAAGGCAAAAGAACTCAATGCCGAATACATCGAGACTTTGCTTGAGGGAATCTGCGCTGAGTGTGTAGAACTGAACTTCTATACTTGTCAGGGACACGTGGTAGCACTTGCAGAGCTTTTGGTGGCTTACTTCCAGAAGAAAGGTTACGACTTGGCGAAGTTGCAGGGTTCCATTGGTTATGATTTCTTCGACAAGATGCTGGCAAAAGGCAAAGAAAAGGGTGATATGGTGCAAACAGCCAAAGCTCTGATTGAAGCAACTACTGCTCTGCCGAAATACCGTGTACTGAATGTGACAGCTTTGACGCTGAACAATGCCGGAGCATACATTTCCCAGGAACTGGGCTATGCTCTTGCTTGGGGTAATGAATATATGAATCAACTGACAGAAGCAGGAGTTCCTGCTGCTCTTGTTGCCAAGAAGATTAAATTCAACTTTGGTATCAGCTCTAATTACTTCCTTGAGATTGCTAAGTTCCGTGCTGCCCGTATGTTGTGGGCAAACATCGTAGCTTCTTATGATGCCGATGCTCAATGTGCTGCCAAAATGCACATACATGCTGAGACTTCTACGTTCAACCTTACTTTATTTGATGCTCATGTAAACCTGTTGCGTACGCAGACAGAGGCTATGAGTGCTGCACTGGCAGGTGTGGATTCAATGACAGTAACTCCGTTCGATAAGACTTACGATGCTCCGAATGAATTTTCGGAACGTATGGCACGCAACCAGCAATTGTTGCTGAAAGAGGAGTCCCACTTCGATAAAGTGATTGACCCTGCTGCCGGTTCTTACTATATTGAAAATCTGACTGTGTCCATTGCTAAACAAGCTTGGGAACTTTTCCTGGCTGTTGAAGAGGAAGGTGGCTTTTATGCTGCTGTAAAAGCAGGTACGGTGCAGGCAGCTGTGAACGAAAGTAACAAGGCTCGTCATAAAGCTGTTGCTCAACGTCGCGAAGTGTTGCTGGGTACGAATCAGTTCCCGAACTTTAATGAGAAGGCAGGCGAGAAGAAACCATTGGAAGCTACTTGCTGCTGTGGTGGTCATGATACTTGTGAAAAAGATGTGGCTACACTCAACTTTGACCGTGCTGCCAGTGAATTCGAAGCATTACGCCTCGAAACAGAAGCTTCAGGCAAGCGTCCGAAAGCCTTTATGCTGACTATCGGTAATCTGGCTATGCGTCAGGCACGTGCTCAGTACTCTTGTAACTTCCTGGCTTGTGCCGGATATGAGGTTGTTGATAACCTGGGCTTCCCGACTGTAGAAGCTGGTGTGGAAGCTGCGATGGCTGCTAAGGCTGATATCGTGGTACTTTGTTCCAGTGATGATGAATATGCAGAATACGCTGTTCCGGCTTTCAAGGCTCTGAATGGTCGTGCTATGTTTATCGTAGCCGGTGCTCCTGCTAATATGGACGAGCTGAAAGCTGCCGGTATCGAGAACTTCATCCATGTTCGTGTCAACGTACTGGAAACATTAAAGGAATACAACGCTAAACTTTTGAAGTAAGATGAGAAAAGATTTTAAAAACTTAGATATATATGCCGCATTCAAGCCCGCTAACGGTGCTGAGTGGCAAAAGGCTAACGGCATCCATGCTGATTGGAAAACGCCGGAACACATTGAAGTGAAGCCTGTTTATACAAAAGAAGACCTGGAAGGTATGGAACATTTGGGCTATGCTGCCGGTCTGCCTCCTTATCTGCGCGGTCCGTACTCAGTGATGTACACACTACGCCCTTGGACAATCCGTCAGTATGCCGGATTCTCTACAGCTGAAGAATCAAATGCATTCTACCGTCGTAATCTGGCTTCCGGACAGAAAGGTTTGTCTGTAGCCTTCGACTTGGCTACACATCGCGGCTACGACCCTGACCATGAACGTGTGGTAGGTGATGTGGGCAAGGCCGGTGTATCTATCTGCTCACTGGAGAATATGAAGGTTCTTTTCGATGGTATTCCTTTGAACAAGATGTCTGTGTCCATGACTATGAATGGTGCTGTTCTTCCAATTCTGGCATTCTATATCAATGCCGGTCTGGAACAAGGTGCTAAATTGGAAGAAATGGCAGGTACTATCCAGAATGACATCCTGAAAGAATTCATGGTGCGTAATACTTATATTTATCCGCCTGCATTCTCCATGAAGATCATATCCGATATTTTCGAATATACTTCTCAGAAGATGCCGAAGTTCAACTCTATCTCTATCTCCGGTTACCACATGCAGGAAGCGGGAGCTACGGCAGACATTGAGTTGGCTTATACGTTGGCCGACGGTCTTGAATACCTTCGTGCCGGTGTTGCCGCAGGCATAGATATCGATGCTTTTGCTCCGCGTTTGTCTTTCTTCTGGGCTATCGGTACCAATCACTTTATGGAAATTGCCAAGATGCGTGCGGCTCGTATGCTTTGGGCAAAGATCGTGAAACAGTTCAATCCGAAGAATCCGAAATCACTGGCTTTGCGTACGCACTCCCAGACTTCCGGTTGGTCGTTGACTGAACAAGATCCGTTCAATAATGTAGGCCGTACTTGTATCGAGGCTATGGCTGCAGCTTTGGGACATACCCAGTCTCTGCATACCAATGCTCTTGATGAGGCTATCGCATTGCCGACAGACTTCTCTGCCCGTATTGCCCGTAATACTCAGATTTATATCCAGGAAGAAACTTATATCTGTAAGAACGTTGACCCATGGGGAGGTTCTTATTATGTAGAGTCTCTGACAAACGAACTGGCTCACAAGGCTTGGGAGCTTATTCAGGAAGTAGAAAAACTGGGTGGTATGGCAAAGGCTATCGAAACCGGTATTCCTAAGATGCGTATCGAAGAAGCTGCTGCGCGTACACAGGCTCGTATCGACTCCGGTTCTCAGACTATCGTTGGTGTGAATAAATATCGTCTGGAGAAAGAAGCTCCGATTGATATCCTCGAAATCGACAATACGGCTGTTCGTCTGGAACAGATTGAAAACCTGAAACGCTTGAAAGAAGGAAGAAACGAGGCTGAAGTACAGAAAGCATTGGAAGCTATTACCAAATGCGTGGAAACCAAGGAAGGCAATTTACTGGAACTGGCAGTAGAAGCTGCCCGTGTTCGCGCTACATTGGGAGAAATCTCATATGCTTGCGAAAAGATTGTAGGACGTTATAAAGCAGTAATCAGAACTATATCAGGCGTGTATTCATCAGAAAGTAAGAATGACAGCGACTTCAAGCGTGCTTGCGAATTGGCCGAGAAGTTTGCGAAGAAAGAGGGACGTCAGCCCCGTATTATGGTTGCCAAAATGGGTCAGGACGGTCACGACCGTGGCGCTAAAGTAGTTGCGACCGGATATGCCGACTGTGGTTTCGACGTGGATATGGGACCGTTGTTCCAGACTCCTGCCGAAGCCGCCCGCGAAGCTGTTGAAAACGACGTTCATGTAGTGGGCGTATCTTCATTGGCTGCCGGACACAAGACGTTGGTTCCGCAGATCATTGACGAACTGAAGAAGCTGGGCCGTGAGGATATCATCGTAATTGCAGGTGGAGTGATTCCTGCACAGGACTATGATTTCTTGTATAAAGCCGGTGTGGCTGCTATCTTTGGTCCCGGAACTCCGGTTGCCAAAGCTGCTTGTCAGATTCTGGAAATCTTGATGGACGAAGAATAAATCTTTATTCATATAATTTTAGAGGGGCAGGGTATTGTATTAATATCCTGCCTCTCGCATTTTAAGTATATAGAGATAAAATTAGTTGGTTTTTAATGTCATATTAATCTTTTCTTTAATCACTCCGGTGGATATTTGCGACATCATTTCTTTGATATCCGTAATCTAATTAATTGATGTAGCATGAAAAAATTATTACTTCTTTTTATCTCAGCTTTATTAGCTGTAAGTGTGCAGGCACAATCGAGTGATAAGCCTGGTAACTGGAAACTGATTGTGTCGGATGAATATCCGGCGGATGACGTCGGTGTGGCAACGTATGACGTTGTAGCTGACTTTGGAGCAGATCCTACCGGAGTGAAAGACTCGTGGAGTATTTTCCAAACAGCACTTAATAAACTCGGTGAGAACAGGCGTGGCGGTGTGCTTTTTGTTCCTGCCGGCCGTTATCGTATTACCGGAAAACTTTATATTCCTACAGGTGTGACGCTGCGTGGCGAATGGAAACGGCCGACCAAAGGAGTAGCCATACAGGGAACCATTCTGATGGTAGACAATGCCGGGGGAGATGAACTTGAGTCGAAATCTTTCATTACCATGGAGCCTTCCACTGCCTTGACCTATCTTTCCATTTGGTACCCACACCAGAATCCGGATCATATAAAGCCCTATCCGCCGACAGTGCTTTATGGCCGTGATGGTGTGTGGGGTAATGAATATTGTAATGTCCGTCATGTAACATTGGTGAATTCTTACAGCGGCATTATCCTTTCCAGAAAGAACGGTGGCGGTTGCCCTAATATCTATGATGTATATGGAACCCCACTGAGTCGTGGTATTGAGATTGATAACATAGCTGACGTCGGTCGTTTTGAGCAGATATACTTTTCTCCTGATTATTGGGCAGGTTCAGGGCTTGAAGGGGCACCGAAAGCAGGTTCCGCTTTCACAGATTGGATCTATCAAAATGGGGTAGGTATAACAATGCGTCGTAATGACTGGTCTTACACCTGTTTCGTCGATGTCGAAGGATATAATTGTGGTTTTAAGACCGGAAATAGCATGTCCGGTGACGGCAATCCGAACGGTCATAATTACAGCTTTCATCTGAAAGACTGCCAGACTGGTATTCATGTTGATGGCAGTTCTTCCTCCGGTATTATGTTTACTCGCGTAGAGATGGAGAATTGTGAAAATGGTATCGTTGTATCTTCTGCCGACGGACCTGTTCAGCTTTACGGATGTGAAATATCCGCTCGTGAGAATGCTGTACTTATGGAATCCGGTTCTTCTTCTCGCTTGATGATGGAGCAATGTACTGTAAAAGGGGGAGCGGTGAATAGTATGTCAGGTGATTTTGTCGCTTCAGATTGTGACTTCAATAATACTACTCCGCAAGTTTTCATAGGTTCGGATGCACGTTGCATTCTTAAGGGTAACCGCTTCGCAAAGAAAGCAGATGTTCAAAACAATTCGCTGTTTGAATGTCATATAGATCACACAGCTCTGACAGAGAGGAGCAAGCTGCCGGAATTTCCTGACTTGCGTGTGCCTGAAACAAAACCTGCCCGTGTGGTGCTTTATAATGTCCTCGATTTCGGTATTGAACCTTTCGTTGTGCCTTTCAATTCTTCTACGAATACGCAGAGTATCCAAAATGCGATCCGCAATGGCCTTAACAGTGCGAAGGATGCTACTGCAGCTATACAAAGTGCCCTGGATAAAGCCAAAGCTGATGGGGGTGGTATTGTCTATCTTCCCGGCGGGCGGTATAAGATGCTCGGGACTCTTACTGTGCCTACCGGAGTAGAACTACGTGGTGCAGCCGATTTCGGGAGTATTCCCCGTGGGCACGGAACCATTTTTGAGGTATATGCCGGTAAAGGACAGCCTTCTGGAGAATCATTCTTGAAACTTGAAGCCGGTAGTGGTGTTCGTGGAATATCCATTAATTATCCTGAACAACTCTCTTCCATGTTGCCTGCGATGGCACAGTATCCGTACACCATTCAGGGGAAGGGGAAAGATATCTATATTGTCAACGTCGGCATACGTGCAGCTTGGAACGGACTGGATTTGTTCAGTAACAAGTGCGATAACCACTATGTGGACTATCTGGCAGGACATGCTTTCAAGAATGTGATTCGTATAGGCGGAGGTTCGCAAGGCGGTATGGTTAATAACATGCAGTTCAATACCATTGTCTATGCTTGTGGTGCTGAAACAAAATTTGGATCTTGGTCTAATAATGCCGATGCTGATAATGGCAAGGCATACGATCAGAATATGAAGGAACTTCGTTTTATTACGGTGGAAGACTGTACGGATGAGATTCTTTACAATGATTTCCATTACGGAGGATACGAGGGTATTGTGTTCGATAAGTCCGGTGCAGGCAGGGCTGCTTCTGGAAAGGCACTTGGGCTTGGTATAGACGGTTCGATGAATTCTGCCATGTTCAATGCGCTGGGCAGTGCAGGTTTTCCGCTGGTGAATACGCAGTTAGTTGCCCTTGAAGCAAAGAGTACTGCTTTTCCTGATACCCGTTACATTACTTTGGGTGAAACATTTACAGGAAATGCTGAGTTTTATGGCATAGACCTTTGGGGAGGACCCAAACATTCGACTGTTATTAATAATGGGAACTTGGTATTGAATCTGGCCAATTTTTCGACTACCGGTAACGTTTATCATTTCTATTTGCCTAAATCAACCGGAAAGGCCAGGATGCACAATGCAGTAGTAAATATGAAGTCTGACGCCAGTATTGCTAATTCAAGTCATGAGAAGCAGGCATTTGTCGGTGCCAGTGTCCTCGACGTAGAATCGTGGAGGATTAAGTTGATGGGTGAATGGGATTGCAATCTCACGCTTACCCCCGTTTTTGAGGCTACCGATGCCTTGTTGAGCCGTACTAAGTGGAGTATTACCGCCAATGTGAACAATGGAAACGCCCGTAATGCCATTGACAATAATGTATCCACGCGATGGGATACAGGACAGTCACAAAAAGCTGGTCAGATGGTTACTGTGAATATGAATGCAGCCAATAAGCTGAACAGAATAATTTTGGATTCTTCAAAAAGTCCCGGTGACGGTCCTGCCGGTTACGAACTGTATGTGAAGAATGGCGCTAACGCTGACTGGAAACTTGTAGCCGAAGGGAAAAACGGTACTTCCGTCCTGATTATCGGTTTCCCGGAAGAGACAGCAACACATTTCAAAATTATCCAGACCGGGACGAAGGGCGGATATTGGTCTATCCACGAGCTCTATGCGGCATTGGTGGACGATACTCCTACAAGTATATCACCTGAGGTCATAGAATCAGCCGGAGAGATTTATTATTATGACGGTCGGTTGGCTTGGAGTGGATTGAAGAGCGATGTAGACAATCAAGTTGAAATCATTGATTTGTCGGGACGACGCATATTATCACAGCAAGTGAATACTAATTCCTTGCAATTATCCGGCATGCAAGGCGGGTTCTATATTGTGGTGGTCAGTGATGGCACGAATGTGTTGCGGAAGAAACTGTTCTTTAAAGATTGAGGATTTGGAGCTGGTTCTTTAAAGATGTTTTCTGTTAATGGTTTGTATATCAACATCTTGTATTTACATTCTATTTACGCTGTAGTGTAAAAGCGTTTACCGCAGGATGTAACGACCTTTACCGCCTATTGTAACGCTCTTTACCTCGGTATGTAACGACCTTTACCTCGGCGTGTAAATGGAGTTACCATTTGGGGTAAACCAAGTTACCGTGAAAAGAAACAGCCGTACCCTCGTTAGGTGAAAGTGATTCACCTGCTGGGGTACGGCTGTTCGTTTGTAAGATGTGGTTGCCCATCCGTTGTATGCCGGACGACAGTAGCCTTGCTACCAGTTGTATTCTTCTACATAGCTATCGAAATACTCTTCCTGTTGTAAGCCCAACTTCCTGGCCAGTGCCATCACTTTTTGTTGTTCGGCAGGCGAGAGTAAAGTTTCTCCTTTCCGTTTCTGATAATATCGTCTGATTCCCCAGTTGCCAATCAGCCCGTAGCGGAATGTTCCTGACGCACTGACAGCCAATGCTTCCGTGGTGCGGACAAAACCTTTGGCATAGCGCACTTTTTGGTTGGAACGGTAATATTCGCATTTCCCTGCCATGGCTTCAATTGTTTTCGGGTTCAGTGTAGGCGGAAAAGTAACGCTTGCCGGTGTATGAGTGTATGCAATCCGGCGTAGGCAAGTGTCGGCATGAGGGCAATCTGCTGCTGCGCACAGACCAAAGTTATGGGGAACTTTTGAATAATCGAATGATTCTTTTTCCATTCTGTTTTCTTTTAATTAGTAATCATCATGCAAAGGTACGATATTAATTTCTTTCCTTCTTCTCTTTTTTGTACCTTTGCTCCGCTAAAAGAATAATGAATGATAGTTTGTATTGCCGAAAAGCCCTCTGTGGCGCGTGACATAGCTGATGTATTAGGAGCGAAAGATAGAAGAGACGGCTATATCGAAGGAAACGGATACCAGGTGACCTGGACATTCGGTCACCTCTGTACACTCAAGGAACCGCACGAATATACCCCGAACTGGAAATCATGGAGCTTGGGAAGCTTGCCCATGATACCACCGCGTTTCGGAATAAAACTGATCAGTAACCCTACTTATGAAAAGCAATTCCATACGATAGAGACTCTTATGCAGAAAGCCGACATGATCATAAACTGTGGTGATGCCGGGCAGGAAGGAGAGTTAATTCAGCGTTGGGTGATGCAGAAAGCCGGTGCACGTTGTCCGGTAAAGCGTTTGTGGATTTCATCCTTGACGGAAGAAGCCATTCGGGAGGGTTTTGCCAAATTGAAAGATCAGAAAGAGTTCCAACCGCTTTATGAGGCAGGATTAAGTCGCGCAATAGGCGACTGGTTATTGGGAATGAATGCCACACGTCTTTATACTATGAAGTATGGGCAGAATAAGCAGGTACTTTCTATTGGTCGTGTGCAGACACCTACATTGGCACTGATTGTAAACCGACAGTTGGAAATAGAGAACTTTGTGCCCAAGCAATATTGGGAATTGAAGACAGTGTATCGGGATACGACATTCTCTGCTATCATCAGGAAGAGCGAAGAAGAATTGGTTCTGGAAGCTGAAAAGAACAAGGAGGCAATTGCTGCCGGGAAGAAACCCAAAAAGGAAGAAGAGAATAGAGGTATTGATCCTATTGCCAACCAGGAACAGGGTATGGCACTGCTGGAACAGATCAGGAATTCTCCTTTTATGATTACGGATGTAACCAAGAAGGAAGGAAAAGAAGCTCCCCCCCGTTTGTTTGACTTGACTTCCTTACAGGTGGAATGTAATAAGAAGTTTGCTTATTCTGCCGATGAGACATTGAAAATCATCCAGTCATTATATGAAAAGAAAGTGGCTACCTATCCTCGTGTAGATACCACCTTTCTGAGTGATGACATTTATCCGAAATGTCCGGGTATCTTGAAGGGTTTGCGTGATTATGCAACATTTACAACACCTTTGGATGGGACCACTTTATTGAAGTCAAAGAAGGTATTCGATAATTCAAAGGTAACAGATCACCATGCCATTATTCCTACCGGGCAATATTCGCAGAACCTGACAGACATGGAGCGCCGTGTATTCGACTTGATAGCCCGTCGATTCATAGCTGTATTCTATCCCGATTGTAGGTTCGCTACTACTACCGTACTGGGCGTAGTGGAAGAAATAGAATTCAAGACTACCGGAAAACAGATTTTGGAACCTGGTTGGAGAGTTATATTCGGAACTCCGGGTGCACAGTCACAGGAAGAAAAAGATCCGGGAGATGAAGAAAATGTATTGCCGGCTTTTGTGAAAGGTGAAAGTGGTCCTCATGTACCCGATTTATATGAGAAATGGACACAACCTCCCCGTCCTTATACTGAAGCTACTTTACTGCGTGCTATGGAAACAGCGGGTAAGTTGGTGGATAACGATGAATTGAGGGATGCATTGAAAGAGAATGGAATCGGTCGTCCGTCTACGCGTGCCGCTATTATTGAGACTTTATTTAAACGTAATTATATCCGCAAAGAGAAGAAGAACCTGATAGCTACACCTACAGGAGTCGAGCTTATCCAGATTATCCATGAAGAGTTATTGAAATCTGCCGAACTAACGGGTATTTGGGAAAAGAAACTTCGTGAGATTGAGAAAAAGACCTATGATGCTGCACAATTTCTTGAGGAATTGAAACAGATGGTTTCTGAGGTTGTGATGAGTGTGCTTTCAGATAATAGCAATCGTCATATTACTATTGTGCAGGCGGTGGAGGAAGTATCCGGTGGTAGTAAGAAGCGGGGTGGAAAGGCGGTAAAAGAGAAAGATGCTGCCAAGCCTAAACGCCAAAGTAAACCGCGCAAGAAGGTTGTGGAAACAAATGCTGCTGGCACTTCTCAAATACAATCTATTGAGGGACAAACTTGCCCATTGTGTGGCAAAGGAACCATAATCAAGGGGAAAACGGCTTATGGTTGCTCGGAGTGGAAGAACGGATGTACTTTCCGTAAACCATTTGAATAAATGATGGTCATACAATAATCAGTCGACTTTTCAGTTTATATGAATGATAACTTGTGAGGCATGAAATTATATAAACTGTTTTTATTTTTTCTTTGTGCTATCTTATTTCTCACTTCCTGTGGAGTGGGGCGGAGTCTGCGTCAGGCAGAACAAAGTTATGCCCGTGGAGAATACTTTGATGCTGCACGCCATTACAAAACGGCCTATACCCGTACTCCTCCCAAAGATCGTTCGCAACGAGGTGTGCTTGCCTATAAACAAGGTGACTGCTACCGCCGTATCAATTACACGTTGAAGGCTAAAGCTGCCTATATGAATGCCGTCCGTTATCGCCATCCGGATACTCTTTCTCATTTTTATCTGGCGGAGATGCTTCGTAAGAATGGCGAATATGCTGCTGCCATACCTTATTATGAGAATTATCTTGCTTATGCACAGAACCAGTCTGATATAAAAGGGCGTAAAGATTCCTTGGCGCATATAGGAATTGCTTCTTGTCTGCTGGCACAGGAGTGGAAAAAAAATCCTACCCGTCATATTGTAAAGCGTATCCCTATTCTTGTTTCCCGCCGTAGTGATTATTCTCCCATGTATGTGGGTAATGATCCTGATATCCTATATTTAACTTCTACCCGTAACGAGGCCAAAGGTGCCGATCTGAATGGTATTACCGGCATGAAAAGTGCTGATATATTCCACTCCAAGCGAAATGAAAAGAAGCAATGGCAAAAGCCTGAACCGCTTGCTTCGGAAGTAAACAGTGAATTCGAAGAAGGGGCTTGTTCTTTTTCGGCAGATGGTAAAACGATGTATTTCACTCGTTGCCGGACATTGCCCAATGCACCGGCTTATGCAGAGATATATGTTTCTCAACGTGCCGGGGCAGAGTGGGGGAGTCCTCAGAAGTGCGCAATCTTGAATGATACCCTTTCTTCTGTTGCCCACCCTGCATTATCTCCTGCAGGTGATTATCTATATTTCGTATCTGATATGCCAGGTGGACAGGGCGGACTGGATTTATGGCGTATCAACGTGACTCGTGATGGTTTCGGTTATGTCGATAACCTGGGGCCTGAAATTAATACTTCCGGTGATGAAATGTTTCCCTCTTTTGCACCGGATGGTACCCTGTATTTCTCTTCCACCGGACATCCCGGCATGGGTGGTCTGGATATCTTTCGTGCTGTGCCGGATAGCCTGACGGGGCGTTGGCATATTGAGAATATGAAATCTCCGGTAAATTCACAAAGTGATGATTTTGGTATGACGTTCGAGCCGGGTGCGCCCAATCGGGGTTTTTTCTCTTCTAACCGGGGAGATGCCCGTGGCTGGGATCACATTTACAGTTTTGAGCTTCCGGAGGTACATCATATCTTGAAAGGATTGGTTTATGATAAAGAGGGGGATGTACTTTCTGATGCGCTGGTTACTTTGGTGGGAGAGGATGGTACTTATATGAAGATCAATGTGAAGAAGGATGGAACTTTTACTCAGGAACTTACACCAGGATGCCGTTATGCCTTGCTTGCTTCTTGTCGTGGTTATCTGAATGACAAAGAGGAGTTGATGACGGAAGATGTTAATGAGGATCGCCATTATGAACTTGAGTTTCCTTTATCTTCCATTACCCGTCCTGTACTGATAGAGAATATCTTTTATGAGTTTGACCGGGCTGACCTGACTCCGGAATCTACAGTAGCCTTGGATGAGTTGATACAATTGCTAAATGATAATCCGAATGTTACTATCGAACTCTCCGCACATTGTGATTATAAAGGGAATGATGATTATAATCTCCGTCTTTCGCAGCGTCGTGCAGAATCTGTAGTACGCTATTTAATTAAAGGAGGCATTGATTCGGAACGTCTCACGCCGAAAGGGTATGGAGAGCAACAGCCTAAAACAGTCACTAATTTCACTCTGAAATCTGCACCTTTCCTGAAGGTGGGAGATGTATTGACAGAAGAGTTTATAAAAAATCTCCCACTGGAACAGCAGGAGATTTGTAATGCTATTAATCGTCGCACGGAATTTAAAGTCTTGCGAACGACATATCAATGAGTTACAAGCTACGAGTTACAAGTGCTATGCAGAACGATAGCGCAGCACTTGTAGCTCGTAGCTTGTAACTAATACCTTAAATGGAATTCAACGACTGCTTCGATTCCTTTTCGGAAAATATCCAATGGAAAGTTCTCATTCGGTGAATGGATAGCATTTGATTCCAGTCCGAATCCCATAAGTACAGTCTTGATTCCAAGTACTTGCTCGAATGTGGAGATGATAGGAATACTTCCTCCCCGGCGTACTGCAAGTGGTTTCTTTCCGAATGCTTTTTCAAAACCTTTCTCGGCAGCCTGATAGGCTGGAAGGCTAATTGGGCATACATAGCCCTGTCCTCCATGCATGGGTGTCACTTTTACCTGTACGGTATCCGGAGCGATGCTTAGGATATAATCTGCAAACATTTGGGAAATCTTGTGATGATCCTGATGGGGAACCAGGCGACAAGAAACTTTGGCTGTAGCTTTTGAGGGAAGCACAGTCTTGGAACCTTCGCCGGTATATCCGCCCCAAATGCCACAAACGTCGAAAGAGGGACGGCAACTGTTACGCTCCAGAGTGCTGTATCCTTTTTCTCCGGATAGCTCTTTTACGCCAATGGCTGCCTTATATTTTTCTTCATCGAAAGGAATATGGGTGATCATGTCACGTTCCGCCTGTGGAACTTCTTCTACATCATCGTAGAAACCGGGCACTGTGATACGTCCATCGGCATCTACTACTTTGGCAATCATTCCACATAATACATTAATGGGATTGGCAACGGCACCTCCGAAATGTCCAGAGTGTAAGTCACGGTTAGGGCCGGTTACTTCAATTTCCCAGTATGCCAGTCCGCGAAGACCAGTAGTCAGTGAGGGCAGGTCGGCACCCAACATACTGGTATCCGATACCAGAATAATATCTGCTTTTAATAATTCTTTATGCTCCTCACAGAAAGCTTCCAGACTGGGTGAACCGATTTCTTCTTCACCCTCAAAGATGAATTTGACATTGTTCTTAAGCATGCCATGTTTCACCAGATATTCGAATGCCTTTACTTGTATAAATGATTGTCCTTTGTCGTCATCGGCACCACGGGCCCAAATGTGCCCATCGCGGATTTCCGGTTCAAAGGGGTTGCTTTTCCATAGCTCCAACGGTTCTGCCGGCATTACATCATAATGTGCATATACCAAAACTGTCTTTGCTGCCGGGTCTACTATCTTTTGCCCGAAAACAATCGGATTGCCTTTCGATGGCATTACCAGTGCTTCGTCTGCACCTGCTTCAAGCAATAGTTGTGCCCAGCGCTCTGCACAAGCCAACATGTCGTCATGATGTTCAGGTTTTGCACTGATACTTGGGATACGGATGAGGCTGAACAAGTCTTCCAGCATCTTCGATTCATTCTCTGAGATGTATTTCTGTATTTCGTTCATAAATATATATATATGATAAGGTGATAGGGTGATAAAATGATAAGATGATAGGGTGATGTCACTTTATCATCCTATCACTTTACCACTTTATCATTCTTATAACTGTGTAGTACGGTCAATCAGATAAAAATCCAGTATTGTCAAGGCAGCCATAGCTTCTACTATAGGCACTGCGCGTGGCAAAACGCATGGATCATGACGACCGCGGGCTTTCAATGTTGTATCTACGCCATCTATATTGACTGTATGTTGCTCCATCAATACAGTAGCTACCGGTTTAAAGGCAACCCGGAAGAAGATGTCCTGTCCGTTACTTATACCGCCTTGGATACCACCGGAATGATTGGTTTTCGTTTCAATGCGTCCGCAGTTATTGAAGAATACATCATTCTGCTCTGAGCCTTTTTGTTTCAGACCTTTAAATCCGTCACCGTATTCAAATGCTTTAGCTGCATTGATGCTGAGCATACCGGAAGCAAGAGCTGCATGTAACTTACCGAATACGGGTTGGCCTAATCCGATGGGGCATCCTTTGATGACACAGGTCACTACGCCGCCAATGGTATCACCTTCTCCTTTGGTCTTGAAAATAAGTTCCTCCATTTCTTTTGCCTTTACCGGATCCGGACAGCGTACTGGATTCGTTTCTATTAAATCAAGATCATAAGCAGTATAATTCTCTTCCAGACGGATTGGTCCTACCTGCGAGGTATATGCTGTGATTTTTACACCCAGTTGACGGAGTGCCTGTTTGGCAAGGGCACCTGCCACTACGCGCGAAATGGTTTCGCGTGCTGATGAGCGACCGCCGCCACGATAATCACGGATGCCATATTTCACCTTATAAGTATAGTCAGCATGCGAAGGACGGTATACCTCCTTCATATTATCATAATCACTGGAATGCTGATTCTCATTCCACACAATGAATCCAATGGGACATCCTGTTGATTTGCCTTCAAAGATACCTGAAAGGAATTCTACTTTATCGCCTTCTTTCCGGGCCGTAGTAATAAGAGACTGTCCGGGACGACGACGGTCCAGTTCCGCTTGCACGAAATCCATGTCAATGCGGATGCCCGCGGGAAATCCATCTATGACGCCTCCGATGCCTTTACCATGTGACTCCCCAAAGCTGGTAAGGCGGAGAATGTTGCCGAATGAGTTGAACATAATCTTTTGCTTTAATGGTTTATGTATAAGGTTTATTCATGCCAAATCCTTTGAATAAAAGCTTTTGGTTGCATAAAGATAACAAATAGTTATGAATTTTTCTCATGAAGAGGGAGAAATATTATATTTTTTATGGAATGAGATGTTTTTATAGCTTCTTGAGAAAACACTTGCGGCTGCGTTGACCTTCACTTGCATAAGTGAGAGCTCACACTCCTACAAGTGTGAGCCTACGCAGCCACAAGTGTTTAATAGCGTTGTGAATTCACTTTATTGGCAAGTCGTTTTTTATAAAAGGTGATAATTAAAGTTTGGATGCTTAAAAAAGGAACAGCTCATCTTTAGAATAGACCTTGTGTAATATCTTTAAAAACTGTTATTTTGCACTTCGAAATCTTATTCAATTAAAAAGACATGACTACCCAGCGATGGGGAGCTATTATTTACTAAACAAGAAAAATATGAAGAAGAATTTATTTTATTTATTTGCATTGATCTGTTCAATGAGTTTGTTTACTGCTTGTAGCGATGATGACGATGAAGTAAGCCCGTGGACTGGAACTTATAAAATGGCAGATTATACAGCTACGGATTATACCTGGACAGAAAAAGAGGTAATGAAGAATTGGCCTGTAACAAGTGCATTGTACACAGATTGGCAATTTACTGGTGAGGATAATTACCCTAATTTAATTTCAGCTTTATTACGGTATCTTGGAGGTTCTATTTTGCCTCAAGCTTTGAATTCAATTACTTTAGATAAGAGTGGTAGTATTATAGCTGATTATGTTGCTAGTCCGGCAATAGCACTAGACCCCAATTCTATAATGTCTATCTTTTTTACAGGTGCTTTTCCTACTACAAGTGAGGTAAAAGCTAATTTTGCTACAAGTGGCTTTACTACTTCTCCTAAAGAGTTGGCATATTGGAGTGAGAGAAATGGAAAATTCACTGTAAAATTGAATATTCCTGCTATCTTGACTGCAGCTACTGGAGCTGATGCTAGCGGTATGGCTGATATTATTGATGAAGTGTTGAGTGGAGATCCAGCTACTGTTAAAGCATTACTAGGTGGACTTTTGAATGCTGATCTTAGTGGAATACAAGATGCTACTATTAGTCAGATATTGGGTTGGGCTAAAGATGGAATACCTATGAATATTAAGACTGCTGATAATGGTCATACTTATATTTATTTGGATAAGAGTGCCTTTGATAATCTTTTCACTCTTCGTGATACGGGGGAAACGGATAGCTGGGGAGATCCTGTATCAGTGAATGATTTAATATTGCTTTGGAATGCATTGGTAGAAGGTGGAATTGTGCCGGAGGAAGCACAAGCTGCTGGAATGTTTATTCAGATGATAGGTGGATATTGGGCAGTAACAACAAGTTTTAATTTAGGTTTGGACTTAATGAGATAATATCTTAGTGATAAATTATGGAGGAGCTGAATCTTTTGATTCAGCTCCTTTTTTGTTTTATAAGTAGTTCTTTTGAAATGAAAAAACAATTAGATACCTTTAATTGTTTTTTATAATTAAGAGCCTTCTGTTCTTATGTTATTCATATAGCACTTAAAATTTATATTAAAAATGGAACATTAAAACGTAGAACAGACCTTTTTTATATACTTTAAAAGCTGTTTCTTTGCACACTTAATTTTTATTAAAGTAAAATAGGACATTGTAACCTTCGATGAGAAGGCTTGTATTAACTAAACAAGATGATTTTATGAAGAAGAATTTATTTTATTTGTTTGCATTGATTTGTTCAATGAGTTTGTTCACTGCTTGTAGTGATGATGATGACCCTGTTTATCCGATTGAGGAAGAATTGGCAGGTACCTATAAAGGTACTTTAGATATTGAATTAGATGGGACTTCTATTGCAAATGGGATGCCAAAGAACATTACAATTGCAAAGGCTGGGAATAATATCGTTAGTTTGGAATTGAAGGATTTCAGTTTCATGGGAATGAACCTAACTATCAAATTGGAAAAATGCGTTCTGAAGCAAAATGGTACTTCTTATACATTTACAGGTAGTCAAGAACTGAATTTAAGTGACATTGGCAAGTGTAATGTAGACGTAGCTGGTACCATTAATAATGGAAAAGTAGAAGCAGATCTGAATATTGATGTATTACAATTAGGCCAGAAAGTTAAGGTTGTATATAAAGGTACTAAATTAACAGGGTCTGAAAGTTCAGAGGCAAAAATTACAGGGTTTACTATTGATAGTGAACTTGTGACAGAGCAACCTGTAATAGATGAAGCTACTGGCACTATTGCTTTTAAAGTAAGTGATACAGCTACTGATGATGATTTGAAAACTCTAAAACCTGTGTTTACAATATCTGAAAAGGCTACAGTTACTCCGGTTAGTGGTGTTGTACAAGATTTCTCAAATGGAAAAACCGTAACTTATACTGTTATTTCAGAAAATGGAACTATAAGTGAATATGTAGTTTCTGTGGCTGGACGTCAATCAGAGTTAAAGTTCTCGTTTGAGGAGTGGGAAACAATTGCAGGTTCTTTCTTAACCAATGAATACGTTACTCCACAACCTACAGATTTGTTGGCAACAAGTGCACCAGGAGCTGCTTTCCTTAAACTGTTTCAGATTACAGATTTGCCTGTATTCAAAACTGATGATAAGAAAGAAGGCGAATTTGCCATTGAATTGGTAACAATGGATACTAGCGCCAAAGTTAGTGCTTTAGTTCCTGCTATTACATCAGGTTCAGTGTTTACTGGAAAGTTTGTATTGAATACGGGCGATCGTATTGCTAGCTCTAAGTTTGGTATTGCTTATGATAAGCGACCCGTTTATTTCAGAGGATGGTATAAATATGCTCCGGGTGCGAAATATATTGATGGCTCTAAGGCTACCAAGCCGGAAGAAGTAATTGAAAAAACTGATATAGTTGATGAATGTGCTATTCAGGCAGTATTATATGAAGCTGTAGATGCTGATGGTCAAGAAGTAATTTTGACTGGTCATGATATTAATAGTTCTGATTATCGTGTGGCAACTGCTAAATTAGAAGATGGTACAGCGAAAGCAGAATATACCTACTTTGATATTCCTTTCACCTTTTTAACAGGTAAGGCGTATGAGACAAGCAAATCTTATAAATTGGCTATTGTTTGTTCTTCAAGTAAAGATGGTGATAGTTTCATGGGTGCTGGAGGTAGTACTTTGATTCTTGATGAATTAGAAGTTATTGGAGAATCAGTAGCGGCTGAATAATAAATATATCCCCTAAAATAAAAAAAGCTAGAAGTTTACTGAAGGCACTGAAATAGTCCATTCGTCTTCTTAATGACAAAATTTATCGGCACATATCCACTACCAGTCTTGGATATGTGCCGATTTTCTTGTATTTTTATCAATGTAAATTCTCTTGGTATGCTGCCTACTCAACAGACTATCCAATTAAGTAATTACTTAGATTTAGATAATATGATAATCTCTCAGGACAATCTTCTGAGACGAATAAATGACCTTATTGACTTTTCATTTGTCCATGAGAATTTATTGACAAGTATTGCCTGAACAATGGACGTACGGCAAAATGTCCCTTAAGAATGTTCGAGTATCTTTTGTTGAAGATCGGCTATGATATATCCGATGTAGATATTGTGGAACGTTCCCGTTGCGACATGTCCTTTAAATATTTCCTTGGCATGGCTCCGGAAGAATTAGATTTAATTGATTCCAGTTCGCTGTGCAAGTTTCGCAAACTAAGATTGAAAGACAAAGATTTACTGAATCTGCTTTATTGGCAATACTTTGGCAATTGCCGTAGAAAAGGAAATCATCAAATCTAAGACCATAATCGTTGATGCTACACATGCAGTCTCCCGCAGCTATCCGTATTCCCCGTTGAGATACTTAAGTTGCGTTCTAGGCAATTATGCAAAAGCCTTTATGATGCCGATGATACCATAAAGGGTAGCTTTCCGGACAAGAACGAGGATGACAACATGGAGCATAAAAGTGAAGACAGTTCCTTCTTTGGTTATAAGACCCATATCGCCATGAGCGATGAACGTATTATCACGGCAGCTACAGTGGCTTCAGGAGACAAGGGTGACGGCCCCTAGTTGCCTGAACTCATTGAGCAAAGCCGTACCAACGGCATGGAGGTTGAGAGTGTCATAGGAGATACAGCTTACTCCGGCAAGGATAATATCATTCTTGTTCAAAATGAAGAAAAATGTTTTGAGCTGGTGGTAAAACTACATCCAACCGATTTTCATAAAATGGAGGCGTTTAAAGAAAAATCCCGGGTCAGATATTAAGATAGAAGCTAAAAATGCAGAATTGAAAAATGTGTTCGGGTGTGATAGAGCCGACTCATACGGCCTAGACTGTATGCGTATGCAGGGAGCTTTGACCATTTTTGTGACCAATATCAAGAGAATCTTCAAATTAGTCTGAGGAAAAAAGTTTGCCCGTTGGGGGTGTAATGTCCTATGAAGAAGCTCACAAAAACTTCTGGAAGCATACAGAGTCGCATTTAAGTAGAGTGTGAAAAAAGTTCGCCAAATCCGGTTATCAGATTTAGCGAACTTGATTTTAGCATATCAACAGAAGGAGGTGCTGAAAAGAAAGGACTTTTTCAGTGCCCTCGAGTTTACTTCTAGCTTTTTTATTTTTAGAATCTATGACGGCTTTAGGGTGAGTTATTACTATAATATCTTAGAACGAATACCCAAATCCTATATTCAGATAGATAGGATACATGGCAAATGATATTGTGTCAAAGTCCTTTTTAAAGATGTCATTTAATCCCCATGTAAGATCAGCATAAACATTCAGATGCTTGAAAGCTCTCCATTCTCCACCTAATTGTATACCCCATTGGAATTTGCGCAAATCGTCAGAGAAGTCATATGTAGCAATACTTTCATCCGTAAAGTCTACGCGTGAGCCTGTTTGGTCCGGAGTGCGGAGGTGCCCCTCATATACATGACCGGAGAAATCTCCTTCAAGTAAATAGGAGAAATAAGGACCAGCTACAAGTTTCCAGCGTTTGCTTATTTTGTAGTTAGCAAGAACGGGAACAGTAAGATAGGAATTTTTTACTTTAGTCTTTACACCTCCCGTCCATAAGCCCTCTAATTCACCACCGTTAGTATTGATAATTTTCATACCATAATTCTTAACGGTGGCTTCAGTAGTCATATTTTTAGTTTCGAGGCGCAAGCCTAAAGTCAAGCCCCATATTTTTTTTTCATCCAGCCATTTGGTAGCATTACCTTCAATAGAGATTGCCATACTGGGAACATAACTGTCTATCTTGCGTATTTCTTCAGGCAAAGGTAGAGGAGCGGTTCCTCCGATGCTGAATCCTGCCTTTAATGAATATTCCCAACCACGAAGATAAGACTGGCCGAGAATATGGGTTCTATCTTCCTGAGCTTTTATTGACGTAGCTCCAACTACTGTTAACAGTAATATGATAATAATAATATTGTATTTCTTCATGATTATCTTTTTTAGTTCTCTTCGCAAATAAGTTCTACTTCATCAATATATAGTGTGCTGCCTACGGCACCTCTGAAATAAGCACCGTCTACACTTGAAGAGAATACAATGCCAAGTTTATATTTGCCTTTCTGAAGTTCCGTTTCACTAATCTCTTTACCATTCTGAGCTTTGAAAGGGAGATCGAACGGTGTCCATTGATCAGTTTCCAATGCTTCTTCTGCACTAATTCTGGCTAAAGATACTACTTTATCCGAAGTAAGAGAATTGGTTCCATCCAACATAAATGAGTTGTCTTCGGCTTCATACATGACAGCATAGATATCAAATCGATCTTTCTTTCCAGTTTGAGGCTCTCCGCTCTCAGTATAAACCGGTCCTGCTTTAAATTTATAATATCCTTTCAAAGCTTTCGGTCGTTTGTAGAACTGGAAACCAAAAGTTGTAGCTTTAGGAGCATCTTTAAGTGCATTGGCAAGATCAAAAGCTCCGATAAATAAGTTACCGGCAGCAATATACATCTTTACCATGGCGCCGAAACTTCCGGTATCTTTAGTTTCCAACTTGACACATTTCTCTTTATATCCTCCTGCGACTTGTACGGTAGGATAGTCTGTAGGAAGTTTAGACATACCAGTCAGCTTATAACCGGGATTACCACTGGACCATTGCAATACTTTTGAAATCCCTTGTGAAGTACTAGACTCAAATTCGTAAAAAATGTGATAAGGAGTATTTTGGGCAACTAATAACTCCTCGAAATGATAGGAAGTCGGTAATTCTGTTGGCTGGACGTTTATTTCATAAACGGGTTTCCAAACATTATCTTCGGAAGTCACCGTAAATGACCGCGAATGATCTCCTTCGCTAAAGTTGTATATGTTTCCTATATCACCATCTCTGCGATCATTGGGTTTGATGGATGCACCTTCCGGCAAGGCGAAGTTTAGTTGTTGTTTTGCAAGGTTTGCACCTTTGTGCACATATACATCGACTTTTTTTTCATCTGCGTTTATGTTTGCCAATTGCACATCCGCACCTGTACAGCCATCTATGGCTGCTTCTGAATTTAGCGCTTCGTCTTGTATACAAGAAGATATGGCAAATGCCAAAAAGAAACACGAGGTTAGCGTTTTAATCTTCATTTAATTCAGTTTTTGGTTATTAATAATGTAAAACTCAGGCGCAAAGTTAAGTTTCTTTTTTGAAATAGAAGACTTTGCGCACGTATTAAAAACATTTTTTCTAAATTTGTGTCCATTAAAATCAGTGAAATAATGATAACGGAAACGGAGAGAAAACGGATAATCGACCTGATACATCAGGAAGTGGTTCCGGCTATTGGGTGCACAGAGCCCATAGCAGTGGCATTGTGCGTAGCTAAAGCAACAGAAACGCTGGGGGTAAAACCGGAGAAAATAAATGTGTTGCTAAGTGCTAATATTCTAAAAAACGCTATGGGAGTGGGCATTCCGGGTACCGGAATGATTGGATTGCCCATTGCTATCGCATTGGGGGCACTGATAGGAAAATCAGAATATCAGTTGGAGGTATTAAAAGACAGTACGCCTGATGTAGTGGAAGAGGGGAAACGTTTCATTGAGGAAAAGCGCATTCATATTTCGCTGAAAGAGAATATTGAAGAGAAATTATATATTGAAGTATGCTGTGAGGCTGGAGAAGATAAAGCAATAGCAGTGATTGCCGGAGGACATACCACCTTTATATATATAGAACGTAACGGAGAAGTTTTATTTCAGAAACAACATACGGCAAGCTGTGAAAAAGAAGAAGAATGCTTGGAACTGACTTTACGTAAAGTTTATGATTTTGCTCTGAATACTCCACTGGATGAGATCAGCTTTATTTTGGAAACAGCCCGCTTGAATAAGGCGGTTGCCGAACGTTCTTTTGAAGGCAATTATGGCCATGGATTGGGTAAGATGTTGCGTGGCACTTATGAACATAAAGTGATGGGAGATAGTGTCTTCTCACATATCTTGTCTTATACATCAGGTGCCTGTGATGCTCGTATGGCAGGAGCCATGATTCCGGTAATGAGCAATTCCGGTAGTGGGAATCAAGGTATATCTGCCACTTTGCCTGTACTGGTTTTCGCTGAAGAAAATGATAAATCCGAAGAAGAACTGATACGTGCTCTGATGTTGAGCCATCTGACGGTGATCTACATTAAACAAAGTTTGGGGCGTTTGTCTGCTTTATGTGGCTGTGTGGTTGCTGCTACAGGTTCCAGTTGCGGTATTACCTGGTTGATGGGGGGAACTTACGATCAGGTGGCTTATGCCGTTCAGAATATGATAGCCAACCTTACGGGTATGATTTGTGATGGTGCGAAGCCCAGCTGTGCGTTAAAAGTAACCACTGGTGTATCTACCGCTGTTCTTTCTGCCATCATGGCTATGGAAAACCGTTGTGTAACTTCTGTAGAAGGTATTATTGATGAAGATGTGGATCAAAGTATCCGTAATCTGACCAAGATAGGGTCGAAAGGAATGAATGAAACGGATAAATTGGTACTGGAGATAATGACGGGGAAATAGTGATTAGTGGTGAGTGATTAGTGGTTGGAAACTGTGCAGCATAATAGCACAGCTGCTAATAACTTATCACTCACCGTTAATCATTATATTAATGATTGCATCCACATCCTTCATGATCGTGATCGCCGCATCCGTCGCCGCAATTGTCACCACAGCTATCGCAACCGCAACTACATCCACCACCGCTCATCATACGAGCGATTTCAGCTAATTCTTCATTGGTTGCCGGGCGGCTTTCTATTACTTCACCTACAAAGTTCAGGTCGCAACCTGCCAAGGGGTGATTCATATCCATTACCACTACGTCTGCTTTTATTTCTTGTACGGTTCCGTTGATACGTTGACCTTCAGAGGTCATCAAAGGCACTACATTACCGGCTACAATACGTTCGTTATCGAACTTACCGTCTACTTCAAAGATTTGCTTCGGAAGGTCGATTACATGTTCTTCGTCAAAGTCACCGTAAGCATCTGCACAAGCGATTGTGAAATCGAACTTATCACCTGCTTTCAGGTCTTTCACCTGATCCTCGAAAGACTCTAAAGTCAGACCAAGACCGGAAATGAATTGGAAAGGGTGTTCTGCGGTGGCTTCTTCGGTGAAATCTTTCTCACCATCTTCTATAGCGTATAATTTATAAGCTACGGTAATGTACTTGTTTTCTACTGTTTCCATTGATTTATTCTATTGTTTTAGTTAGTAATTCTTGCCTTTTTTCTTTTTGGAAAGCGACAAAGATACGAATATTTTTTTGTAAATCTCATAAGTCCTTTCTGTTCTATACAACCATTCTGAAAGTTTTGTTTATTACTGACGGGATATGAACAAAATGTGATAAGGTGGTAGGGTGATAAAGTGATAGCGGGATAACGCTCTGTGATATATAGCGCAGCCACTTTATCACCTTACCACCTTATCACTCCTTTATTTCTTTCTATTTCGATATGAACACAATCCAACTCCTGATCCGCAAATAATATAAGTTTCAGAGGTTAAGCCGCCGCATTGCCACTTTTATCCCTTTTCGCTGCGACGGTTAAGGAAAATTGTAGTAGGCATTTATTCTTTCCACCATGGAGAAAGTTGCTTTCCACCACGGGGAAATTTTCTTTCCACCATGGTGGAAAGAAAGAAACTCCACGATGGAAAGAATAAGCGTTCGGATGGAAAAGGCTAACCGTTGGAAGGGAAAAAGCATAGGAATGCCTAAGAAAAGAGTTAGCTATTGGAGGAAGTTCATATCTGAACGGTTATGAACTTTCCTCCTTACCACAGAAGCCTTTATACCCAAAAGGAAAGTACTTCAACGTTGAGAGGAGAACTTGTGGAAACAGATATTATTTTTCTTCTCCTTCATGGTATAGAAAGGAGAATAGAAGCAGATATACCTTAAAATTGTACTTCTGTATGTGTAAAGTTATAGGGCTCGAATGAATCGTAAATATCTGTATATGCTGATATCCAGCAGGTTATCTGTGCTTGCTGAAATTGAGTAAAAGAAATAACTAAAATAGTAAAGCAAAAAAAATTAATACCCATAGCTTTGCGACGTTAATTTTAATATAAACATTATGAAAGATGCAAAAGTATTAATTAGAGATTGGAATAGACATCAATGTTTGATGTTATTCTTATGCTTATTCTTTTTGTCTGCAGGAGTTGCCCCAACGGCACATGCCGCTTCGGAAGTCACGATGGGCGTTGACCAGGAACTGCGGATTACGGGGGTGGTAAAAGACACCAGTGGTGAAACAATGATTGGAGTGACGGTAATGGTAAAAGGGACCGGTACCGGAGCTATCACCGACATTGATGGCAAATACAGTGTGACTGTGCCCGGCAGCAAGAGTGTGCTGTCATTCTCCTTCGTAGGATATACCACAAAAGAAGTGACTGTCGGTAATCAGAAGACTATCAATGTTACTTTATCCGAAGATTCCAAAATGATAGATGAGGTAGTAGTCATCGGTTTCCAGTCCCAGAAGAAAGGAAACCTGACGGCTTCCGTGGCTTCCGTAGGAGCAGAAACGCTGGAGAACCGGCCGGTGGCTAATATCGGTCAGGCACTGCAAGGCTTAGTGCCGGGACTGAACGTCAGCATCGACGGCGGCGATCCCAATAAAGTTCCCGCACTGAACATCCGCGGTGCCACCACTTTCCGCCAGCGTGGTACCTCGAACGACGATAAGAACAAGTTCGATGTAGTTTCAGGATCACCACTCATCCTGTTGGACGGTGTAGAGATTACCGCAACGGATCTGAACCAGTTGAACCCTAACGACATCGACAATATGTCGTTCTTGAAAGATGCCTCGGCAGCTGCCATTTATGGTACAAGAGCTACTTTCGGTGTGGTATTGGTGACTACCAAGGGGGGAACATTCAATCAGAAAGCCAAGATAGAGTATTCTTACAATCTGGCTTTCGACCAACCCTATGAGTTGCCCGATATCTTGGACTCCTATCATATATATAAGGCCGGATTGGACAAGAAACTATGGACAGGCGACATCACCGAGTATTCCCAGCACGACAAAGACATGCTGGATCACATGATGGCCTACATAAACGATCCCAAGAACAACAAGCCTTATTTCATGGAAGGCGAAGCCATTCAGTGGGTAGGCAACACCAACCCTTACAAAGAATTGGTGAAGGACTGGACGCCGACCCAGAAGCACAACCTCTCCATAAGCGGAGGAGGCGAACGAATGAGCTACTACATCTCCTTAGGTATGCAAGACCAAAAGGGAATGTACGAAATAAGGACCGACAAGCTGAAACGCTACAATGCCATGCTCAGCCTGAACGCCAAGGTGACCGATTGGTTCAATGTAGGCGCCAAAGCTTCCTACAATGTGTTCGACTACGACTCGCCAACGCAGCAGACGGATGGTATGAACCTCTGGTCGTACGCCAAATCCTACTATCCGGAGAATTACATCTACCAGCCGGTATTGACCGGTCCGGACGATCCTTTGCCCAATCACCCTACCGAAAATACGGTGAGCTATCTGTATGCCAACGGGCGTAACATTACCTCCAGGCGGAAGACTATCCTCTCCCTTAGCCCTGAATTTATCATTCTGCCCAAGATATTGAAAGTAAAGGCCGACCTTTCCGTGACGCCCACCACCTATCAGAGGGAGAAGACGCACCCGATGCAGGAACGCGTAAACACTTCGTGGACGGCCCTTGAAAACCGTTGGGCTACGGAGAACACAGGCTATATAGAGCGTAGCAGTACGGATCAATACTCCATCAACGTATACGCCGATTACAACCAGACCTTTGCCCAGAAGCACAACGTGTCTGCCCTGATAGGCTTTAACCAGGAGCAAGAGAAGTACGCCTATTCTTCCATTTCGCTGGTGAAGATGATAGACCCGTACATTCTGAACCCCACGTTGGTGGAAGACGTAACGGCTAATACTTCCGGCAATGGCCACCACGAGATCAGCGCGCGCGCCTTGTTCGGCCGTATCATGTACAACTACATGAGCAAGTATCTGATAGAAGTAGATGCCCGCTATGACGGTAGTTCCAAGTTCCCGAAAGACTCGCGCTACCAGTTCTTCCCCACCGTTTCGCTGGGATGGAGAATATCGGAAGAAAAGTTTATGGACTGGTCGAAGAGCTGGTTGGACAATTTCAAAGTAAGAGCCTCCTGGGGGCGTTTGGGCAGCCAGCCGAGCAAAAATTATCCGTATCAATCCGTGTTCAACATAGAGTCGGGATACTTCTTGTTTGACGGTACGCGCTATCCTACGGGTATTACTACCCCTTCGCTGACTAACCCCAGCCTTACGTGGGAAAAATCGACGACGAAGAATTTAGGCTTCGACTTCATATTCCTGCAAAACCGCCTCTCGTTTACTGCCGATATTTTTGAACGCAAGGTGACAGACATTCTGATTCCCGGCGGAAAGGAATATCCGGCTTTGATTGGTGACGATAATCTACCGCTTGAAAATGCGGGTGTATTGAAAACTACCGGTTTTGAACTGCAGGCCAAATGGTCGGATAAACTTGCCAACGGACTGAGATACAGTGTGGGTGTAGCCCTGTCGGATGATAAAGCTAAGGTAGTGAGTTATCCCTCCAACCCGACGAACTCCATCGGAGACGGTAAGCTGTACAAAGGATTTACCGTAGGAGACATCTGGGGATACGAGACCGGAGGCATTCTGCAAGAAGGTGACTTCGACGGTGTGGGTGCTAATGGAAAGCCCTTGTATCACGGTCCTTATTTCAAAGGCGGGCAGGCATATCCGGGATATGTATGGTATCAGGATTTGAACCACGACGGTGTGATCACCGGTGGCTTGGGTACCGTAGACAATCCGGGTGACCGGAAAGTGATTGGTAACAACGCGCCCCGTTACCGCTACAACATTACGGCCAACGTGCAGTACAAAGGCTTCGACTTGGACGTGATGTTCCAAGGCGTGGGCAAGAGAGACTACTGGCTGTCGTCCAGTTCCAGCTACTGGGGCGGTGGAGCAGGCTCGTGGGAAACCTACAATGACTCGTGGACGCCCGAAAGGACGAATGCCAAGTTCCCGATGTATGGATATGGTCTGGGCAGTTATACTCAAAGCGGTTATTTGCTCGATGCTTCCTATATCAAGCTGAAACAGGTGATTCTGGGTTACACCTTCCCAAAAAACATGATAAACAAGATAGGGCTGGAGAAGCTGAGGCTGAATATAGCTGCTTATAACTTGTTCACCATCTCGGATGTGCCCAAGTATTACGACTCGGATTACATATCCGATGCATATCCTCCCAAACGGACATTCAGCGTAGGTATTCAAGTAGGTTTTTAATGTATTAAATAAAATAGAGATATGAAAAAATATTCAATAATAACTTTGCTCGCGGCCTTGATGATGCCTTTCGGGGCTTGTAACGATGACTTCATGCAGCGAGATCCGATAGATCAGATGGCGGACGGCACGTTCTTCGTAAAAGAGGCTGACCTGAAGTTATACTTAGAAGGTATTTACAGATACTATGTATATGGACACGGTGTTTCCGGAACCAACAATACGTCGCACGACAAGGGTTTCCTTGCTGTGAAAGCCGGTAGCCAGATTATTTTCGGCGACGCCTTCAGTGACAACACGGTGTATGCGGGCGGCATCGACGCCAAGTTGGGCGGTACGTACGACACGCCTACATCGGCCTCCAAGAACTTTGACGCACCCTGGCAATGGGAGAAGCTGCGCAAGGTGAACTATTTCCTGAACAATTATGGAAAAGTGGGCGACCCCGAGAATCTTACATGGTACGCCGCTCAGGCTTACTTCTTCAAGGCGTGGGATTACTATATCAAGCTGGTAGCTTTGGGTGAAGTGCCCTGGCTGGACAAAGAACTGGACACAAGCTCGCCCGAGCTGTACGGAACCCGCATGCCACGTGCTGAATTGGTGGATAAGATACTGGAATGTTTCGACTTCGCTATTCAACATTTGGAGGATAATTCCAATTCATGCGGATACATCAATCAAGATATGGCCTTGTTCCTGAAGTCACGCTTCTGCCTCTTCGAGGGAACCTTCCGGAAGTACCACACAGAACTGAACATGACCGCTTCGGCAAACGATATGCTCAAATTGAGCCGCGATGCCGCCAAGGCAATCATCGACAAGAACAGATATTCGCTCTTCGTACACCCCACCGCCAAGGACTCGTATTGGCAACTGTTTGTACAGAAAGGTTCGCCCGAGACGGAAGGTAACAACGAAACTATCCTCTCACGCGTATACGACGGCGTGAAGCTGGGACACGACAATCCGCGCTACTGGGGATTCAACAACCACACGCGCTACTGCATGGGCGCTCCACTCTGCATGATTGAGGACTACTTATGCGAAGACGGACGTCCCATCTATCTGAGCGGTACGGAAGGTAACTACGAGCAGAACCCCTTATTCAAGGGCTATGACGGCATGTGGGAAGAACTGAACAACCGCGACCCCCGCCTGACACAGACGATCTGCCGACCGGGCGAATACGCCACCGTGCTCGACTATGACAACAACAACTACGGAATCGAGAAGTCCGGTGTCATCTATCCCATGATTACGCACGACACGGGGGGCGGCTCACCCATGAAGATGTACAACTCCACGGTAACCGGTTATCGCTTCATCAAACATTGGATGCCCGAAATTGAACAGTGGGTAGCCAATGCCAAAGGTGTGCAAACCGCTCACATGTTCCGCTACGGAGAGCTGCTGCTGATTTATGCGGAAGCAAGAGCCGAATTGGGCGAGATTACCGATGAAGACCTGGAAATCACCGTGAACGCCTTGCGCAAAAGAGCAGGCTTTGACTTTAATAAGTACCCCGGTGCCAAGTTGACCTTATCTAATATCCCGGCCGATCCCCGCTTGGACGCTATCTATGCACGGACACTCGATTATTCCGTTTCGCCCATCATCCGCGAAATACGCCGCGAACGCCGCGTGGAAACCATGATGGAAGGCATGCGCTACGAAGACCTGATGAGATGGAAAGCTGGCAAGCTGTTCACCGTGCCCGTGAGAGGTATGAAGATGACCAAGGAGAAGATAGAACTGTATAGCAAGAACCGCAACGGTGAAACCTATAAAGACTTCCCTTACAAAGTAACGGTGCCCATAGGCGAAATAGGTAACAAGGTAATTGTGGATAGCGACGGCTTCATCATTCCTTATCCTACATCGACCACCGTCATCAACGGAGTAAGGCCGTGGGACGATAAGCGCTACTACTATCCCATACCGCTGAACGAGATGCTGATGAATCCGGAGTTGAAACAAAATCCGGGTTGGAAAGACATTAACAGATAACCGATTAACAGAAGAAGATTATGAAAACAAGAAACATATACATATTGGCAGGACTGTTCGCGTTCGGAGCATTCTTTACAGGGTGCGACGACGATGACGACGGCAAGGCGGTGGCTATCACCGTGAAAAATGCAACCAACCTGAAAGAAGATATCTTTGGCGTAGTGGTTACCGAAGACCAGCCGGTACAGCTCAATCCATTCGTCATGCCCGAGAGTGCCCGGGCAGGCGCTGTCAGTTACCATTTTGCGGGTGAGCCAACCGGTGCCATCGATTTGAGTGCCGACGGTTTGATAACCCCTAAGTTGACAACTTCGCCCACAGGCGACATCCCTTATCCATTGGGTACGGACACTATTATTGTGCGGGTAGACGACGGGTCGGGTACTTACGTGAAATACCCCATCTGGGTGGTGAGCAAGATCAAGCTGGTAACCAGCATCACCATCCAATCGGGTGGGTAGACCATTGAAGAAGAAAATGGCAGAACCTTTAATCTGGCACAGTTCGTAACGGTGAATCCTAAAGACGCTACAGACAGCGGAGTGACATATTCATCGGAAGACGAAACAGTGGCAACGGTAGACGCCAACGGCGTGGTTACCATCACGGGCCAAGTGGGCGAAACCACCAACATCACCGTAACGGCCAATGACCGGGGCAAGCAATCGGCCACCGCCCGGGTGAAGGTGGCAGCCGAGGCGCCGCTCTATGTGGCATTCCCATACTCCGCTGACAAGTGGAAAGTTTCCAGTAATGTGGAAACACAGGAGGGAGATATTCTGGCTCTTTTCGATGGAAAGAATTCCACTTTCTGGGTGCCGAAGATCGGTAAACGTCCGCTCTACGACGTGGTAGCCTATTTGGACCTTGACTTGGGGCAGGTGATTAAGTTCGGACAGTTCGGCTACATGCACCGCAGTTTAAACTACGCCTGGTTGCAGTGTCACACCTTTAAGCTGGAAGCAAAGAAGGAGGCGGCAGATGCATGGACGGATCTGGGTAATTTTGAAACCGAAGCACTGAAGGTGGAAGATTACCAGTTGTTTGAGGTGGACCCTATAGAAGTGCAATATATCAGACTTACCTTCATCAAGGGGCACCTGAGACCCGGAAGCGGCTCATGGGGCGAGTATTCCGAATCGGGAAGCGTGTGCGTAGGTGACGTTCAGGTATCGATTTACAACAGATAGTTATTTTCTCTTAAAAGCGGATGACGCGGATGATACGGGGTTACAGCCGTTCTTCCGCGTTGTTTGTGTAAAGACATGAATGTTTTTTCGTAACTTAGCAGCGTAGAACCCGCAACATTCACCTTTTATTAAAAAACATCAGATACTTATGAAACATAACCGGCTGTTTTTCTTCATCGCCTTTTGGGTCTGTTCGATAACCAGCTTCGCCTCTGTTGAAGCCACTGCCTACAAGTTCCGAACCATGTCGCCCGAAGGAGGCTTCTACTACGACGGTGTAAAGGCCATTGAGCAAGACAACGCAGGGTTCATCTGGGTAATGATGGACTACGAACTTTACCGTTTCGACGGCTACGAGTACAAGAAATACCATTCCTACTTTGCCTCGATGGACTCTACGAAAAGATGGATACTGCACAACATGGCATCCGATTCCGAGGGGCATCTGTACGTCAACACCAACAACGGTATCTATATGTACGACGGGGTGAGCGACCACTTCCGGAGGATATTCGATGCCGTGTCTATCGTGAAAACCGACAAAGTCGATAACCTTTGGGTTAGGCATGGCAATCTCTGGAGCATACTCGACGTCGGTACCGGCGAACTCATCACCCCTTGTCACGATGAGCCGACGCCTACCGGCAGTAACCTCTCTTTGTGCACCTACAACAAGGACCTCTACAGCTTTATCGGCCGCAAGATTTACCGCTTCAACCATGCTGGAAATAAGTTCGAGCACTGCCTTACCTTGCCCGGTTCCAGCCGTGAAGGCATCCGCTTCGCTGCAGCGCACAAGGGCAAGATGTGCGTTTTCATAGACAAAGAGGGTCTGTACGAAATAGACCTTTCCACTTTCAAGACGGAAAACCGGTATGGTCCTTGGAACGAGTTCAACGCTAACTCGTTGCGTGCCTTTCACATTGACAAGAACGGCAAGATATGGTTCGGAACCATCGATAGGCTCTACATCCTGGACCCTGTCACCCGCCACTTGTCAGCCTATCAGCATTCGGACACCGACCCCTTCAGCCTGCCCAATAATTCCGTATGGACCATAAGCGAAGACCGTCAGTCCAACATCTGGATAGGTACCTACTCCGGCAAGCTGTGCTACGTTAACCTGAATGAGAACTGCATATTTCAAACTTTCAACACCCGCAACAGCGGCCTGAGCTACGTGCCTGTGAGTGCCTTCGCCGAAGACGACCGCTATCTCTGGATAGGCACCGAGGGAGGGGGAGTGAACCGCATGGAGAAAGCCACCCGCACGTTCAGTTCCTTTGCCAATAATGATGACGTTTCGTTCCGCAATATCAAATCTCTTGTCATCGGTCCCCAACGTAACCTCTGGATATCCACTTTCCGTGAGGGAATGGATATGTATAGCCCCGGCCAGAACCGGGTAGTGAACTACCGTAACATCCCCCGGGATACTACCTCGCTGTTAGTGAACAACATACGCAAAACCATCCTCGAAGCAGACTCAGGCGTATGGGTGGCCTATCAGTATCCTGTGCCCCAAATATCCTACTTCTCCCTCAACCGCAAGACTTTTACCCACTTCAGCCTGGACAGTATCGGAAATTATGCTTTCCTGTTCGACATCCTTCGCCAGGGCGAAAAGACCCTCTGGGCTATCACCAACGAAGCTCTCTACCGCATGGACACCCACACATACGCTGTGCAGAAGATAGTGCCCGACGACTCCACCTATCTGGGGCTGTTCACTTTTTGCCTGGATGATGCGGGCAACATCTGGATAGGCACTATCGGCAACGGGTTAGTGAAGTTTGATACCAACACCTCCACCTTCACCTCGCTCAAGGAGGGTATGGAGGAAGATATCTACTCCATCTACTCTATCTGCTACACCGACGGCAACGTGTGGATGGGCACCGATCAAGGGCTTTACTGCTATAACATAGCCCATAACCACTTGCTCAACTTTGACAAGCAGGAAAACACGCAAGGACAGGTGTACTATCCGTTGGCGGCCATGAAGGGCAAAGACGGGCTGCTTTACTTCGGGGGTACTAACGGTTTCACCATTATCAACCCGCAAGGAATGTCCTACAACACATACAAGCCCAAGGCCATTATTTCCGAATTCTTCATCAACCATCGCCCCGTGCGCCCCGACTATGTGCTCAGCGATTCCATTGCCACCGTTACACTGGACTACGACCAAGTGAACTTCGGCTTCCGTTTCTCTTCGGACAATTACCACATTCTGGAGAAGAACCGCTTCCGATACCGCCTCCGGGGTTACGATGATGCCTGGATTACCACCAACGCCCGGCAGCGCACGGTGATGTACCCTAAAGTGCCGGCCGGTACCTACTACTTCGAGGTGTACGCTGCCAACAACGACGGCATCTGGGGTGACAAACCTACCATCATAAAAGTCGTGCGCAAAGTAGCCCCTTGGCTCAGTCCCATAGCCTACCTGCTCTACCTGCTCATCGTGCTGGGCATCGTCTTCCTCGTTTACCGCCACTACGCTGAAAAGAAAAAGCTTAAGCTGATGCTCTATCAGGAGAACATCGAGAAAGATAAAAAGGAGCAGATACACCAGGCACAGCTACGCTTCTTCACCAACATATCACACGACTTCCGAACACCGCTCTCCCTCATATTGGCAGCCTTGGATAAGTTGCGCCGAGACGGGCTGAAGGAGTACTATTACCGCATACTGAACGGAAATGTGCAGCGGCTGCTCAATTTAGTGAACGAATTGATGGACTTCCGCACGGTAGAGAACGGCAAGATGCGCCTGGAACTGCAACCGATAGACGTGAACCGGATGATACAGGAAATTGCCGACGACTTCATGGACTATGCTGCACAGCACCACATAGACTTCCGTGTAGATTGCGACAAGGCATTGCCCGACGAACTTTACGCCGACAGGAGCATCGTGGAGAAAATCACTATGAACCTATTGAACAATGCCTTCAAATACACCCGGGAGCACGGAAGCATCTTTGTAGAAGTGAAGTGCGGGAAAGATTTCCATTCCGAGTACAAAAACAGCTATACGGTGGGCGAGACAAATGACGAGGTTTTTTCCATCATCGTGCGAGATACGGGCGTAGGTATTTCAGGCGAGTCCATCAGCAGTGTGTTCGAGCGATTCTATAAAGTGAATACGGTGAACCAGGATTCGCACTTGGGCACGGGCATCGGGCTGGCACTTGTCAAGAGCTTGGTGCTGTTGCACAAAGGCAGCATCACCATCTACAGTGAAAGAGAACGGGGTACCGACTTCATCGTGAGCCTGCCTGCTGACAGCAGCCTCTTTAGCGAATCCGATTTTGTGAAGTGCAAGGACACGGCGGCGGAAGAAACGATAACGGAAGGTTCCACCGCTTCTGCAGAGGAAGACTCGCCCGCCGGCATCAAAGATATGGAAGTGGAGTTCGTGCCTTCCATCAAGAAGAAGATATTGATAGTGGAGGATAATGACGACCTGCGGATGCTGATTGCCGAAGCCTTGTCCGAGGAATTCCGGGTAATGCAGGCTGCTGACGGATTGGAAGCACTGAAGCTGATAGCCAAGGAGGACTTCGATCTGATAGTGAGCGATATCATGATGCCCGGCAAAGATGGCGTGTCACTGTGCAACGAACTGAAGGGCGATGTGAATACCTCGCACATCCCTGTCATCCTGCTCACCGCCAAAACCAGTCTCGAAAGCAAAATAGAGGGAACGGACGCCGGAGCCGATCTATACTTTGAGAAGCCGATAGACCTGACCTATCTCAACCTTGCCATCCTCAACCTTTTCCGGAACCGCCACCAACTCAAGGAGCACTACGCCAAGAACCATTATGCCGACAGTAGTGAACTCTCTTCCAACGAGCAGGATGCCAAGTTCCTCAAACAACTGATAGCCTTCATTGAGGAGAACATAGACCAGTCGCAGATGGACGTCAACCTCATAGCCGAGCAACTGATGATGAGCCGGAGCAAGTTGTATGCAAAGGTGAAGAGCCTGACGGGGAAATCTGTTGTAGAGTTCGTGTTGCATTGCCGTCTGCGTAAAGCCGCCAAGCTGATTATCGAAGAAAACATAACCATGCGCGAGGTAATGATGCAGATAGGAATAGAGAGCCAGGCGTACTTTACCAATGCTTTCAAAAAAGTGTTCGGCGAAACGCCTACAGCCTTTGCCGCCAAGCACAAAAGCGCGCATCATTAGTTCATGTTTCGCAAGTAGCCTGAAAGGCTTTCAGCCTACAAAACTTTAGTCATTAAAAAATAACTTGGTATAAATGGGTGTTTTATTTTCCGGTAGGAGAAATATTTTTTCCCAATAGGAGAAAAATAATTTAGTAACTTGTTGGCAGAATTAAGGGTTTCCTTTTCGTACCCGGACAGTATCAGGTCCGTACCAACTCCGTACCAAATTCGGTTAGAAGTACCCCTATCCGACTATGGTACGGAGCAAATAGGGACTTGAACCCTCTTGGGTACGTCTCTGACAGGATGCTGAACAGCATGCGAAACTTAAATCATTTATGCACCAAGTTTTTTTTAAGTGTTACTAAAAGGAATTTGGATAAAACAAATGGCAAATAAAGTAAGGCAATATACGCCGAATGCGCTTCCTTTGCATAAACTTTTAAATGTAATGGTATGAAGAAAATTCTACGAGTAATCTTACTATGCTCGCTTTTTGCGACAACTACTTTTGCGCAGCAACAGCAACAACGACAACCGCTGCCTGCCGAACAAGAAATCCCTTTGGAATATGGTGCTGACCATTTAGGAAAACGCCATGATGCCGCCATGCAGAAATTTCGTGATAATAGGTTAGGAGCATTTATACACTGGGGGCTTTATGCCATTCCCGGTGGAGAGTGGAACGGTAAGGTGTACAACGGAGCCGCCGAATGGCTGAAATCATGGGCCAAAGTACCGGCTGACGAATGGATGAAGCTGATGGAGCAGTGGAACCCTGAAAAGTTCAATGCCAAAACTTGGGCTAAGATGGCTAAGAAAATGGGTGTGAAGTATGTGAAAATTACCACCAAGCATCACGAAGGATTCTGCCTGTGGCCCAGCAAATACAGCCGATATACCGTGGCGCAAACTCCGCATAAGAGAGACGTGTTAGGCGAAATGGTGAAGGCTTATAATGATGAGGGAATAGACGTTCACTTCTACTTCTCGGTGATGGACTGGAGTAATCCGGACTATCGTTACGACATCAAGTCGAAGGAAGATGAAGTTGCCTTTGCCCGCTTCCTAGAGTTTACGGACAATCAGCTCAAGGAACTCGCCACTCGCTATCCCACAGTGAAGGACTTCTGGTTTGATGGAACTTGGGATGCCAGCATCAAGAAGAATGGTTGGTGGACGGCACATGCCGAGCGCATGCTCAAAGAAATGCTTCCGGGAGTAACCGTTAACAGCCGCCTGCGTGCTGACGACTACGGCAAGCGCCACTTCGACAGCAACGGGCACCTGATGGGCGATTATGAATCGGGCTATGAGCGGCGGTTACCCCATCCGGTGAAAGATCTGAAGGTGACCCGCTGGGACTGGGAAGCCGTGATGACTGTGCCCGAAAATCAATGGGGATATCACAAAGACTGGTCCATCAGTTACGTGAAAACACCACTGGAAGTGTTGGAACGCATCGTACATGCCGTGTCTATGGGCGGCAACATGGTGGTGAACTTCGGCCCGCAACCCGATGGTGACTTCCGTGCCGAGGAAAAGAACTTGGCCGAAGCCATCGGCAAGTGGATGCAGCGATACGGCGAATGCATTTATGGATGCGACTATGCCGGCTGGGAAAAGCAAAGCTGGGGATACTTCACCCGCAAGGACAAGCAGGTATATATGGTGGTATTCAATCCGCCCTACTCGCAAAAATTGGTGGTAAAGACGCCGAAAGGAACTAAAATCACAAAGGCCGAACTGCCGGACGGTGAAGAAATAGGCGTGATTGAAATCGCTCGAAATGAATATAACGTGAGCATGCCCCGGAAGCAACCTACGGAACCGTTCGTCATCCGGCTACAGATAGAAGACGCCGCCAGTGCGGCAGACAAATACCGGGATGCGCTGACTTAAGAAAGTAATGCTATGACACTGAAAAGAAATATAATACTTTGTTTCTTAATATTGGCAATGTCCGCAATGTCTTATGCAGGTGAATCCCGTCAGACTACCGGACAGGAAGACCGCAGATTGTGGGTCAGTATCCTTGTGAAAATCTCTGATCCTGTGTTGACAAATCTTGCCAATGGAACATTACGGGCCAATATGCCTCAAGAATCATTGGATAGTAAACGCGGTCACAAATTTTCCCATTTAGAAGCATTCGGGAGAACGATATGCGGAATAGCACCGTGGCTCGAGTTGGGGGCTGATGATACGGAAGAAGGTAAGTTAAGGGAAAGATACATCCGTCTGACATTAAAGGGGTTGGCTAATGCCGTCGACCCTGCTTCGCCTGATTATCTGGACTTCAAGACACCTTATCAGCCTTTGGTAGATGCCGCCTTCTTATCGCTTGGCATATTGCGGGCGCCTACCCAGTTATGGGGAAGGCTGGATAAGCAAGTACAAGACAATCTGCTGACCGAGTTGAAGCATACCCGTTCCATCAAACCGTTCCAAAGCAACTGGTTGCTGTTCGCTTCCATCATTGAAGCCACGCTATTGGAGTTGACAGGTGAGTGTGACCGCGAACGATTGTTATATGGAGTGGAAATGTTTCGCGATAAATGGTATATAGGAGATGCAAACTATGGTGACGGACCCCATTATCATGCCGATTACTATAACAGCTTTGTCATTCATCCCCTGTTGACGGAGATACTGCGCGTCATGGATAAACACCGGATACCGGGAGCCGACTTCCTGCCCACCCAGATGAGACGTCTTGCACGTTATGCAGCACAACAGGAAAGGGTGATTTCACCGGAAGGTGCTTATCCTGTCATCGGACGTTCCATTGTTTATCGCGTAGGTGCATTTCATGCTTTGGGACATGCTGCGCTGCTACATAACTTGCCGGTGTCCGTCAAACCTGCCCAGGTGCGTTGTGCCTTGACGGCAGTTATCAAACGCCAGTTTGCCGCGCCTCGTACTTACGACGATCAAGGTTGGTTGCGCATTGGTTTTGCCGGCAGTCAGATTGAAATGTCCGAGTCTTATATCAATACCGGAAGTGTTTATCTCTGTACATTCGGTTTTGTTGCATTGGGCTTGCCGCAAACCGATCCTTTCTGGAACGAAGCTTTCACTTCATGGACTTCGTTAAAAGCCTGGAACGGGGAGAGCGTAAAGGCTGATCATGCTTTATGAGGTTCGACTTTATTAATTATCAAATAACCTTTATTAATCTTTCAAACAAACTCTGGATTTATGAGAAACAATTTTGTTAAGATATTAGTTCTCTTTCTATTATTCGGAACCGGTGTGTCTGCACAAGATCCTGCCAAGACACTGCCAGCTGATTTGGAAATTCCTCTGAAATACGGTGCTGAGCGTTTAGAAAAGCGCCAGGATGCATCCATGCGGAAGTTTCGTGACAATAGATTGGGGCTTTTCATTCATTGGGGGCTTTATGCCATTACCAGTGGTGAATGGAACGGTAAGCTTTACGACGGACCTTCTTCTTTTTTATTGAAATCGGCAAATATCACGCCTAAGGAATGGATGAAGCTGATGGATAGGTGGAATCCGACGAATTTCGATGCTTTCCGGTGGGCGCAGATGGCAAAAAGGATGGGCGTAAAATATCTAAAGATAACGACTAAACATCACGATGGCTTTTGTTTGTGGCCGAGTGCATATAGCAAATATACTGTAGCTCAGACTCCCGGTAAGAGAGATATTATCGGTGAACTTGTAAAGGCTTTCGATGCGGAAGGTATTGATGTACATTTGTATTATTCGATATTGGACTGGAGCCATCCTGATTTCAGATATTCGATAAAGAGTAAAGAAGACAGCATTGCGTTCAGTCGTTTCCTGGAGTTCGCGGAGAATCAGATAAAAGAACTTGCCACACGCTATCCTACGGTGAAAGATTTCTGGTTCGACGGAACGTGGGATGCAAGCTTTAAAGAGAACGGGTGGTGGAGTGCCCATATCGAAAAAATGTTGAAGGAGATGATACCGGGGATCACTGTGAACAGTCGTTTGCGGGCTGATGATTATGGTAAACGGCATTTTGACAGCAACGGTCACCTGATGGGTGATTACGAATCGGGTTATGAACGTCGTTTGCCCGATCCCGTGAAGGACGTTGGTATTACCCGCCACGATTGGGAAGGCTATATGACTTTGCCGGAAAACCAATGGGGATATCACAAAGATTGGACGCTCAGTTATGTGAAGACTCCTTTTGAGGCTATACAACGCATTGCACATGCCACATCTATGGGAGGGAATTTGGTTATAAACTTCGGACCGAAACCCGAAGGTGACTTTCGACAGGAAGAACTGGAAATGGCAGATATCGTTGGCAAATGGATGAAAAAAAATGGTGAATGTATTTATGGGTGTGACTATGCCGGTCTTGCCAAGCAAGATTGGGGATATTATACCCGAAGCAAAGACGGTACCATATATATGATTGTATTTAATATTCCTTATTCCGGCAATTTAGTAGTAAAAATGCCCAAAGGCACTCGGATAGAGAAAGCTATTTTATTGGAGAAAGGACGAAAAGTGGATATCGTGGAAACTTCAAGAGACGAATACAATGTGTGTATGCCAGTCAAAGATCCTGGTGAGCCTTTCGTCATCAAACTGCAGATAGAGGAAAATGTAGATGTTGAGGATAAATACTGGGATGCATTGACTTAAGTATCTTACCCTTATTTTGAACGCTAAATATAATTATGTTATGAAGAAGTTTTTTCTTTTTATATTTTTCTTCTTATCGAGTGTTATGCAGACCGTTGATGCGCAGCAAAACTTTGATAAGGCTACCATAAAATCCATTATGAAACAGGTGGCTGACTGGCAGATTGCCAATCCTAACAAGGGAGCAGAGCACGATGATCTGGACTGGACACATGCCGCTCTATACATGGGCATGCTGGATTGGGCGGAACTGACAGAAAAAGAAGACGGAGATGACTCATATTACCAGTGGTTGCTCCGCATCGGGCGGCGCAATCATTTTCAAGTAGGAAAGTGGATGTATCATGCAGATTTTATTGCCGTAGGACAGCCTTTTATCGACCTTTACAATAAATATGGCAATAAGAAGATGATAGCTCCCGTTATGGCACGTGCCAACTGGGTGGTAGATAATCCTGCTGAAACGACATTGGAACTGAATTACGGTAAATTGGAGACTTTGGATCGCTGGTCCTGGTGTGATGCATTATTTATGGCTCCCCCTGTATATGCCAAACTTTATGTGCTGACCAAGGACAAGAAGTACCTGGATTTTCTGAACAAAGAGTACAAAGCCAGTTACGACTACCTGTATGATAAGGAAGAACATCTGTTTTATCGCGATTGCCGTTATTTCTCCAAGCGTGAAGCTAATGGTGAGAAAGTGTTTTGGGGACGAGGCAACGGTTGGGTACTGGGAGGATTGGCTGAAATATTGCAGACACTTCCCCGGACTGAACCCTCACGAGCCTTTTATCAGGATTTGTTTGTGACCTTGGCTACCCGTGTAGCCGGTTTGCAGAGTCCGGATGGGTATTGGCATGCCAGTTTGCTTGATCCTGCATCTTATCCGTCGCCTGAAACAAGCGCCACCGGTTTTATCGTTTATGCGTTTGCTTATGGGGTGAACGAGGGGCTGCTTGATAAAGCAACCTTTATGCCGGTGATAGAGAAGGGATGGCAAGCACTGGTGGATGCGGTGGAACCGACCGGTAAACTGGGCTATGTACAGCCCATTGGTGCCGACCCGCGTAAAGTGACGCGGGATATGACCGAAGTCTATGGAGTCGGAGCTTTTTTGTTATCCGGATGCCAGATTTATAAGATGGCAGGCAAATAATCCTCCTGTCAGTGGTTAATGTAGAAATGAAATAAAACAATTACCTGATAATGAAGAATAATATATTGTTTCTATTAATCGTTTTGATGATGTCAGGCATATCCGATAAGATGAATGCGCGGGAAGTGACATCATTCAATGACGGTTGGGAGTTTAAGAAAGGGCCTTTCTCGAAAGAAACTATGCAGGCCGTGCAGAAATGGAATACGGATTGGCAAGAAGTAACCATCCCTCATACGTGGAATGCCGATGATATGCAGAAAAAGGTGTCTGCTTTCTATGAAGGTGCAGCCTATTACCGGAAAAAGTGCACTTTCCCCGAAAGTCTGGAAGGTAAACGTATCTTCCTGCGCTTTGAAGGTGTAGGTTCGTGTGCCGAGGTTTATGTCAATGGGTATCTGGCCGGCACGCATAAAGGAGCTTATTCCGCTTTTGTATGCGAGATTGGTTCGCAGGTGAAGTTCGGCAAGGAAAATGAGATTGTAGTGAAGGCAGACAATACCGCACGCCTTGATGTCATTCCCACGAATCACGTATTGTTTGGTGTCTATGGTGGAATCTACCGCCCTGTATGGCTGGTGGTGACGGAACCTTGTAATATCGTTGTGAATGATCATGCCTCTTCCGGCGTGTATATTACCCAAAAGAATGTTTCAAAGAAATCGGCCGAAGTGACTGTAAGGGTGAAAGTGGACAATGCAACGTTGGCCCCGGTTCCTTTGATATTGGAGAATGCTGTATATGACAGAAACGGTAAATTGGTGAAGAAGCATAGCCAGGCTTTTGAACTTACTCCGCAGGGGGTACAAAACTATTCCTCGCATTTTAAACTGAACAGTCCCCACCTATGGCAAGGACGTGAAGATCCTTATTTGTACAAAGTCGTATCACGCCTGATGCAGGACGGACAGGTAATAGACGAGGTGGTTCAACCGCTGGGGCTTCGTAAGTACGAAGTGGTAGCAGGTAAAGGCTTCTTTCTGAATGGAAAGCAGTATCCCATGTATGGTGTAACCCGCCATCAGGATTGGTGGGGGTTGGGTAGTGCATTGACTAATAAAGAACATGATTTTGACTTGGAGCAGATTATGGATATCGGTGCAACTACTGTTCGCTTTGCGCATTATCAGCAGTCCGATCACCTTTACTCGCGTTGTGATACGCTGGGATTGATTATCTGGGCGGAGATTCCTTTTGTGAACCGTGTTTCCGGGCAAGAGTGGGATAATGCCCATCAACAAATGCGCGAACTTATCCGCCAGAGTTTTAATCATCCTTCCATCTACGTGTGGGGAATCCATAACGAGGTGTATCATCCGCACGGTTATACTGCGTCTCTTACCCAATCCATCCATGACCTCTGCAAACAGGAAGATCCTGACCGCTATACGGTATCGGTCAACGGCTATGGCCATGTCAATCATCCTGTCAATCAAAATGCGGATATACAAGGCATGAACCGCTACTTCGGTTGGTACGAAAGGAAAATTCAGGATATCAAACCGTGGATAGAGAAGATGGAACAGGAATACCCCTGGCAACGATTGATGCTGACTGAATATGGTGCGGATGCCAATCTTGATCATCAGACTGAAATCCTGGGTGATGCCTTGAATTGGACAAGTCCTTTCTATCCGGAGACTTTCCAGACTAAAACGCACGAATATCAATGGAGCGTTATTGCCCAACATCCTTATATTATAGCTTCCTACTTATGGAACATGTTTGATTTTGCGGTACCGACCTCGAAAAGGGGGAGTGTAGATGCCCGTAATATGAAAGGACTGATGACTTTTGACCGTAAAATAAAGAAAGACTCCTACTTCTGGTATAAAGCGAACTGGAGCAAAGAGCCGGTTCTCTACCTGACGCAACGCAGGAATGCCGTGCGTGAGAGGAAAGAGACCTCTGTTACAGTGTACTCTAATATGGGTGCTCCAAAGGTGTATCTCAACAATCAGGAACTGACGGGTGCCCGCAAAGGCTATACGGATGTGCATTATATATTCGATAAGGTAGTGTTGAATGACGGAAAGAATATGCTGAAAGCAGTCATTTCCTATCAGGGAAAAGAGTATTCGGATGAAATCGAATGGAACTACCATGGAGAGTGCAACCGGGAGGCTGAATTCTTTGAGTTCAAGAAAGAGCACGGCAGTTGGTAATTCCCTTGTCAACTGAAGACTTGTTGGTTAAGGTAGAATACTTATGAGATTGAATAACTTTTATTTAAATATTGAAATATGAATAACTTTAAATTATTACTGTTAGGGCTTTGCGTGATGATGTGCGCATGCTCAACGCAAACTTCCACTCGGCAGACTAATGAGTATGGCACGAACTGGCAGTGGGAAAAAGGAACTATTGTGGTAGAAACACCCGAACGTCCGGCCGGACAAAAGAGTGTGTTGGGACTGACTACTCCGAAGATGGAAGGTGTACGTGTTGGATTTGTAGGCTTGGGCATGCGTGGTCCCGGTGCCGTGAAACGTTTTACGTATATACCGGGCACACAAGTTGTAGCCTTATGCGATTATGATCGATCACGTGCAGAGAACTGCCAGAAATATTTGAAAGAGGCGTCTATGCCGAAGGCAGCCGTCTATTCGGGAGAGAAAGGTTATGAAGAACTTTGCAAGCGCGATGATATAGACTTGGTTTATATTGCCGCGGACTGGTTGCATCACTTCTCTGTGGCTAAATGTGCTTTAGAGAACGGCAAGCATGTAGCTATAGAAGTGCCTTCAGCCATGAATTTGCAGGAATGCTGGGATTTGATTAACATGAGTGAAGCTAATCGCAAGCATTGCTTCATCTTGGAGAACTGCTGTTACGACTGGTATGAAATGAATACACTGAATATGGCGCAGCATGGTGTGTTTGGTGAGATAATCCGTGCACAAGGTGCTTATATCCACAACCTTGCTCCGTTCTGGAATCATTACTGGAAAGCAGGCGAGAACGATAAATTGGGCTGGCGTCTGGATTATAACATGAAGCACCGGGGTGATGTATATGCCACTCACGGCCTTGGTCCGGTGGCGCAAGCGCTTGATATTCATCGTGGCGACCGTATGAAAACGTTGGTAGCCATGGACACCAAATCCTTCATAGGCAAGGCATTGGTGGAAGAAAGAACGGACTCTGTATGTGATAACTTCCGTAATGGCGATCACACTACGACTATGATTCGTACGGAGAACGGCAAGGTTATCGAAATTCAGCACAACGTAATGACACCGCAACCTTATAATCGCCTGTACCAGCTTACCGGCACAAAAGGTTTCGCCAATAAATATCCGGTCAGAGGATATGCTCTCGATGCAGATCAGTTGGCTGCTTCGGGCGTCCAGCCTAAGGTAGACGACTTGAATTCACACGGATTCTTGCCGAAGGCTGAGATGGATGCGCTTGTAGAGAAATACAGGCATCCGATATTGACGAAATATGGTGAATTGGCTCAGAAAGTAGGCGGTCACGGAGGAATGGACTTCATTATGGATTGCCGTCTGGTGTACTGCTTGCAAAACGGATTGCCGTTGGATATGGATGTATACGACTTGGCGGAATGGTGTTGTCTGGCCGAACTTGGAACGCTCTCTATGGATAATAACTGTGCCGCCGTGGCATTTCCCGATTTCACCCGTGGTGAATGGAATGTAGTGAAAGGCTACAAACATGCTTATGCAAGTCCTGAAGACGAGAAGATTGCTGAAGAAAAAGCGGAAGCTTTCACTGCTGAACTGAAAAAGCGGGGAGCTGAAGAATGGGCGGAAGCTGAAAATTAAATAATAGCTGGTCTTTGGGGATGAGTGGTTGGTAGGAAAGCGTTTGCCGGTACACTAACCACTTATTTTTTATGCATATGAAAGTGATAAAATAAGATTTAAAAGCGGCGTTTACTTACGATTAATCATAATAATCTCATTTTTTTCTTCAAATTGTTTGGAGTTTATAAAAAAGCCCTTACCTTTGCAGCACGATTAACGAAAACAGTAAAGTAAATAAAGTTATGAACTTACATACATCTATTAACCTGGCAGTCCTGCATATTATTCGCGTCGTGGTCCTGGAATCAAGAGCGTGAGAAAGGTTGTGTATGTATTCGTACGTTAAGATATCAATTTAGGAGCCTTTCTCACCATATGTGAGGAAGGCTTTTTAATTAAAAGGAGATTTGAAGATGAAACACCAATTACGCAGTTCGTTCAGCACGCAAGGCCGCCGTATGGCAGGGGCTCGTGCGTTGTGGATGGCAAATGGCATGAAGAAAGAGCAATTAGGAAAACCTATTATCGCAATTGTCAACTCATTTACACAGTTTGTCCCGGGACATGTGCATCTGCACGAAATCGGACAACAGGTGAAAGCTGAGATTGAGAAGCTGGGATGCTTTGCTGCCGAATTCAACACGATTGCCATTGACGATGGTATTGCGATGGGACACGATGGAATGCTTTATTCGCTTCCTTCACGTGACATCATTGCCGACAGCGTAGAGTATATGGTGAATGCGCATAAAGCGGATGCAATGGTTTGCATCAGTAACTGCGACAAGATTACTCCGGGTATGTTGATGGCAGCAATGCGCCTTAATATCCCTACTGTATTCGTTTCAGGCGGACCGATGGAAGCCGGCGAATGGAACGGCCAGCATCTGGATCTGATCGATGCTATGATTAAGTCGGCTGATGAAAGTGTAAGTGATGCCGATGTAGCTCAGATAGAACAACATGCTTGTCCTTCTTGTGGTTGTTGTTCCGGTATGTTTACCGCTAACTCGATGAACTGTCTGAACGAAGCTATCGGACTGGCATTGCCGGGCAATGGTACGATTGTGGCTACTCATGCCAATCGTACGCAACTGTTCAAGGATGCTGCCAAACTGATTGTTGAAAATGCTTATAAATATTATGAAGATGGGGATGACAGTGTGCTTCCCCGTAGCATCGCTACCCGTCAGGCTTTTCTGAATGCCATGACGCTGGATATTGCGATGGGTGGTTCTACCAACACAGTGCTTCACCTCTTGGCTGTAGCGCACGAGGCAGAGGTAGATTTCAGTATGGATGACATTGACATGTTGTCACGTAAGACTCCCTGTCTGTGTAAGGTTGCCCCGAATACTCAGAAGTATCACATTCAAGACGTAAATCGTGCCGGAGGCATCATCGCTATTATGAGCGAGCTTGCCAAAGGCGGATTAGTCGATACGAGCGTAAAGCGTGTAGACGGTAGGTCGCTGGCGGATGTAATCGATAAATACGGTATTACCAGCCCGAATGTTTGCGAAGAAGCTGTGAAGAAATATAAGAGCGCTGCTGCCGGAAAGTTTAATCTGGTACTGGGTTCGCAGGATGTCTATTATAAAGAATTAGATACTGACCGTGCCGGAGGTTGTATTCGCGATCTGGAACATGCTTACAGCAAAGACGGTGGTTTGGCAGTACTGAAAGGTAATATCGCTCAGGATGGTTGTGTAGTGAAAACAGCAGGTGTGGATGAAAGTATCTGGAAATTTACGGGTCCTGCTAAAGTGTTCGACTCACAAGACGCTGCTTGCGAAGGCATCCTTGCCGGAAAAGTGGTCAGCGGTGATGTTGTGGTCATCACACACGAAGGTCCGAAAGGCGGTCCCGGTATGCAGGAAATGCTCTATCCGACTTCTTATATCAAATCGCGCCATCTGGGCAAGGAATGTGCACTGATTACTGACGGTCGTTTTAGTGGCGGTACGTCAGGATTGAGTATCGGACATATTTCTCCCGAAGCAGCTGCCGGAGGTAATATCGGTAAGATTCAGGATGGTGACATCATCGAGATTGATATTCCCGGACGCGCTATTAACGTCAAACTGACGGATGAGGAACTGGCTGCCCGCCCGATAACTCCCGTCACCCGTCAACGCGAAGTCTCAAAGAGTCTGAAGGCATATGCCAGCATGGTAAGTTCTGCCGATAAGGGTGCAGTGAGACTGATTGATTAACCGAGAATTGACAAATGAAATAGAATTCCATTATCCATTAATAGAATGAAAGATATAATAACAGGCGCTGAAGCATTGATGCGTTCCTTGGAACATCAGGGAGTAAAGACCATTTTCGGATATCCGGGTGGCTCCATCATGCCGGTATTTGACGCTTTATACGACCATCGGAAGACATTGAATCACATCTTGGTTCGACACGAACAGGGTGCTACTCATGCCGCGCAAGGTTTTGCCCGCGTATCAGGCGAAGTAGGTGTTTGCCTGGTGACGAGTGGTCCCGGAGCGACGAATACGATAACAGGTATCGCAGATGCTATGATAGACAGTACCCCTTTGGTAGTAATTGCCGGTCAGGTAGGTACGGGATTCCTTGGGACGGATGCTTTCCAGGAAGTTGACCTGGTAGGTATTACGCAGCCTATCACGAAGTGGAGTTATCAGATACGTAGTGCCGAGGATGTGCCTTGGGCCGTGGCTCGTGCTTTTTATATTGCCAAAAGCGGTCGTCCCGGTCCTGTTGTACTGGACTTTGCCAAGAATGCACAAGTAGAGAAGAGTGAATATGCTCCTGCCAAGTTGGATTACATCCGTAGTTACCAGCCTGTTCCCGAAATGGATGAAGAGGCTGTGAGACAGGCTGCTGAACTGATCAATAGCGCTGAACGTCCGTTGGTGTTGGTAGGACAGGGTGTTGAGTTAGGTGATGCACAACAGGAACTGCGTGCCTTTATCGAAAAAGCTGGAATGCCTGCCGGTTGTACCCTGTTAGGACTTTCTGCTTTGCCTACTGCACATCCTTTAAATAAAGGTATGCTGGGGATGCACGGTAACTTGGGACCGAACATCAATACGAATAAGTGTGATGTACTTATTGCCGTAGGTATGCGCTTTGACGACCGTGTAACCGGAAAGTTGGATACGTATGCCAAACAGGCGAAAATCATTCATTTCGATATAGACCCTGCTGAGATAGATAAGAATGTGAAGACAGATATTGCCGTGTTGGGTGACTGTAAGGAGACTCTTGCTGCCGTTACGGCACTTCTGAAACCTGCTACTCACCAGGAATGGCTGGATAGCTTCTTACCTTACGAGAAAGTAGAGGAAGAAAAGGTGATCCGTCCTGAATTGCATCCGGCAAGCAAATCCTTGAGTATGGGAGAAGTGATCCGTGCCGTAAGTGAGGCAACGAATCATGAAGCTGTATTGGTTACTGATGTTGGTCAGAATCAGATGATGTCTGCCCGTTACTTTAAGTATAGTAAGGAACGCAGTATTGTAACTTCCGGTGGATTGGGTACAATGGGCTTCGGACTTCCCGCAGCAATCGGTGCAACTTTCGGACGTCCCGACCGCACTGTATGTGTATTTATGGGTGATGGTGGTCTGCAAATGAACATTCAGGAGATGGGAACCATTATGGAACAGAAAGCTCCCGTTAAGATGATCTTGCTGAATAATAACTTCCTGGGTAATGTACGCCAGTGGCAAGCGATGTTCTTCAATCGTCGCTATTCGTTCACTCCGATGCTGAATCCGGATTATATGAAGATAGCTTCTGCCTACGACATTCCTTCACGCCGTGTAATGACGCGTGAAGAACTGAAAGGTGCAATAGAGGAAATGCTTGCTACGGACGGTCCGTTCCTGTTGGAAGCCTGCGTTATGGAAGAAGGCAATGTGTTGCCGATGACACCTCCGGGTGGTTCGGTAAACCAGATGTTGTTGGAATGCTAATTTTATTCTTCGTTCTTAATTCTTAATTTAGTATGGATAAGACATTATATACGATAATCGTTCATTCAGAGAACTTCGCCGGTTTGCTGAACCAAGTAACCGCAGTGTTTACCCGTCGCCAGATCAATATCGAGAGTCTGAATGTTTCGGCTTCGTCCATCAAGGGCGTACATAAGTACACCATTACCGCATGGACGGATAAAGACACCATTGAGAAAGTAACCAAGCAAATCACCAAGAAGATAGATGTGCTGCAAGCACACTACTTCACGGATGATGAGATCTATCAGCATGAGATTGCATTGTATAAGATAACAACCCCGATACTGGAAGAAAAACCGGAGGTATCGAAAGTGATCCGTAAGTATAATGCACGTATTGTAGAGGTGAATGCTGTGTTTGCTATCGTAGAAAAGAATGGTATGGGTGAAGAAATTACCAATCTTTATGACGAATTGCGTGCCCTCGACTGTGTACTTCAGTTTGTTCGTTCGGGACGTGTGGCTATCACTACCAGTTGCTTCGAGCGTGTGAACGAATACCTTGCCGACCGTGAAACGAAATACCGATTGAAAAAAGAAAAGGAGCGAAATAATGAGTGAGAATAGTAGTAAGATTGGAAAGTATCAGTTTGTAGCGGAGCCATTCCATGTGGACTTTACCGGACGCCTTACCATGGGCGTATTAGGAAACCATTTGTTGAATTGTGCCGGTTTTCATGCCAGTGACCGTGGATTCGGTATAGCCACGCTGAATGAAGACAACTACACATGGGTACTCTCCCGCCTTGCCATCGAACTGGATGAAATGCCTTTTCAATATGAGGACTTTACCATCTGGACTTGGGTGGAGAATGTATACCGTCTTTTCACAGATCGTGACTTTGCCTTGTTGGACAAAGACGGAAAGAAGATTGGTTATGCGCGTTCCGTATGGGCCATGATTAACCTCAATACCCGCAAGCCTGCCGATTTGCTGGCATTGCACGGAGGTAGCATTGTAGATTATGTGTGCGATGAACCTTGTCCTATCGAGAAACCTTCACGCATCAAAGTGACTTCTACCGAACCGGTAGCTACATTGAAAGCTAAATACAGTGATATCGACATCAACGGACACGTGAACAGTATCCGCTACATCGAACATATCATGGACTTGTTTCCGATAGAGATGTATAAGGAAAAGCGTATCCGTCGTTTTGAAATGGCTTACGTAGCCGAAAGTTATTACGATGACGAGCTCACGCTTTATAAAGATGAATTGGGAGACGGAGCTTTCGATATTGAAGTGAAAAAGAATGGCAGCGAAGTCGTTTGTCGTTCGAAAGTGATATTTACAGAGAAATAATTTTATTAATCATTAGCTGGCGCAAGCCACAAATAAAAAACTAAAAAAGAAAATGGCACAATTGAATTTTGGCGGTGTTACTGAGAACGTAATGACCCGCGAAGAATTTCCTTTGGAAAAAGCACGTGAAATTTTGAAAGATGAAACAATTGCAGTGATCGGTTATGGTGTACAGGGACCGGGACAGGCGTGCAATCTGCGCGATAATGGTTTCAATGTAATCGTTGGACAGCGTCCGGGTAAGACTTATGAGAAGGCAATTGCTGACGGATGGGTACCGGGTGAAACACTGTTTGGTATTGAGGAGGCTTGTGAGAAAGGTACTATCATTATGTGCTTGTTGTCTGATGCAGCCGTAATGTCTGTATGGCCTACGATCAAACCTTACCTGACTCCGGGAAAAGCTCTTTACTTCTCTCATGGTTTTGCTATTACTTGGAACGACCGTACAGGTGTAGTTCCTCAGAAAGATATCGATGTAATTATGGTAGCTCCTAAAGGTTCGGGTACTTCATTGCGTACCATGTTCCTCGAAGGTCGTGGCTTGAACTCTTCTTACGCTATCTATCAGGATGCTACAGGCAAGGCTATGGATCGTACCATCGCATTGGGTATCGGTATAGGTTCAGGATATTTGTTTGAAACTACTTTCCAACGTGAAGCTACTTCTGACCTGACAGGTGAGCGTGGTTCATTGATGGGAGCTATTCAGGGATTGCTGTTGGCTCAGTATGAAGTATTGCGTGAAAACGGTCATACTCCGTCAGAAGCATTCAATGAAACTGTAGAAGAATTGACTCAGTCATTGATGCCGTTGTTCGCAAAGAATGGTATGGACTGGATGTATGCTAACTGTTCAACTACTGCACAACGCGGTGCTCTGGACTGGATGACTCCGTTCCACGATGCTATCAAGCCGGTAGTACAGAAATTGTATGCAAGCGTTAAGTCTGGTAATGAGGCTCAGATCTCTATCGACAGCAATTCTCAACCTGATTATCGTGAGAAGCTGAACGAAGAACTTCGTCAGTTGCGCGAAAGCGAAATGTGGCAGACAGCTGTTACGGTTCGTCAGTTGCGTCCGGAAAATAACTAATCCTTCTTGGAAGAAATGAGAGGAGTAATGCAAGTTGCTCCTCTCATTTTGTATAACAAAGTATGAAATTGCCGGAAGCATAACTTCTTTTGGGGTAAAACATATGTAATTACCCAAAACATACGATCTGTTTGGACAAAATAGACTATGTAATGTGAGCAAATACATTATCTATTTCGGAAAAAGAGTAATTGTTGATCATCTTTTGCTAAATATTGCATATTATAATAATTTATTTTTCGAATAATGTAATAAGTGAATATAATTTGCTACTTTTGTACCGAATTGACAACATAAAACATATTGCTATGACGAAGAAAGCAAACTTCTATGCAATACATGGCGCATTCTACTATTTACTATGCAGTGTATTGGTTATTTTGATGGTATCTGGATGTACCCGTGATGTTTATGATCCTAATGGTGGTGGTGAAGATAAACCTAATTCTTTTGATTTTTCCACTACTTCTACTATTCAGTTGAATGTGAAGTATGATGTTCCTGAAGGTTATAAAGTGCTTTTTAATGTCTATTTTGAAGATCCGTTTACTATAGATGAAAATGGACAGACTGTTTTGCGTACTGATATAAACCCTGCGATTACCCGTATGACTGATGAGAATGGTGAGTATCACGCCAAAGAAATTGTGGCGGCAGATCACGGAGCGGATGCTTATATCTATACTTCGTATGTTGGAGTTCCGGGATTGGTGCGGACTACTATAACGGACAATGTGATTAATGCTGATATTGAATGGGAATTGACTAATAATACTCCGGAGACACGCGCTGCTGCAGTTACGTGGAATGCTCCTAACGGGTTTGGTGTTCTGGGAACGTGGCAAACTAATGGTCGTCCGAATTATCTGAATACTGAAGGAGAACTGAAATTATCCAATACTATATTGAATACTATTAGAAAAGTGATTCCAGAAGGGGGAAATTGCCCTGTTGATTATCGCCAGTCTGTAGATTTTGAAGTGAATGATCCTGAAAAAAGAGATGTTGAAGTTTCCGTTCGCTTTATTGGAGGAACCAGTTCAGCTGCAAGTGCTTTTGGTTACTACTGTTATAGGGGTGAAGCTACTAAAGCGAAAATAGCAGCTACAAAGAAGTATATTATATTTCCTAATACGCATACCCGAGATGCTAAAGCAAAACCTGTTGGTTTGAAGGGGGGAGAATGTGTCAAACTGCATTATATTGATGAGAATGGAGTAGATCAGGGTACTGTATTTCCTAATGGAGTAAAGATAGGCTGGTTTCTTTTTAATGATTCTTTTAAGAAGAACGGTAATAAAGGAAATATAACTCTTTATTCAACTCCTAAAGCGAACTCTAATGGGCGTACATATACGGCTGCTTTCCGTATCAATGATTTTGTAGTGCTATCATTTGAAGATTATACGATTGATCAGGATTATAATGATGTACAGTTTAATGTCTGGTCCAATCCTATAGAAGCGATAGCTCCTGAGGTTCCGGAGGTAAAACCTGATCCGGGAACAGATGATGACCGTTCTGTCGCCTATCGCATGACTTATAAAGGAATTTTAGCTTTTGAAGACAACTGGCCCAATAAAGGTGATTATGATTTGAACGATGTTATTGTGAAGTATAATTCTGTCCTGTCGTTTAATACGAGTAACCAGGTACTTTCTACAGAAGATACATTTACAGCACTTTGGTCTGGAGCTTCCTTTAAAAATGGTTTTGCTTATCAGATGAATACGGATCATTCGAATGTAGTTACTGAGTTTGACAACATTTCAGATACCAGTCAGGGTTTGGACCGCGAACTTGCCAAAGCTACGGTTAATGTGTTTACTAATGCTCTTTCGGCTACAGAGAATAATACAAAGACAGCATCTTATAAGATTAAAAATACCCTGACTACTCCTGTAGATCATGAAACTTTCGGAGTAGCTCCTTATAATCCGTTTATCATGGTTCATGAGAATTTGGGTAGCAATCGTTGTGAAGTTCATCTGGTAAACTATAAGCCAACAGAAAAAGCTAATATGAGTTTGTTCCATACAGGCAAAGACTTGTCTTCGCCAAACAATGGTATCTACTATGTGGCGGCAGAGAATTATCCATTCGCCATTCAGTTGGTTGATGCGGAAGATTTTAGTACCACTGAAACCGAAAGTGTAGATATTACTTATCCGGAGTTTATCAAATGGGTGAAATCTAACGGTAGCGAGTATAAGGATTGGTATAAGAAATAAAAGCGGGAGGCTTTTCTGGGAAATAAGAGATTGCGCAATTTCATGTAGGAAATGACTTGTATGAAGTTGCGCAATCTTTTTTATGTTTTTGAAATCTGTTGGATATGCTCAATAAGTTTGTGATAGAATTTATGATGCTTTAGTGTATTAACTTCACCCAGTATCACCAGCTTCATTCGGGCACGGGTTATGGCGACATTCATTCTTCGCAGGTCGTTGAGGAAGCCTATCTGTCCTTCTTCATTGGCACGTACAAGGCTGATGAAGATGACATCACGTTCCTGTCCCTGGAAACCATCTACAGTGTTAACTGTGAGTAGACTGCGATAGGGTTTGAGTGACCCGCTTGCTTTAATCTTATTACGGAGATATTGCACCTGCGCTTTGTAAGGAGAGATGATACCGAAATCAATCCGTTCTTCTAAGACACGCTTTCCGCCGATCCGGTTAATATAAACTTTTAATTCCTGAAGCAGCAAATCGGCTTCTGCTTTATTGATACGCCCAAAGGTTTCACCTACGAATTCTTCCTTAAAGTCCATTTCAGAGGTATCTATCCAACTGATAGGCGTATCCCAATCGAGAATGCCGCGGTATCGTATTTCCGGAGCCGCTTCCAGTTCTCCGTTGTAAAACCATTGTGAGGGGAATTTCATGATCTCCTCATGCATACGGTATTGTACTTTCAATAGGGAGACGGTACTGGGTTTATTGGCAACGACTCTTTCCATCAATGTAGATTCCAGTCCTCCACGGGCAGCTTCATAACATTTTATAGTAGGTGGAAGCTGGCAATGATCGCCTGCCAGCACTACACGGTCGGCCTTGCGGATAGCTATCCAGCAAGCAGCTTCTAAGGCTTGAGCGGCTTCATCAATAAAGAGTGTACCGAAGCGATGTCCGTTTAATATGCGGTGATTGCTACTGACGAGGGTGGAGGTTATGACATGGGCATTGTCGAAAAGATCGGCATTGATTTGTATTTCCAATTGTGTGGCACGATCACGCAGACGGCTCATGCGATTGCGGGCACTTTCCCGTTCCTCATAACTGCCCCGATGTTTTCCGCCCATTTCACGTATGGCTTTGCGGATACTCCATAATTCAGAGTAAGCCGGATGTCCTTCAAAGCGGCGTTCATACGTGAAAGAAAGCATCTTGTCATTTACTCGGGTAGGATTACCAATGCGCAGAACATTCACACCACGGTCTACGAGTTTTTCACTGATCCAGTCGACAGCTGTATTACTTTGGGCGCAAACCAGTACTTGAGGTTCGCGGTGTAATGTTTCATAGATGGCTTCTACAAGAGTAGTAGTTTTTCCTGTTCCCGGAGGGCCGTGTACTATAGAGACATCACGTGAGTACAACACTTTATTCACTGCATTCTCTTGTGTGGAGTTCAGCCAGGGAAAACGGACAGGGTAAAGTTCACGGAATCCAGGTTTCAGAGTTCCCAACATAATATCTCTTAATTCTGCTAATCGATTACCCTTGGCACGAATTACATCGGAGAGGGCTTCGAACATAGTGCGGTAGGACGTTTCATCAAAATAAAGCTGCACTCCGAGGTTTTCGGCAGATTGCACTTCCAGTATAGCACCTGCACCGGGCATCGCAACAACCATGCGGGTTTCGTTGGCATAGCTGATGGTACCGATGGAATTGAAATAAGTAATCTTCCCATCATATCCTTTGCGGAAAAAACAGACGGGACGCCCGAATTCAAAATTATGTTCTATATCAGTATCCTCCGTATGTGTAATTTCTATTACTAATTGATTCAGCGAATTGTAGTAACTTCGTCCGGGAGTGGCAGGATACCAACAGAGTCCCCGTTTCACCTTGCGGGCGATACCCATGGTTTCAGTCTGCCTTTTGAATTCTTCTTTTTCGAATTCATATTCCATACGCAGGAGCAGTTCTTGTCGCTGAAGATGATCGGTTGGAGAAGGGAACTTGTTATTCATATATAATAATGATAGAGGCTGATAAATTATCATTTATCGCCCAAATTTTTCGCAAAGGTAATCATTCTTCGCTTTTGAAGGAAGAAAAGTTTTAATTTGTTAAACCTTTAACGATTTTAGTTTGTTTATTATATTAATTTGTAATCTTTACAATATTGAAAAACTAAAAAATAAATGTGATTATGGTGTATGACGTAACTATGTTAAAGGCCTTTTATGCTTCTTATAAGGGGAAAATGGAACACGTGCGGGCGGTACTGCAACGTCCGCTGACATTAGCAGAAAAGATTTTGTATACTCATCTGTTTGATGAGAAGGGAGTAAAAGACTACAAACGGGGAGAAGATTATGTAAACTTCCGCCCTGACCGTGTAGCAATGCAGGATGCAACCGCACAAATGGCATTGCTGCAATTTATGAATGCAGGTCGCGAACAAGTTGCCGTACCTTCGACAGTACATTGCGACCATCTGATACAGGCCTATAGAGGAGCTCGGGAAGATATTGCCACTGCTACCAAGACAAATGAAGAAGTATACGATTTCTTGCGTGATGTTTCTTCCCGATACGGTATCGGTTTCTGGCAGCCGGGTGCGGGTATTATACATCAGGTAGTATTGGAAAATTATGCATTTCCTGGTGGAATGATGGTAGGAACGGACTCTCATACACCCAATGCAGGTGGTTTGGGTATGGTTGCTATCGGTGTCGGCGGTGCCGATGCGGTGGATGTGATGACCGGTATGGAATGGGAATTGAAAATGCCTCGCTTGATTGGTGTACATCTGAAAGGTGCACTAAATGGTTGGGTGGCTCCCAAAGATGTAATTCTGAAGTTGGCAGGTATCCTGACGGTTAAAGGTGGTACAAATGCAATCATTGAATATTTTGGACCGGGCACGGCTTCTTTGTCCGCTACCGGTAAGGCAACTATTTGTAATATGGGTGCCGAAGTCGGTGCCACCACGTCACTTTTTCCTTATGATGATCGTATGGCTACTTATCTGAAAGCTACCGGAAGAGAAGAAGTGGCAGAGATGGCTGATTCTGTGGCGGGGGATCTTCGTGCAGATGCCGACATCATGATTGCCCCGGAGAAGTATTACGATCAGGTAATTGAGATTGACCTTTCCAGGCTGGAACCTTATATTAATGGTCCTTTTACTCCCGATGCCGCTACGCCTATTTCTGAGTTAGCAGAAAAAGTATTGGTTAACGGTTATCCGCGTAAGATGGAAGTCGGATTGATAGGTTCATGCACCAATTCATCCTATCAGGATTTAAGTCGTGCCGTTTCCCTGGCCCGCCAGGTTGAAGAGAAACATCTGAAAGTAGCTGCTCCCCTGATTGTGAACCCCGGTTCCGAACGGATACGTGCTACGGCAGAGCGGGATGGGATGATAGATACTTTTGAGAAAGTCGGTGCTACAATTATGGCAAACGCCTGTGGTCCCTGTATTGGTCAGTGGAAACGTGAGACAGACAACCCTACTCGTAAGAATTCTATCGTAACCTCTTTCAACCGTAATTTTGCCAAACGTGCAGACGGTAATCCGAATACGTATGCCTTTGTCGCTTCCCCCGAATTGACGATGGCACTGACGATTGCCGGAGACCTTTGTTTCAATCCGCTGACAGATGTATTGGTGAATCGCGAAGGAGAAAAGGTAAAGCTTTCCGAGCCCGTGGGTGAAGAATTGCCGCCGAAAGGATTTGCCGAAGGTAGTGAAGGGTATATGGCTCCCAGTTGTGAGAAGACGGAAATCAATGTGAACCCTCATTCACAACGACTCCAATTGTTACAACCATTCCCTGCCTGGGAAGGAACTGATTTGCTTAATATGCCATTACTGATTAAGGCACAGGGCAAGTGTACTACAGACCATATCTCAATGGCAGGTCCGTGGCTTCGGTTCCGTGGACATCTGGAGAATATCTCAGACAATATGCTGATGGGTGCTGTGAATGCTTTCAATGGAGAAACTAACAGTGTCTGGAATCGTTCGACTAATACGTACGGTCCGGTTTCCGGTACGGCAAAGATGTATAAGTCTGAAAGGATTTCTTCCATTGTAGTAGCCGAAGAAAACTATGGTGAAGGTTCCAGTCGTGAACATGCTGCTATGGAACCCCGTTTCCTGAATGTCCGTGTGATCCTGGCAAAGAGTTTTGCCCGTATCCATGAAACGAACCTAAAGAAACAAGGTATGCTGGCATTGACTTTTGTGGATAAAGCCGATTATGATAAGATTCAGGAACATGATTTGATTTCGGTAATCGGATTGACGGACTTTGCTCCCGGCCGTAATCTTAAGATTGTCCTTCACCACGAAGATGGTACTAAGGATAGCTTCGAGGCTCAACATACGTATAATGAACAGCAGATAGGCTGGTTCCGTGCCGGTTCTGCTCTTAATGCAAGATAGAAAGATGGATAAAATTACAGTACCTTTTATTACCGGTGATGGGGTAGGAGTTGAAATTACTCCTTCTATGCAAGCTATTGTGAATGCTGCCGTGCAGAAAGCATATAGCGGACAACGGCAAATTGAATGGATGGAAGTGTGGGCAGGCGAACGGGCTTTTGAAAAATGTGGCCTGTGGTTACCTGATGAAACGATGGAAGCTTTCCGTGATTACAAAGTGGGTATCAAAGGTCCGCTGACTACACCTGTCGGTGGTGGTATCCGTTCACTAAACGTGGCATTGCGCCAGACACTGGACTTGTATGTATGCCTGCGACCGGTTCGTTGGTATCAGGGCATTCACTCTCCGGTTCGTCATCCGGAGAAGGTGAACATGTGTGTATTCCGTGAAAATACGGAAGATATTTATGCAGGTATCGAATGGGAAGCCGGTACACCGGAGGCAGAGAAGTTCTATAAGTTTCTGCACGATGAGATGGGGGTAAAGAAAGTACGGTTCCCTAAGACATCTTCTTTCGGTGTGAAACCTGTTTCAAAAGAAGGAACGGAACGATTGGTGCGGGCTGCCTGTCGGTATGCACTTGAGAATAACCTGCCTTCCGTGACATTGGTGCACAAGGGAAATATTATGAAGTTTACCGAAGGTGGTTTCAAAAAGTGGGGCTACGAATTGGCTGAACGTGAATTTGGAGAAGCATTGGCTGACGGAAAGCTGGTGATAAAAGACTGCATAGCGGATGCTTTCCTGCAAAATACCTTGTTGATTCCTGAAGAATACTCTGTGATTGCTACTCTTAATCTGAATGGAGATTATGTTTCCGATCAGTTGGCTGCCATGGTGGGCGGTATCGGCATTGCTCCCGGAGCAAATATCAACTACCAGACCGGACATGCTATCTTTGAAGCCACCCATGGTACGGCACCGAATATTGCAGGCAAAGATATTGTGAATCCCTGTTCCATCATTCTGTCTGCCGTAATGATGCTCGAATACTTCGGTTGGAAAGAATCTGCTTCCTTGATAGAACATGCCCTGGAACAAAGTTTCCTTGATGCCCGTGCTACCGCTGACTTGGCGCGCTTCATGCCCGGCGGTGTCTCTTTGTCCACTTCTGCCTTTACTCGGGAGATAGTGGAAAGAATTGAAAAATAATACTAACGATTAAAACGATACGAAAATGAAGAAGGAATATTTAGTTTATAAGCTTTCCGAGAATATGAAGGAAGCGGTTCGGATTGATACTGAACTGTTCTCCAAATTTGATGTGAAACGCGGTTTGCGCAATGAAGACGGCACGGGTGTTTTGGTCGGGCTCACCAGAATTGGTAATGTAGTGGGTTATGAACGTGTTCCGGGCGGTGGCTTGAAACCTATCCCGGGTAAGTTGTTCTACCGTGGTTATGATGTAGAGGATATTGTTCATGCTTTTGTTAAAGAGAAGCGTTTCGGATTTGAAGAAGTGGCTTATCTGTTACTGTCCGGTAATTTGCCCGATAAGGAGGAGTTGGCTTCTTTCCGTGAACTGATTAATGATAATATGCCGTTGGAGCAGAAAACCAAGATGAATATTATCGAACTGGAAGGGAGTAATATTATGAATATTCTGGCACGCAGTGTACTTGAGATGTATCGTTTTGATCCTGCTGCCGATGATACTTCCCGTGACAATCTGATGCGGCAGAGCATTGATTTGATTTCCAAGTTCCCGACTATTATTGCTTATGCATATAATATGCTGCGCCATGCCACTTTCGGGCGTTCATTGCATATTCGCCATCCGCAGGAAAATCTTTCTATTGCCGAAAATTTCCTCTATATGCTGAAACGTAATTATACACAGTTGGAGGCGCGTACGCTCGACCTTTTGTTGGTGCTTCAGGCTGAGCATGGTGGTGGTAATAACTCCACTTTCACGGTTCGTGTTACTTCTTCTACCGGAACGGATACATACTCATCCATTGCCGCAGGTATCGGTTCGTTGAAAGGCCCGCTTCATGGCGGTGCAAATATTCAGGTGGCCGATATGTTCCATCACTTACAGGAGAATATTCAGGACTGGACAAGTGTGGATGAGATCGACACTTACTTCACCCGTATGCTGAATAAGGAAGTTTATAACAAGACGGGATTGATTTATGGTATCGGACATGCTGTTTATACGATTTCCGATCCACGTGCTATCTTACTGAAAGAATTGGCTCGTGATCTTGCCCGGGAAAAGGGTAAAGAGCGCGAATTTGCTTTCCTTGAACTCTTGGAGGAACGTGCTATCGAAACCTTCGGTCGTGTGAAGAACAATGGAAAGACGGTATCGAGCAACGTTGATTTCTATTCCGGCTTTGTTTATGAAATGATTGGGTTACCACAGGAAATTTTTACGCCGTTGTTTGCCATGGCTCGTATCGTCGGCTGGTGTGCGCACCGTAATGAAGAATTGAATTTTGAAGGTAAGCGTATCATTCGTCCGGCATACAAAAATGTACTCGAAGATGCGGTTTATGTACCTATTAAGAAGCGATAAATAGGAGTAAAACGGAAAAAGAAGGAATAAAAGAGTGATAAGGTGGTAGGGTGATAAAGTGGCTGCGCTATATATCACAGGGCGTTATCCCGTTATCACTTTATCACCCTACCACCTTATCACATTTTGTTCATAACCCTACAGTAATGAGATCGTTTTTTCTAAACTGTTTGTTCTGATTTATTGAAGTTAAAAAACGTTTTTGTAACTGGTTGATTATTAGAAGCGTATAATAACCCTATCTCAGTATACGACTGAGGTACCCTAAGTATCATACTGAGATACCCTAAGTATACAACTATGTCTCATCCTGTTTACTTTTGTAAGTAACTTTGTACCCATTTCTGACGTAAACCGCAAACTTATCACTTTGATTTTAAAATTCATTGTTTTTGAAATAATTCGCTAATGTCTTTGTAAACTAATTAAGGGGAGGAAGTTTTCTTTTTCCTCCTTTTTATATATCTTTGCCCGTACTTAAATCGAAACAAGTATGGAACAAGGGACTTTTCTGCTATTTCTTGGTGCAATGAGCATCATCGCACTGTTTGTATTTATCGCACTTTATTTTGTCAAAGCGGGATATGGAATGTTTCGCACTGCATCTTGGGGCATTTCCATTAATAATAAATTGGCATGGATGTTGATGGAGGCACCTGTATTTATTGTGATGTTATTACTTTGGTGGAATTCAGCACGATATAATTCAATTGCTCCCCTAATTTTCTTTCTCTTATTTCAATTACATTATTTTCAACGCGCCTTTGTGTTTCCTTTCCTGCTGAAGGGAAAGAGTCGTATGCCGCTTGTCATTATGATGATGGGAATGCTGTTCAACCTCCTGAATGGTTTTATGCAAGGAGAATGGCTTTTTTATCTGGCTCCTGAAACTCTTTATCCACCGGAGTGGCTGATGACTCCTCAGTTTATTATTGGAGTATTGCTATTCTTTACCGGAATGGGAATCAACTGGTATTCGGATTATGTAATTCGCCATCTTCGTAAACCGGGAGATACGCGGCATTACCTTCCATCGCAGGGGATGTATCGTTATGTCACCTCTGCCAATTACTTTGGTGAAATTATAGAATGGGCAGGATGGGCCATATTGACCTGGTCGCTCTCCGGACTGGTTTTCCTATGGTGGACAGTGGCTAACCTGGTTCCTCGTGCCAATGCCATCTGGTATCGTTATAAAGAGGAATTTGGAGATGCGGTGGGAAACCGGAAACGTGTTTTTCCGTTCCTCTATTAATCTCTCACTTATAAATCACAAATCATAAATAATACTCATGAGCAAGTTATTTACTCCTGTAACTTTTGGTCCGCTGACTTTACGGAATCGTACTATCCGTTCGGCGGCATTTGAAAGTATGTGTCCGGGTAATGCCCCTTCGCAAATGTTGCTCGACTATCACCGTTCAGTTGCGGCTGGTGGTGTTGGAATGACTACTGTGGCCTATGCAGCTGTCACCCAAAGTGGTTTGTCGTTCGACCGCCAATTGTGGATGCGGCCTGAAATTATCCCCGGATTAAAAGAACTGACTGATGCTGTACATGCCGAAGGTGCAGCGGCAGCTATCCAGTTGGGACATTGTGGCAATATGTCACATAAAAGTATCTGTGGTGTTACTCCTGTCGGAGCTTCCACCGGTTTCAATCTTTACTCACCGACTTTTGTTCGTGGCTTGAAAAAAGAGGAATTGCCGGAGATGGCACGTGCGTACGGCCATGCTGTGAATTTGGCTCGTGAGGCAGGCTTTGATGCTGTTGAAATACATGCCGGACATGGATATTTGATTTCTCAGTTCCTTTCTCCTTATACGAATCGCCGTAAGGACTGCTTTGGTGGCTCCTTGGAGAATCGAATGCGCTTTATGGATATGGTAATAGAGGAGGTGATGAAAGCTGCCGGAACGGATATGGCTGTATTGGTAAAAATGAATATGCGTGATGGTTTCCGTGGCGGGATGGAAATGGATGAGACTATGCAGGTGGCAAAACGCTTGGAGCAATCAGGAGCTCATGCATTAGTATTAAGTGGAGGCTTTGTTAGTAAGGCTCCTATGTATGTGATGCGTGGTCGGATGCCTATCCGTACTATGACTCATTATATGAATTGCTGGTGGCTGAAGTATGGAGTGCGAATGGTAGGAAAGTGGATGATACCGACCGTTCCTTTCAAAGAGGCTTATTTCTTGGAAGATGCGATGAAGTTCCGGGCAGGAATTAAGATACCATTGGTATATGTAGGTGGTTTAGTTTCGCGTGAAAAAATAGATGAGGTACTGAATGATGGTTTTGAAGCTGTGCAGATGGCGCGTGCCCTGCTTAATGAACCGGGTTTTGTGAACCGCATGCGTGAAGAAGAGAAAGCACGCTGTAATTGTAAACATAGTAATTATTGTATTGCACGGATGTATTCCATTGAAATGGCATGTCATCAGCATTTGAATGAAGAACTTCCGGCTGGCTTGAAACGGGAAATTACAAAAATAGAAGCAAAAGGATAATGAAACAGAAACTTGCAGTTATAACCGGAGCAGATGGTGGCATGGGAATGGAGATTACACGCGCTGTTGCCACCGCCGGATATAAAGTCATTATGGCGTGTCGTGATCCTGAAATCGCAGAAGAGAAGCGTCAGTTAATAATGCGGGAAACAGGAAATATAGCATTGGAAATAGTACCGGTCAATCTTGCTTCTTTATCTTCTACGGCTTCTTTTGCCAATGAACTTCTTCAGCGTGGAGAAGCTATCACCTTGTTAATGAACAATGCCGGTACTATGGAAACGAAACGTCGTATTACCGAAGATGGATTGGAACGTACAGTGAGTGTCAATTATGTAGCTCCTTATCTATTGACTCGTAAATTGTTACCACTGATGGGGGAGGGAAGCCGGATTGTAAACATGGTGTCTTGCACTTATGCCATCGGTAAACTGGATTTTCCTGACTTCTTTTTGCGTGGAAAGAAAGGCGCTTTCTGGCGTATTCCGATTTATAGTAATACGAAATTGGCATTAACTTTGTTTACAATAGCTCTATCGGAGAAGGTGAAAGAAAAAGGAATTGTTGTCAATGCTGCCGATCCGGGTATTGTTTCCACCCCAATCATTACGATGCATATGTGGTTTGATCCGTTGACGGATATCTTTTTCCGCCCTTTCATACGTACGCCTCGCCAAGGAGCAGCGACGGCCATCAGTTTGTTGCTGGATGAAGATGCGGGAAAACGTACCGGAACGTTGAATGTAAGTTGCCATCCTAAACAGCTTGCAGAGAAATTCTTTCATCATGTACAGATGAAGGAACTATGGGATAGGACAGAAGAAATTGTAGCAAAATGGCTATAATGCAAAGGAGATGTGTCAAAACTAAGGCACATCTCCTTTTTTTATATTTAAATGTTTTTTTTCTCTATGCGACTCTTTTTTCACTAATTTGGTAATACGCGGCTATATTCCTCGTATATTGCGTCATAATTGTTCTGATAAGAATACATATAATGCGTGCAGTCCCTCCCTTTCCTGCTTTTAGTAGTTTAGCGCACATTTTTTTGATATTAAAAGCTATAGCAAAGAAAGCAAAGTCCATCGTAACCTTGTCTTCTCCTTTATGTCTGAACCGGCGGTATGCCATGTTGTATTTCATTTGTCCAAACACAGCTTCCGGTTCTATACACCTCCTGCCTCTATGCTTGATACCTTCCTCTGAGAGCAATATTTCCCGTGCCTGCCGTTTGTATTGGTTTAACCGGTGATTGACTTCTATAATACGATTTCCCTGGGCTTTAAAGCAACTGCCACGCAAAGGACAACCCTCGCAATTTTGTGCTTTATAACGTGCACTTTCGGTGATGTATCCGCTTGCAGTTTTGTCACGTCTGGTCCCTATACGGTTCATGCGCTGCCCCATAGGGCAAACGTAATAATCCTCTTCTGTATTGTAATGGAGACTTTCCGCATGGAACGGATTGGGAGTATAACGGGGACGCTGTTCTTTATGGAAGAAGTTATACTTGACAAAGGCTTCTATCCCGTTCTCCTGCATGAACCGGTAATTTTCTTCTGAGCCGTAACCGGAGTCTGCCACCCCGACAGCGGGTAAGCGGTTATAGCGATGTTGGAAGGAGTGGAAGAAAGGAATGAGCGTCAGTGTATCGGTAGGGTTGGGAAACAGTCGGAAGTCTATGAGAAATTGTTTTTCAGTACCTATTTGCAAATTATATCCGGGCTTGGTCTGCCCGTTCTTCATGGCGTCTTCTTTCATACGCATGAATGTGGCATCAGGATCAGTCTTGGAATAGGAATTACGTTCTCCAAGAGTGTCAAGATGATTGTCGTATTCCGTCAGCTTGTCACGATACCCTTCAAGTTCCTTGAGCTGTTTCTTCTTTTCGCGCAGGGCTTTCTTTTGTTCCTTATCCTTTGTGGCAGGCTGGTGTTCTAGGACTTCTTTAAGTTCATCCACTATGTCAGAGAGCATGGCGGGAGTGAATTGGGCGGGTGTGTCTTTTACGGAGTTCTCTTGTGCAATGGCTTCGTCCACCTGTTCCAGAAGGATACGAATCTTGTCCAGCAACTTCGTGCGGTGCTTTTCAACACTCTTGCGCCAGACAAAAGTATATTTGTTGGCTTTGGATTCAATCTTAGTGCCGTCGATATACTCCACCTCAAGACTGATGAAACCTTTGTCGGCAAGGACAAGAACTAACTGGGTGAATACATTATTTATCTCCTCCTTTACACGGTTACGAAAACGATTGATGGTGATAAAATCCGGATGCTCATTACCGGCAAGCCAGATATAATGAATGTCACGCAAGAGAAGCTTCTCTATTTTACGGCACGAATAGATATTATTCATGTAGGCGTAGATAATTACCTTAAGCATCATTTTAGGATGATAAGGACAGCGGCCGGTTTCTTTATAAAGTTTATTGAAACCTTCAAGATGGAGAGTATCAACAACTGTGTTAACTATGCGAACCGGGTCGTTCGACGCAATGTTTTCATCAATTCTTTGAGGAAAAAGAACGGTTTGGTTGGGAATGTAAGGACGAAAATGTAACTTTGCCATAACGAAATACTTTATGCCTAAAGATACAAAAACTTTGGGTAATAGCAAAGCCCGGGCTTGCGAAAGTCTGGGCTTTGTGCATAAAAAAGGTTGTGCCAGAGTTTTGACACAACCTCTTTGCATATTTCACTATATTCTAATTAAATAGAGAGTTCTCTCAATACATTTACCAAGTCTTTCTTGATTGGCTTATCATTCTTGATAGCTTTTGTGAAAGGAACGTATACTACTTCATCATGTTCGATACCAATCATCACGTTCCGTTGTCCTTCCATGATGGCATCGATAGCTGCTGCACCGAGTCGGCTGGCAAGGATACGGTCGTGAGCAGTAGGGCTTCCACCGCGCTGCAAGTGGCCAAGGATGGTAACACGTACATCGTATTGAGGATATTCATTCTTCACACGCTCTGCAAAGTGCATGGCTCCACCTGTCAGTTCGCTTTCCGCAACAATTACAATACTACTGTTTTTGGATTTGCGGAAACCATTCTTGATGAATTCTTCCAGTTGATCGACTTCCGTACTGAACTCCGGAATGATAGCGGCCTCTGCACCTGAGGCGATGGCACCGTTCAATGCAAGGAAACCAGCGTCACGTCCCATTACTTCCACGAAAAACAAACGCTCATGAGAAGTAGCGGTATCGCGGATTTTATCCACTGCATCCAGAATGGTATTCAAAGCTGTATCATAACCGATAGTCGTATCTGTTCCGTACAAGTCATTATCGATAGTACCCGGCAATCCTATACAAGGTACATCAAACTCTTGTGCGAAAATACGTGCACCTGTCAATGAACCGTCACCACCAATGATAACCAAGGCATCAATGCCTTCCTTTTTCATATTATCATACGCAATCTGGCGTCCTTCGGGAGTAGTGAATTCCTGACAACGAGCTGTTTTCAGGATAGTACCACCTAATTGTATGATATTACTTACGTTCTGGCTTTTGAATTCTTTAATTTCGCCGGTTACCAGACCTCTGTAACCTCTATATATACCTTTTACTTGTAATCCGTTGTAAATAGCAGCACGTGTTACTGCACGAATAGCAGCGTTCATTCCCGGTGCATCACCACCGGATGTCAAAATACCTATGCACTTAACTGTTCCCATAACAATCTTTTAGTTTGGTTTAAATAATCGACGCAAAGATAGCAAAAAGCTGAGGGCGTGATTCATATTTAACGTTAATTTGTTGTTTCAAAACGGTGACTTATTGTCCTGTAAGTCGTGATTGAATGGCCTTTGAAATTTCTTCCATCAGCCATTTGGGAGTGGAGGTTGCTCCGCATACTCCGATAGAGGAAGCTCCAGTCAGCAGAGAATTGTCTATCTCTTCAACACTGTCTATCAAATGGGAATTAGGGTTGATTTTTTTGCATTCACTGAACAGCATTTTCCCATTGGAACTTTTCTTGCCACTTACAAAGAATACCAGATCGTGCGAAGCGGCAAATTTCCGTATGTTCGGAATACGATTGGCTACTTGCCGGCAGATGGTATCATAATATTCGAATGTGACATCAGGCGAGATATGCTCTTTGATGTATTCTACGATTTTCTGGAATTCGTCCAATGACTTTGTTGTCTGTGAATATAAACGGATGCTCTTGGTGAGATCCAGTTTTTTAGCTTCTTCCAGCTTTTCTATAACGATTGCTTCTCCGGTAGTTTGTCCCACTAAACCAAGGACTTCCGCATGACCGGTTTTTCCATAGATAACGATTTGTTTATCCTCGGTATCTTTCTGATTATATTCTTGCTTGATTTTCTTTTGTAAGCGGAGTACTACCGGGCAAGTGGCATCAATGATTTCAATATTATTGCGACGGGCAATTTCATAAGTTTCGGGCGGTTCTCCATGGGCACGCAGCAAAACTTTGGCATCGTGCAAATGATTAAAGTCATCATGATTGATAGTGATGAGGCCCATCTCTTTCAGGCGCTCCACTTCACGGCTATTGTGCACGATGTCTCCCAGACAATACAAAGTACCGCCATTGGTTAGCTCTTCTTCAGCTTTATTTATTGCAGTGACTACACCGAAACAGAAGCCTGATCCCTCATCTATTTCTACTTTTACCATAATATAATATATTGATATAGAGATTGTAAATAGGTCATCGGAAGGGCTATACCCTTTTTCCTTTATCCCTTAACGGTTTTATCGAATTGCTTTTGTAACCATTCTTTTTGTTGAGAAATAGTCATGGTCGTGTTGTCTAACAGCAATGCGTCGTCTGCTTTGCGAAGTGGGCTTACTTCACGATTCTGATCGATATAATCCCGTTGCTTTACGTTCTCAAGTATTTCATCAAAACTGGCTTCTTGTCCTTTGGCTTTCAATTCGTCATAACGACGCTGTGCGCGGATCTCGGGGGTGGCAGTTACAAATATTTTTAGTTCTGCATCGGGAAAAACCGTAGTTCCAATATCACGTCCATCCATGACAATACCTTTGGAATTACCCATTGCCTGTTGTTGTGCCACCATTGCTTCGCGTACAAAGCCTAAAGTTGCGATAGGGCTGACGCGAGAAGAAACTTCCATACTACGGATTTTATTTTCTACATTTACTCCGTTCAGATAGGTGTCAGGACGTCCGCTCAACGGATTTAGTTGAAATGAAATATGAATATTACCAATTTCTTTCTGAAGTCTTTCCGTATCAATCTCATTTCCTTTAAAGATGCCATTTTCTATACTGTATAAAGTGACTGCACGATACATGGCGCCACTGTCTATGTATATGTAACCTATTTCACGGGCAAGATCTTTTGCCATGGTACTTTTTCCACAGGAGGAAAAACCGTCGATTGCGATAGTTATCTTTTTCATGTTGAGTTATACTATTTATATATTATAAGGTATATGACAAATTAAATATAAGTGAGGATGAACTCACATGATATTTGGCGTATGCCATCCCTAATTTCAATCGTTTTAATTGAATACCTGTGCCACAAGTAAAACCCGCCCAATGGCTGGAGCCGTTTATTTTCATTTCTTCTCCACGGCGGAAGTTGTATCCGGCTGCCAGGTAAAAGTTGTTGGTTGGGAGAAAATCAATGCCAAGGGCGATATGATTTAACAATTTCTTTCCAAAATTGTTTGCTGCTGTGGCTGATGTACTCCATTGTGTCAGGTCATGTAGAGTAAATGAGAGCCTGAAAGGAGCATGTGCCAGTCGTTTGCTAAAACCAAGCTGTACGTCGGCAGGTAGCTTTTCATGTCTTTCTTCGAAAGCTTTCAGTTGTCCTCCCAAATTGCGTGCAACAAGTGAAGCGGAAAAGTCTGACTCCTGATGATAGTAATTCAATCCCAAATCAATGCCAATTGCGAATGAAGAGTACTTATCATAATGAGAATAAATGAAGTTTGTGCGGACACCACCACTCCAATAATCACTTAAATCATAGGTATAAATGCCCGATATGGAAATATCTTTGGCAGAGAAAGTGCCGATTTCTATATTTTCTTCGGTGGTTTCTTTTAACTCTCCGTAATTTACATATTGAGCGGTTACCGCCCAAGTGGAACGCTCGCCTGCTGTACGTGCGAATGCGGCTCCTCCAACATTGACACCATCCATATAAAGCATGTAATTCAGGTTGAGAGTTTTATCCGCTACACACGAAAGAAGGGCGGGATTTTGGACAGCCATCGTTAAATCGTCTTCTATAATAGAAATATTTTCTCCACCCAATGCCGATGCGTGGGCAGAAAAAGGAAGCTTTAAAAATTGGAAGGCGCTGGTTCCGTCTTGCGCACGTAAAACGGAGAAAATCAGTAGTAGTAGCACCGTAATAAAAGACTTTTTCAACATTTCATTTAAAATTATTGCCAAAGATACGGTATTTTTAAAATATCTCGTTACATTTGTGGCACAAAAGCGCAGGTGTGCTTTTTGAAGGATAAAAAAAACAAAAATGGGTGCATATTGTCTTAAAAAAGATAGTACGGATGAACGTTTTGCAGAAAAAGTACTATATTTGCCCAAAATGAGAAACACGTTAAAATAATATTATAATTATGGAAATTAAGAAAACACCTAAAGCAGATTTGGAGAACAAAAAATCGACTTGGATGCTTATTGGTTATGTTATTGTGCTGGCTTTTATGTTTATAGCATTTGAATGGACAAAGCGCGATATCAAGATCGATACAAGCCAGGCTCTTACTGATCTCTATTTTGAGGAAGAAATGGTTCCTATTACTGAACAGGAAGAAAAGGTCGCTCCTCCTCCTCCAGAAGTAGCTCCGATTAACGAAACATTGGAAATCGTAGCTGATGATGCTGATGTGGAAGAAACAGTGATCGCTTCTTCTGAGGAAACAGGTCAGGCAGTAGAGGTAAAATATGTGCCTGTAACTGTTGTTGAAGAAGAACCGGAAGAACAAACCATTTTTGAGGTTGTAGAACAAATGCCTGAATTCCCGAATGGTGGTATGGCTGGTTTGATGCAATTCTTGAGCAAGAACATCAAATATCCTACTATTGCACAGGAAAACGGTACTCAAGGTCGTGTAACAGTACAATTCGTTGTTAATAAGGACGGTAGTATTGTAGACGCTAAAGTCATAAGAGGTGTTGACCCGTATTTGGATAAAGAAGCACTCCGTGTGATTGGTACTATGCCGAAGTGGAAACCCGGTATGCAGCGCGGTAAACCTGTACGCGTTAAATATACAGTGCCTGTAATGTTCAGATTGCAGTAATACGTTATCTATATAAATAAAGAGGCTGCCGATAAAGCAGCCTCTTTTTATTCTTACTATTCTCCTTAATTTATAATCACTATGTTTACAGCTTCCGAGCTTCTCGAAAAAATTAATTCTCATATTACTGATTTACAGTTTACGCGTACTCCAAAGGGATTGTATGCTCCGGTGGAATATGTTCTGTCTATGGGTGGAAAGCGAATTCGCCCGGTATTAATGTTGATGGCTTATAATTTGTATCAGGAAGATGTGACTCGTATCTATGCTCCGGCTATAGGTATTGAAGTTTATCATAATTATACCCTTCTTCACGATGATTTGATGGATCGTGCTGATCGTCGTAGAGGCAAAGAAACGGTCCACAAAGTCTGGAATGATAATACTGCGATTCTTTCGGGCGATGCAATGTTGATTTTAGCTTATCAATTTATGGCAGAATGTTCTCCATCCTTTTTGAAGGAAGTCATGGATCTTTTTAGTCTAACAGCCCTTGAAATATGTGAAGGTCAGCAAATGGATATGGAGTTCGAACAGAGAAATGATGTAGCGGCGGAAGAATATCTGGAAATGATTCGTCTGAAAACAGCAGTTTTATTAGCTGCAAGTTTGCGAATCGGTGCCCGTTTGGGAGGTGCTTCAGTAGAAGATGCAGACCGTTTGTATGATTTTGGAATGCAAATAGGAGTTGCTTTCCAATTGAAAGATGATCTTTTGGATGTTTATGGTAATGTCAAAGTCTTTGGGAAAAATATTGGTGGAGATATCCTTTGCAATAAAAAAACTTATATGCTGATTAAGGCATTTGAACATGCCGATTCAAGTCAACGTGAGCAGTTAAATTATTGGGTTCATGCAAAAGCCTTTCAACCCGTTGAGAAGATTGCTGCCGTTACGGAACTCTATAATCAGATTGGCGTAAAAGCTATTTGTGAGAATCAAATGTTGGAGTATAGCAATCGTGCGATGGAAAGTTTAGCGGCTGTCAGTGTTGCAGAGGAAAAGAAAGAAGAACTTAAAAAGGTAATAGAGAATTTGATGCATAGAGAGGTTTAATAGTGTCTTTTTGGATTTATGCCTTATAGAAGATTACCAAATACAGATCAGGCGAGAATACGGGCACTGAAAGCAGTGGTTGCGAAAGCTGATGTCCAGAACCTTTATGATTTGGCAGTTTCCCTGAAGACGTTGACAGAGGCCCGGAATTTCTTGACGAGGTTTGAGGCTGCCCAGTCTTATTATTTGCAATGTTTTGAACGTCAGTCGCAGGCTGGTCATAAGCATCAGGCCAATGTAAAGATGGCGCGTTTGTATGTATCTCATTTTATTCAGGTATTGAATTTAGCTGTAATACGTTCGGAAGTACGTGTTGCTCACAAAGCATATTATGGCTTACCGGGAGATAGTACAAATGTTCCGGATTTATCAACAGAAACAGCATTAGTGGAATGGGGACGAAAAATTATAGATGGAGAGGCTAAACGAACTTCACAGGGCGGAATTCCTATTTATAATCCTACAATAGCCAAGGTTAGAGTGCATTATGATATCTTTACAGATAGTTATGACCGACAAAAAAATCTGCAAGCTTTGACAGCGCGTAGTTTAGAATCTCTTTCTGCTATGCGAACCACAGCAGATGAATTGATTTTAGATATTTGGAACCAGGTTGAAAAAAAGTTTGAAGATGTTTCTCCAAATGAGAAACGTTTGGATTTGTGCCGTGATTACGGATTAATTTACTATTACCGTACCGGTGAAAAACGAAAAGAAGAAGTAAACAAATGAGATTGATAGATACACATTCCCATCTCTTTTTAGAAGAATTTTCAGAAGATTTACCGCAAGTTATTGAGCGTGCCCGTTCTGCAGGAGTCACTCATATCTTTATGCCTAATATCGACAGTACGACAATTGATTCAATGTTATCGGTATGTAATACCTATAATGATTATTGTTTTCCTATGATAGGACTGCATCCTACTTCTGTTAATGCCGATTATGAAAAAGAACTGGAGATTGTGGCTCGTGAACTAAGGTCTTTCAATAAGTATATTGCAATAGGGGAGGTTGGTATGGATCTTTATTGGGATAAAACTTTTCTGAAAGAACAGCAGATTGTATTAGATAAGCAAATCAATTGGGCTTTGGAATATGACCTTCCTGTCGTTATTCATTGTCGGGATGCCTTTGGCTATATATATAATGTACTGGAACCTTACAAGAATACTTCTTTAAAAGGAGTTTTCCACAGTTTCACGGGTACTGATGATGAGGCTGCCCGGATTCTGGAGTTTTCAGGTTTTCTAATTGGAATTAATGGTGTGGTCACTTTTAAAAAGTCGCGCCTTCCGGAAGTTTTGACTAAAATACCTTTGGAGAAGATTGTTCTTGAAACGGATTCCCCTTATCTCACTCCGGTTCCGAATCGTGGTAAGAGAAATGAAAGCGCCTATGTGAAGGATACTTTGATGAAGGTTTCTGATATCTACCGGATGTCTCCGGAGGCCGTTGGACGTGTTACTTCCGAGAACGCTTTAAAAGTGTTTGGAATGCTCAAATAACATCGTAAAGATTTTAAAGTTTATTAATTTTGAGATTTTATTAAAGATAAAACGGAGAGAATGAGGGGCAAGAACGAAAAAAAGAATACATTTGTAGCTGAAAACGCTTGTGGTTCGCATTTTTTTTGTAATTTGCAGCCGTTTTTGAAAGAGGCGTCTATTGGAGAGATGCTCGAGTGGTTGAAGAGGCACGCCTGGAAAGCGTGTATACCTCTAAAGGGTATCCGGGGTTCGAATCCCCGTCTCTCCGCAGAATGAAAGAAGGAAACAAAAATAATAAATGAATATAATAAACAATTTAATTAATTAATCTTAAAAATTAGACACACAATGAAAAAGTTATTTGCAATTGTTGCTGTGATGGGAGTCTTAACATTTGGCTCAACTCAACTTGCTCAGGCTCAAGATGCTCCTGCAGCTGAACAAACAGAACAAGCTGCTCCTGCAGCTCAAGCAGCTCCTGCTGGTGATGCTACTGTAGAGGCAGAAGAAGGTGGTATTCACAAGGAAATCAAGACTAAATTTATTGAAGGTACTGCATCTTTCATGAGTTTGGTTGCTATCGCTTTGGTTATCGGTCTTGCATTCTGTATTGAACGTATCATTTATCTGAGCTTGGCTGAAATCAACACAAAGAAATTCTTGGCTGCTATTGAAGCTGCTTTGGAAAAAGGCGACGTAGAAGCTGCTAAAGACATCGCACGTAATACAAGAGGTCCTATCGCTTCTATCTATTACCAAGGCTTATTGAGAATTGATCAAGGTCTTGACGTAGTTGAGAAGTCAGTAGTATCTTATGGTGGTGTACAAGCTGGTTACTTGGAAAAAGGTTGCTCTTGGATCACACTGTTCATCGCAATGGCTCCGTCTTTGGGATTCTTGGGTACTGTAATTGGTATGGTGCAGGCATTTGATAAGATCCAACAAGTAGGTGATATCTCTCCGACGGTTGTAGCAGGTGGTATGAAAGTTGCCTTGATTACAACTATTTTCGGTTTGATCGTTGCTTTGATTCTGCAGGTATTCTACAATTATATCCTGTCTAAGATCGAGGCTTTGACCAGCGAAATGGAAGATTCTTCTATCACTCTGTTGGATATGGTTATCAAATATAACTTGAAATACAAAAAATAAGAGAAATGGCTAAATTATCATATAGAGTATCATATTACGTACTGTATGTTTTATTCGCCGCTATTTTAGTAGTATTGGGCTTATTCTACTTCGGTGGAGATGCTCAGGGCGATGCAGTACTGGCGGGTGTTGATCCCGAGATGTGGCAGCCTGCACAGACAGAAAGTCTGCTGTACTTGATGTATGGTTTGTTTGCTTTGACTGTTGTTGCAATGGTAGCTGCGTTTATCCTGCAATTTGGTAGCGCATTAAAAGATAATCCTGTAAAAGCTTTGAAATCACTACTAGGTGTTATTTTATTGGTTGTCGTAATGATCGTTGCTTGGTCTATGGGTAGTGGAGAACAGATGAATATACCAGGTTATAGTGGAACTGATAATGTTCCGTTCTGGCTAAAGGTTACTGATATGTTCCTGTATACTATTTATTTCTTACTGGGAGCAACTGTTCTTGCAATGCTTTTCAGTAGTATTAAAAAGAAATTATCATAATCGATTGAGGGAACTCGATCTAATGGAGTAATTACAATGGCAAAAGGAAAAAGAAAAGTTCCTGATATAAACTCAAGTTCTACAGCGGATATTGCTTTCCTATTGTTGATCTTCTTCTTGATTACGACTTCTATGGATACGGACCGTGGTTTGGCAAGACGTTTGCCGCCACCGCCTGAACAAGACCAGAAGAATGATGATTCAGATAAGGTTAAGGAGCGTAACGTGATGACAGTCTTCTTGAACATGAATGACCAACTCATGGCCAATGGAGAGTACATCAATGTAGATCAATTGAGAGATAGGGCAAAAGAATTTATTGCTAACCCGTATAATGATGAAACCAAACCGGAAAAGCATGCAAAAGAGATACCTTTCTTTGGCACTATGCAGGTTACGGAAAAGCATGTAGTTTCTTTGCGTTGCGACCGTGGATCTTCCTACAAGGCATATTTGGCTGTTCAGAATGAACTGGTGGCTGCTTATAATGAGCTGAGAGAAGAATTGTCTCAGGAAAAGTTTGGCAAAAATTATGCCGCTTTGGATGAAGATCAACAAAAAGCAATTCGTGATGTATATCCTCAGAAGATTTCTGAGGCAGAACCTAAAAAGTACGGAGAAAAGAAGTAATGGGAAAATTTAATAAGACTGGTAAACGCGAAATGCCTGCGTTGAATACTTCTTCTCTGCCTGACCTTATCTTTACTCTGTTGTTCTTCTTTATGATTGTAACAACAATGCGTGAGGTAACATTAAAGGTTGAGTTTAAGGTTCCGCAAGCTACAGAATTGGAAAAACTGGAAAAGAAATCTTTGGTTACGTTTATCTATGTAGGAAAACCTACAGCTGAGTTTCGTAAGAAACTGGGCAATGAAAGCCGTATCCAATTGAATGATAGCTATGCTGAAGTTGCTGAAATTCAGGACTACATTATTGGTGAACGTGCCAGTATGAAGGAGGAAGATCAGCCTCAGATGACTGTTTCTTTGAAAGTTGACCAAGATACGAAAATGGGTATCGTTACAGATATCAAAGAAGCTCTTCGTAAAGCTTATGCATTGAAACTTAACTATTCTGCGCAACCGCGTCAGTAAGAAGTTAATCAAACTATAAAAAATAAAGGAGATGTGTCAAAACTAAGGCACATCTCCTTTTTTATATTTAAATGTTTTTTTCTTCTATGCGACTCTTTTTTCACTAATTTGGTAATACGCGGCTATATTCCTCGTATATTGCGTCATAATTGTTCTGATAAGAATACATATAATGCGTGCAGTCCCTCCCTTTCCTGCTTTTAGTAGTTTAGCGCACATTTTTTTGATATTAAAAGCTATAGCAAAGAAAGCAAAGTCCATCGTAACCTTGTCTTCT